>JBKJOZ010000143.1:0-11276 GCA_046595315.1 Limisphaerales bacterium
TGCGGGTTGCCGAAGAAAATGGCGCTTGTGTTGTTCGAGCCGTTTATCATCCGTCGTTTGAAAGAACTCGGTTACGTTCACACCGTTCGTTCGGCGAAGAAAATGATTGAACGACAGTCGCCGGAAGTTTGGGACATTCTCGAAGAAGTCACCAAAGGTCATCCGGTGTTGCTCAACCGCGCGCCGACTTTGCATCGTCTTTCGATCCAGGCATTCGAGCCGATTTTGATCGAAGGCGAAGCAATTCGCATTCATCCGCTGGTTTGCACCGCTTACAACGCGGATTTCGACGGCGATCAAATGGCCGTTCACGTTCCGCTGTCGGTCGAGGCACAATTGGAAGCGCGTTTGCTCATGCTTGCACCGAACAACATCTTCTCACCGTCGAGCGGAAAGCCGATCATGACGCCGACGCAAGACATCACTCTAGGCTGTTATTATCTGACGGCCGAACCGCGCAAGCCGGTTGCAAAAAATGGTCGCTTAAAACTTTTCGGCGGCAAGAGCGAAGTGAATTTTGCTTATGCCGACGGGGCAGTTGGAATTCACGAACGCATTCGTTTCGCAAATCCTGATCACGGTAAGAAAACCGAATACGGCGATTCCGAGAAAAAAGTAATCGAGACCACGGTCGGTCGCGTCATTTTCAGTGAAATTTGGCCGGAGGAAATCGGTTTCCCCAACAAAGTTGTCACTAAGACCGCGCTCGGTGATTTGATTTGGAAATGCTACAAAATTTGTGGACAGGACAAAACGGTTGTCACGCTCGACAAATTGAAAGATGCCGGTTTCCGCGAAGCGACTCGCGCCGGTGTGTCTGTCGGAATCGACGACATGATTATCCCGAAGGAAAAAGGGCAGGAAATCGAGAACGCGCAAAAACTCATTGCGGACGTCGAAAAAAGTTATCGCAAAGGTGTCATCACGCCGGGCGAACGTTATAATAAGATCATCGACATCTGGACGCATTGCACCGACCAGATCGCAAACGTCATGTTGAAGACGCTCGATCACAATCAGGGCAAAGCCGAATTCAATCCAGTCTCGTTAATGGTCGATTCCGGCGCTCGTGGTAATCGTCAACAAGTTCGTCAGCTCGCTGGCGTTCGTGGTTTGATGGCGAAACCGTCCGGCGATATTATCGAAAAACCGATTCTCTCAAACTTCCGCGAAGGTCTGACCGTCTTGGAATATTTCATCTCGACGCACGGCGCTCGCAAAGGGTTGGCCGACACAGCGCTCAAAACTGCGGACTCCGGGTACATGACGCGCAAGCTCGTCGATGTTTCTCAAGACGTGATTATCCGCCAACTCGATTGTG
Source organism: Limisphaerales bacterium (assembly GCA_046595315.1). GTDB lineage: Bacteria > Verrucomicrobiota > Verrucomicrobiia > Limisphaerales > CANJXF01 > CANJXF01. Next base: position 1,322 of record JBKJOZ010000143.1, read on the forward strand.
GCACGACCAACGGAATTTTGGTGGGCGCAATTTACGAAGGTGAAGATGAAGTTGTGAAATTGAGCGAACGCCTTGTGGGTCGATTCTCATGCGACGATATCGTGGATCCGAGTGATTTGAAACATGTCATCAGTAAAGCCAACACAGAAATCGATGAAGCAAAGGCGAAACTCGTTGATCATACTGGTATCGAAAAGGTTAAAATCCGTTCCGTGCTCACCTGTGAAAGTAAGCAAGGCATTTGTGTTCGTTGCTATGGACGAAACCTTGCCAACGGTGGCTTGGTTAAACTCGGCGAAGCGGTGGGGATTATCGCTGCGCAATCGATTGGCGAACCTGGCACGCAATTGACGATGCGCACGTTCCACATCGGCGGAACGGCGGCGGCTGTTTTTAAACAGCCCCAAATCAAAGCGAAGCTGGAAGGTACGATGCGTTACAATGATTTGCGTCTGGTGAAACTCGAAGACGGAAACAGCATCGTGCTGAACAAAAACGGTTCCGTTTCCATTTTGGCTGAAGACGGTCGCGAACTCGAAGCGCACAACCTCGTGATCGGTTCAGTCATTTCTGTTCCGAACGGTGGCAAAGTAAAAAAGGGCGAAGCCTTCGTGCAATGGGATCCTTACAACGTTCCGATTTTGTCGGAAAAAGCCGGTAAGATTAAATTCCATGACATCATCGAAGGAGTAACGATGAAACAGGAAATGGACGAAACCACCGGCCAGGAAGCTATGGTCATCATTGAGCACAAGGAAGATTTGCATCCGCAGATCGTCATCTTGAGTGAGAAAAACGAACCGCTGGCCAACTATCCGATTCCCTCAGGTGCTCACGTCGTTTTGAAGGAAGGCGATCGTATCGTTGCTGGAACTTTGATGGCAAAAACCCCGCGCAAAACTTCTAAAACGAAAGACATCACCGGCGGTTTGCCGCGTGTGGCTGAACTTTTCGAAGCGCGCCGTCCGAAAGAAGCCTCTGAAATTTCTAAGATCGACGGCATCGTTGATTTCGGAGCAAGCGTTCGCGGAAAACGTTGCATCGTGATTAAAGACCAACAGACCGCGTTGGAAGAAGAGCATCTGATTCCAATCGGGCGTCACGTCATTGTCTTCAAGGGTGACTTCGTGAAAAAAGGTCAGCAATTGACGGAAGGTCCAATGGATCCGCACGAAATTCTGGATATTTGCGGGCCACAGGAATTGCAGGAACATTTGGTGAACGAAGTGCAGGAAGTTTATCGCTTGCAAGGTGTGACGATTAACGACAAGCACATCGAAATCATCGTGCGCCAGATGTTGCGCAAAATTCGTATCACTGAACCTGGGGATACTCAATTTTTGTGGGGCGAACAGATCGACAAAATCGAGTTCGACAACGAAAATCAGCGCGTGGAAAAAATGGGCGGAAAGCCTGCCGAAGCACAACCGGTGTTGCTCGGGATCACGAAGGCATCTTTGGAAACAGAAAGTTTCTTGAGTGCTGCGTCATTCCAAGACACGACTCGCGTTTTGACGGAAGCTGCGACCACCTCGCGTGTCGATTACCTCCGTGGATTCAAGGAAAATGTGATCATGGGACATATTATTCCAGCGGGCACAGGTTACAGTTATCACCGAAAAGTGGAGCTGAAACCATTGGTCGAACCAATTCAAATAGAGGAGCCAAATGCGTTGCTCGAAGAGCCGTTGGCGAGTTAAAAAACAAAAATAACAATCAAAAACAAATAACTTGTTGCAAGGGAAAAATCCTTTGCTATATTCCGCGCTCCGTTTCCCCGGAGATAGAGCGCGGGGTGCTAAAACGTTAAGCTGCAATGCCAACAATTAATCAACTCGTCCGAAAAGGACGTACCAAAATACGTAGAAAGTCGAAATCACCGGCTTTGCAAAATTCGCCGTTTCGTCGTGGCGTTTGTCTCCAAGTCATGACGCGCACGCCAAAGAAACCAAACTCCGCGATGCGCAAAGTGGCGAAGATTCGTTTGACGAATGGGCACGAAGTCATCGCCTACATTCCTGACGAAGGTCACAATTTGCAAGAACACTCAATCGTTCTGATTCGCGGTGGAAAGGTGAAAGATTTGCCTGGAGTGCGTTATCACATTGTCCGAGGTACACTGGACGCAGCGGGTGTTGAAAAACGCCGTGTGAGCCGTTCCAAATACGGTGTGAAACGTCCGAAAGCGGCCAAAGCAGGAGAAGCTAAGAAATAATTTTTATGTCACGACGTCGTCAAGCAGACAAAAGACCATTGATTGAAGATGGCAAATTCAAAAGCACGCTGGTTTCGCGACTGGTAAATACGGTCATGCAATCCGGTAAGAAAAGTCTCGCGCAACGGATCGTTTATGGTGCGTTTGACAAATTGGCGGAAAAAAATCCGCAATCCACACCGCTCGAGATTTTGCAGCGCGCAGTGGACAACGCCAAGCCCCGTTTGGAAGTCAAAGCCCGCCGGGTTGGTGGTGCGACTTATCAGGTTCCAATGGAAGTTCCTACGGATCGGCAGCTTGCCTTGGCGATGCGGTGGTTGGTTGATTTTGCAGATGCCCGTAAAGGCATTACAATGAAAGAAGCGCTGGCCGCTGAAATCATGGAAGCGTATCAAGGGCAGGGAAATGCGATTCGCAAACGCGATGACGTCCACAAGATGGCCCAAGCGAATAAAGCTTTCGCGCATTTCCGTTGGTAATTGTTTTTAATTTAAACCGCGCCCCGAATTAACGTCGGGGCGTTTTAGTCTTTAGGATTTTGAAATGAGTGCAGTAGTAGAAAATAAAACGGTCAATTCGCCGAATCGGCAATATACGTTGGAGCGCACGCGCAATATCGGTATTGCCGCGCATATTGATGCCGGCAAAACAACGACGACCGAGCGCATTCTTTTTTATACAGGGCTGATCCATAAGATTGGTGACGTCGATGACGGCAATACTGTCACCGACTGGATGGAGCAGGAGAAAGAACGTGGCATCACGATTACGTCCGCTGCCGTCACTTGCTTTTGGACGCAGAAAAAAGAAGAAGGCTTGGAAAAGTCTTACGCCGGTGTTCCCCATCGCGTCAATATTATCGACACTCCGGGTCACGTCGATTTCACCGCTGAAGTCGAACGTTCCATGCGCGTTCTTGATGGGGCCGTTGCAGTTTTTTGCGGAGTTGCTGGTGTTCAGCCGCAGTCCGAAACCGTCTGGCGTCAGGCGACTAAATATAAAGTTCCCCGCATCGCATTCGTTAACAAGATGGATCGCACTGGCGCAAATTTCCAAAACGCATTGGATGATATGCGCAACAAGCTCAAAGCTTACGCATTTCCAATTCATCTTCCCATCGGTGCTGAAGAAAATTTCGAAGGCATCATCGACATCGTAAGCCAGAAGGCAATTGTCTGGGGTTCGGGTGATATTGAAAACGAAGGGCTTAAATACGAGGTCAAAGATATTCCAGATGCTTACAAAGAAAAAGCTAAAGCCGCATTGCAGGAATTGATCGAAGCGGTTTCCAACAAAGATGACGCGGTTGCCGAGCTAATTTTGGAAGAAAAACCGGTTGATTCTTTGACGTTGAAAGCAGCCATTCGTCGACTCACCTGCGCAATTGAATTTGTGCCAGTGCTCTGCGGCTCAGCGTTTAAGAAAAAAGGCGTGCAACCGTTGATTGATGCGGTTATCGATTATTTACCAGGCCCATTGGACATTCCTCAGGCGCAGGGACTTGAACCCGGCACCGACAACAAAATCGAGGTTGTATCTGACGACAACGAGAAATTTTGTTCGCTCGCATTTAAACTTTGGACCGATCCTTACGCTGGGAAGTTGGTTTTCTTCCGTGTTTATTCCGGCCAATTGAAGAAGGGCGACACGATTTACAATCCGCGCACGCGCAAACGCGAACGCGTCAGTCGCTTGATGGTCATTCAAGGCAGTGAACGCAAAGATATTGATGCCGTTTATTCCGGTGACATCGCCGCGTTGGTCGGTTTGCGCAATATCACAACGGGCGACACGCTTTGTAATGAAGAATTCGATGTGACGCTTGAGCCGCCAACATTTCCAGAGCCAGTTATCAGTATGGCGATTGAGCCAAAAACGAAAGCTGATCGCGACAAAATGTCGGAAGGTTTGCAACGTCTCGCGGAAGAAGATCCGACTTTCCGTTGCTTCACAAACGAAGAAACGAGCCAGCTTATTATCGCGGGGATGGGTGAGTTGCATTTGGAAATTATTTGTGACCGCCTTAAACGCGAATTCAAAGTTGAAGCGAATTCTGGCGCACCGCAAATTGCTTATCGCGAAACGATCACAAAAGATGCAGAAGGCGAAGGCAAATTCATTCGTCAATCTGGCGGTCGCGGACAATACGGACACGCTGTCGTAAAAATTCAACCGAACGAAAAAGGCAAAGGCCTCGAGATTGAAAACAAAGTCGTCGGTGGTGCTATTCCGAAAGAGTATATTCCTGCGGTCATCGACGGGATCGAAGAAGCAATTCGTAGCGGAGTTTATGCTGGTTACCAGATGATCGACGTTAAAGCGCAGGTCGTTGATGGATCATTTCACGAAGTTGATTCGAACGAACTGGCGTTTAAGATGGCTGGCATTTTCGCTTTCAAAGACGCTGTGAAAAACGCAGGACCCGTTCTGCTCGAACCGATCATGAAGGTGGAAGTCACGACGCCTGATGAGTATCAAGGCGATCTTCTCGGCGACATCAATCGTCGTCGCGGAAAAATCATCAGTATCGAAGCCAAAAACGGCCAAACAATCCTTAATGCGAACGTTCCGCTTTCGGAAATGTTCGGTTACGCCACTGCGATTCGTTCGCTCTCGAAAGGGCGCGCTTCTTACTCGATGGAACCGCTCACATTCGAGCAAGTTCCAAACAGTGTCTTGAATACAATTTTGGATTCGGCAAAATCTCGACCGGCAGCACGCACTTAAAACATTAACTCTTAACCTTGTTCTTTTTATATTATGGCTGGACAACGCATTCGCATACGACTGAAAGCTTACGATCATCGCGTCATTGACCAATCGGCTCATGACATCGTCGAAACTGTAAAACGCACTGGCGCACGGGTTGCCGGTCCGATCCCACTTCCTACACGTGTAGAACGCTGGACGGTTCAACGTTCCCCTCACTCCGACAAAAAATCGCAGGAAACTTTTGAGCAGCGCACTCACAAGCGGCTTTTGGACATTATTGAGCCAACCGCAAAAACCGTGGATGAACTGAAAAAACTAAACCTGCCTGCTGGCGTCGATATCACCATCAAAATTTGATTTTATGCTAGGACTTTTAGGAAAAAAACTGGGCCAAACACGCGTCTATGATGCGAAAGGCGTTGCTCACTCGGTCACTGTAGTTGCCGTTGGCCCTAATCGGGTCATTCAGGTTAAAACTCAAGAGAGTGATGGCTACAATGCTGTCCAACTCGGTTTTGACGATCAAAAAGAGCATCGTCTGACCAAGCCATTGCTCGGCCACATGAAGAAACACAATGCACTTCCAGTGAAACGCATTCGCGAGTTTCGTGATTTCACTTTGACGGTGAAGCCGGGCGATTTAGTCGGTGCCAACATTTTTGCGGCAGGAGATTTTGTCGATGCAATTGGCATCACAAAAGGCCGTGGTTTCGAAGGCGTCATGAAGCGGCACAATTTTCGTGGCGGTGACGCATCGCATGGATCAAAAGGCTTTCGTCGCCGTCCTGGCGCGATCGGTCAACGGTTGTTTCCAGGCACTGTTATGCGTGGTATGCGCATGCCTGGTCACATGGGACAAGTTCGGGTCACCACCCAAAACTTGGAAGTGATTCAAGTGCGCGAAGATGATAATCTTTTGTTGATCAAAGGCGCAATTCCAGGCAGCAATAACAGTTACGTTGTAATCCGTGAATCCAAGAAATTGCCCAAAGGTTCGGATGCGGCTAAACATCGCAAGGAACCCAAAGTCGCTGTTGGCAAGGTCAAAGGAAAAGCCGCTGCAGCCGCAAAGAAATAATTAACAAATCGCGAACCCAAGTTTGCGGAAAATTTTATGAAATTGACTGTTAAAGATATCAAAGGCAAAAGCGCCGGCGAACTGGAAGTGAAGTTCGATGTCATTGAAAATGGCAAAGGCACTCAAGCCGTTCATGATGCCGTGACGGCTTATCGCGCGGCGCAACGCAGCGGAACAGCCTGCACCAAAACCGCTGGCGAAGTGCAAGGAACCAACAAAAAACCGTGGAAACAAAAAGGAACTGGTCGCGCTCGTGCCGGTTCATTCCGCTCTCCGCTGTGGCGCGGAGGTGGCGTGGTGTTCGGTCCGAAACCGCGTGATTTTAGCAAAAAGGTCAATGGTTCGACCAAAAAGCTCGCCTTGCGCAAAGCCTTGGGCGAACGCCTCAAAATGGGCGATGTGACAGTGGTTTCTGATTTCAAATTGGCTGCGGGCAAGACCAAGGAATTTCTTAATGTTTTAAACGCATTGGAAATCGATGGGACGACGCTGATCGTAGCGGAAAGTTCGGATGACAATTTGATTCGTTCTTCCCGAAATGTTTCCTACGTCGAAGTAACCACAGGTGAGGATTTGAACACCTATCAGGTTTTGCGCAGCGATAAATTAATTTTTACGCGCGGCGCGTTTGAAAAAGTCGAACAACGTTTGGCCAAACTTTAAATTCATGAATACTTTCGAAATCATTAAAACCGTACGCGTTACCGAAAAGGGTACGCGTCAATCCGACAAATTGAATCAATACACCGTGGTGGCAGACCGCCGCGCGAACAAGATTCAAATCCGTCAGGCAGTGCAGGAACTCTTCAAGGTGAAAGTTGTCAAAATCAACACCATGAATGTTCGCGGTAAAGCTCGTCGTAAACGGACGGCGGCGGCGGGTAGAACACCTTCTTGGAAAAAAGCACTAGTCACCTTAAAAGACGGCGACAAGATTGTTTTGACTTAGGACGGGTCGGCGACTTCGTCGCTTTAAATTCTTTCACAAGCGATTTGGATTTTTCCAAATCGCTTTTTTGTTTCCAAAAATGATCAAACTTTGCCTCAACGAAATTTGGTTCGCATGTAACGAGTTATTTAGCTTTGAGACGGCGGGACAACGTTTGTTTCACTTGCTCAATCCATTCGTTGCGAGGTAACGCGTAGGGGCGGAATAATTCGAGATAGCCTTCCTGCTCGTTGTAAAAAAGCGCGCGATGCAAACCGAGCGAACCAGCTTTCGGATCATCAATGAGGCTGGCTGAATCATTGGCACTCATCTGGAAGAGGATGCGCATTTCAAACTCGCTCAATGCCTTCTTGCCGAGGAAACGATTTACATTGTTGTAAGTGTCGCACGTGGCGATGACGTGGAATCCAAGGCTCGGCCCTTCGCAAATTAATTTGTTCAACTGCGCCGCAGGATTTGCTGCGGAATCGTCCGAAGAAAAACTAAATTCGTCTTCGTTGCGAAATTTTGAGAATTTCTGCAGCCCATGAATGAATAAAAATGTTTCGGGCGTTTCGGCGATCGTTGTGTCCTCGGCTCGTTGCTTCATTTCCGCCGTAAATTTGTTCATGAGTTCCGGCAAATCCTGTGGTTTTGCAATGGTCACTTCGGACGGAAGCGCGTGAATAATATTTTTTAGAAATTCGTGCGGCGCCGATCCTGGCGGATTGCCATCGAACACCACCAATCGCGTAGCCCCGATCGGAAATTGTGCAGCAAGTGAAACCAATGCGATGGATAAAATGGACAGAATAGCGTCATCACTTTGCCCGATGATGAGGAGATTGTTTCCACTTTGCTTTTGGAACACGGCTTCGGTCGGCCCCTTGATTGAATTCGGCGCACCCAGCCAAATGCGAGCGGCACTGGGAAGTTTAACTGATTCTGCCTGCAGCAAATCGTGAAGAATCGAGTTCTCGCTGACATTGGCTGGAGCATCTCCTTCAAAGACAATTGGTGCGGAATAGGGGATTTTGCTTTTGTCCGCGTGGTCGCGAATTTTGTCCAGATAACCGTCGCGCACGTCGTCCGACAGCCAGACCGCTTGGAAGGGGCTGTTGCCCAAAATATTTCCCGCCGCGTCGTTGTAAATTCCTTCGCCTGGGCGGGACAGCAAACGTGGTGCGGGATTATTGTCATCCATGATGAGATACGCGTCGGCTTCGTTGCATTGAAGCGCGATGCGAATGACCATTTGGCCAATCGTCGTTCGCGCCATCGAATAAGCGCCCCCGAGCGTTTGCGAACCAAGTAATACGTGAATCCCAAACGCGCGGCCTTGCCGGACAATTCTGTCGAGCAACACGGAGGCGTCTTGCGCAACGATGTCATCTTCGACAAAAAATTCCTGAAATTCATCCACGATCAAAAGCGATCTCGGCACGGCTTCGCTGCCGCCCGCTTTTTTGTATCCGGCAAGATCTTGCACGCCGAGCGCGCGAAATAAATCACCGCGCCGTTTCAATTCCGCATCGACGCGCTGCAAAACGCTCAGGCCAAATTCGCGATCGCTTTCAATGGCCACAACGCGCGCATGCGGCAACCGTTTGTCCGCGTAACATTTGAACTCGACCCCTTTTTTGAAATCGATCAGGTAAAACTCCACTTCCTCGGGACTGCACCACAGCGCCAGGTTCGTGATGATGACATGAAATAAAGTCGATTTGCCGGAGCCGGTTTTCCCCGCGATCAGCACGTGTTGGCGCGTGCCTTTGCCAATCGCCAGATATTGAAATTTGGTTGCGCCAGTGCGGCCAATTGGGACGCGAAGTTCGTTCGCGGTTTCCAAGTTCCACAAGTTGGAATCGTCCGGCGCAACGTGTGAAAACGGAACTTCCACGCGATTGGAATCTCGGTTGCTCTGTCCAACTTTTTGGATGAACTCAGTGACAAAATCGGGAGCAGGGGGAAGATCCAAAATTAAATTTGTTCCGGGAATAAATTTTCCCGAGAACGCGAATTTGTTTCCATTGCAAACTAACGAGACGCTGCTTTTCCGAAGTTCGTCTGGAATAAACTGCGGCGGCTCCGGTTGGGTGTGATCCCAATGAATGAGCGTAAAAACGCCGCAGCGCGCACCACTCGCCGCGATGCTGAGAAGACGTTTTGCGGCGACGTCGCTAAAATTCGCCGGAAAATTCGCGACGACGAGGAAGTGATATTTCTCCGCAATATTTCCAGCCTGTTCGTTGTATTCCGCAATGGTTTCGTATTCGTTACGCAAATACATCTGAATGACTTTTTCCATGTGCTCATTCAGTTCAGCGAGGCGTTCCTCGATCTGTGCAGGCTGCGTCCAGATGCGGCTATTGATGACATGATCGGCGGAATCAGCGAGGTGCATCACGCCTGCAAAATTTTGTCCGAGGCCAACTGGGTCCAGCACAGTAAAACTTAATTTTCCTGGAGCTGAAGTTGAAAGCAGACGCAAAATAACGTTGTTCAATGCGGCCACGGCTGCGTCGCGGCCCGATTCTTTTGTTTCAAAAAGCAACGCGCCTTGCTGCGGATAGGTGAGTAAAAGTGGAATGGAAAATTGCTTCCCGCCCGGCAAGGCAAGTCGTTTATCTTTTGGAATACCGCCAGAATATTTTTCCACGTCAATTTCCAGATCGGCAAATTTGGTCGCCTGCAAGAACTGATTTGGCGGAGTCCAGTTTTTCCACGATGGCTCGTTCCAGTCGGGGAAAAGTTGGGCGGCGGAGGTGGTAATGGCGCGAATGGTTTCGTAAATTGGCTCAACTTTCTTTTTCCAATCGGATTCCAGAACCGCCCATTGCGCTTGGAAATCGGCCTTGAATTGCGCTTCTTTCTCCGTGCTGTTTTTTTGTAAATCGAGATGCGCCGCTTCGGTTTGACTGACGAAATTTTGTGTTCGTTCCTGATGCGCGAGTTCCAAGTTGTCGCGTCTGCGCCGATGCTGCTGTTCGTTGCGGGAAAAAATCCGAGCGTGCTTTTTTTC
>JBKJOZ010000304.1:0-3254 GCA_046595315.1 Limisphaerales bacterium
AGCGCGAACCATCGACTTTTATTTCCTCGAAATTCTCCAAGGCTTTTTGCGCAATGCGCGGAAGACTTCCGACAGCTTTGCGGTTTGCGATTTTCCAAATGGGACATTGCTGAAAAGTTGCCTCACACCTAACGGCAAATCGTATGTCTCGGTCGCGCGAATGATGCCGGCGATGGCCGCGTGGGTCATGGCAAAGAAGGAGCCGCAATCCTTTAAGATAGGGACTGAAATATTCACGGTGACCGAGGTGTTACTCGCCGCGTTTCGACATGCGTTCGATCCGGCGCACCCGGATTTCTGGGGAGAAGCGTCGAAGGAGAAGGTGTCGCAGCGCGCAGTAGAAGCGTCTTTGGTGGCATGGGCGCTCTGGCAACTAGGCGATGATTTCGTGGGACAACTCTCATCGGCGGAACGGACGAACATCCAGAAATGGCTGGCGAGTTGCACACAGATACCCGAACGGGAAAACAATCACGCGTGGTTTTCAGCGATGAACCAGGCAGCGCGACTTTCCCTTTCCAAACGGTGGAAAGAATTTTCCGGCTCAGAAGAATGGATGCTGGCGGATGTGACCGCAATGGAAGGGTTGGCCAAATCTGCGGAGGACGGTTGGTATAGCGATTCGCCGACGCTGACCGTTTACGACTACTACAACTTCTGGACGTTCGCGAGCCACTTTCTTTATTGGAACCGGATGGTTGGGAAGAGTTACCCGGAGATCTCCGCTCGATTCAGCCAGCGCTTGAAAAAGTTTCTGGAAAAGACGCCGTCGTTCTTCGCGGCGAACGGGAGTCATGTCTTGTTCGGGCGTTCCTTGATTTATCGTTGGTCAGTCTTGATGCCGTTAGTGGAAGGCTATGTGCAAGGCTTGTGGCCGCATTCGCCCGGATTGCTGAAGGCCATCGTGCGGCGCAATTTGGAATTTCACTGGGACGCGGGAGCGTTTGACAAAGAGAACGGCAAACTGCGCGAGGCGTTTAGCGCGGGCGGGGGCACGGGGGTTCGCGAACCTTACATTGATAATGGTCATCCTTATTGGGCCATGCAGACATTCTCGCTCTACGGAATTCCGGCGAAAGATATTTTCTGGAGTTGCCGAGAGGAGGCGTTGCCGGTGGAACGCAGCGATTACAAAGTGCGTCTGGAAAAAGCGCAACTGCTACTGGTAGGAACCAAATCGTCAGGTCAGGTGCGGATGTTTCAGGCACGCAATGAAGCGCGGAAACCGCGTTATCGCGATGCCTACCAGAAGTTCTCTTATTCATCCCATTTCCCATTTAACTATTCGACCGCACCAGACCGAATGCCGTGGGATCAAGCGCTGGTTTTCCGCAAGACTCAATCTGGTCGGTTGTCCGGACGCAGTGGTTTGCATGGCGGAAAAATGACCGCAGAAGGTATTGAAACCGAATGGTGGTCGGAACTCGGAGAATGGCGTTTCGAAGTGAAGACGCGCATCATCATCGAGGGAGAATTTGAAAAACGGATTCACCTCGTGACTGCTCCAGTGCCCGCGCTGAACCAAGGGATTGAAATGGTCGAAGGTTCCTCTGCGCTCGGCTTGAATGCGGAGGAACGTTACGGAAAAACAGTGCGCCCCGGCCTGCAAGTTCTGCAAGGGCGCGGCGGTACGTTGTTAATTGCTTCATGGAACATTGCTGGGTTTGAAAAGATCGAAGCCACTGAGCGTTTCGATGCGGCGATTCCAGAGAACGTGAACCTGATCTACCCGCGACAAGTGGTGAACACGTTGCGCGCGCCCGTAACGTCGGAGAGGATGGAGTTAGTGAGTCTGCATTACGCCAGCCCGCGACCACTTTCAGTTAAAACGCTGCTGAAACGGGTGGTGTGATTCACTTGACGGGAGCTGCCATACCAGCGAGCTGCTCATAAGCACTGGCATCAAAGTGGAGATAGGATTCCGGAAGGTAGTATGAAAACCCGACCGTGGCCCTCTTCTTTAAATCCACCGCATAGTCCTGCAGTGACACCGACCTTTTCTCTCCTTCACCCGGGTAGGTGGCGATCGTGGGATGAACTCGTTCTATAGGCCAGCCCGTTTCTTTCTCATAGAAATCAACACAGAGACTCGGCTGGTAAACGGCATAGGAATTCCAATAAGCTTGCGGCAACACATCCCATCCATCCTCGATCCAAGGCTGCATATCCAAAGCCACGCGTCCCATGCTCGACAGCGCGCGAGGTAACTTGCCAATCCCCGCCGCGTCGGCGGCGAGCCTGAAGGCATCCACGTAAACCCGGTTAAGCGCAGGTGTAGGGTCATTTGCGCTAAAGCTTTGGTAATGAGCTTCGCAATTGGCGATGTAGAGATCCCCACCATACTTGGCAGTCAGCTTGACTCCTAGCTCTGCGTCCTTTTGCACCAGTGGGATGGCTGCAGCTACGGCGGCCTGACTGTCGTGTTGATTAGCTCCGCGAGGACAACCCCAGAAGCCGACTTTGAATCCTTCCTTGCGCCACGCGTTTAACCAACCGGCCTTGATAGCAGCCACGTTGTCCGCACGCACATTGCCGCCGTTATCAATCTGCAAAGCGAGCCACGCTATTTTCGCTTTCTTGAACAATGGCGCGTAGCGGTCGGCGGGCAGGGCATGTGCGTCATTGACGAACACACCTGTCTTGTTGAAAAGCACGTTGGCTGAATTGCGCTTGGTATCTTTCTTCGGCAAGACCACCGCTTGCTTCACGGGATGGAGAGCGCTGTATTCAGGAGAGTTTAAGAAGGCCTGCACGACCTTCTCTCGAAACTTTGGATTTTCGGCATTCTTCTTCATTGCCGTCGTCCAATTATTAAAGCCTTGTCTGTCTGGTTCTCGTTGCAAAATGGCGCGGAAGGCATGCTCAAGGAACTGGGCATCCGTAGTGTGCAAATTTTTATACTCTGCAGAGTTAAAGAACACTTTGATCTGCGCAGGAGTGGCTTTGGCCAACGAAGCCGAATCAAACGGAGCGGGCGAAGGCTTCTCAGGCGTTGTCGGTGCAGCAGGGGACGCCACCGCCACCATCACCACGACAACCAGTGTGGTGCTGAGTTGTTTGAGCATCCGCACGAAACTCGTCTGTTTGATATTTCCATTACGCATAATTAAATCGTCCCTTTAAAAAGGTGGGTTAACAACTCTTCTTTCCACTACTACTCGCGGCTGATTCCGACCCAGCTACAACTCCGTCCATCAATTTTTCAATGGGCCTTGCGCCAGCACCTGGCCGCGCTGGCGGGTGGCTTCGTAAAG
>JBKJOZ010000413.1:0-2558 GCA_046595315.1 Limisphaerales bacterium
CGCGCCGCAGGATTCGTCGAGGAACGCGGCGCGAACATCATCGCGCTGAATTGCGGCACCGGAATGGACATGCCCGGTGCAGCGATGGTTGCGCAAATTTACCGCGAGAGTTGCGGCTTGCCCGTGATGGTGCAACCGAATGCCGGACTTCCCGTGCTGGAAAATTTAAAAGCTGTTTATAAGCAATCTGCTGCTGATTTGGCGCTCGGCGTTCCGAGCGTCCTCGAAACCGGCGCAAACATTATTGGTTCCTGCTGCGGCAGCACGCCTGAGCACACCCGCGCCATCCGCGAAATTGTGGAGAAATTTAATCGCGGGTGAGTCGCAAATCTCTCGTCAACTCCAGATCTTTCATTTAGATTTTTTTAAGCAGCGACGAACTTCAACAGTCAATTCTTGACGCCATTGACCAAATAGCCGGTGGGAATCTTCGGTTGAAACACGGTTTGCTTGTCGAACTGCGCGTTGAATTCTACCGCTTTGAATTTTACGATCTTCTTGGTCGTTTCCATTTTCGGTGTCTCAACGATCCAAGTGTGTGGAAAGCCGTTCGTGTCAAAATCATCGCGGATGGAGATGTAAGGCGTCTTGGAGACCATGGCGTTTAGCTCGATGCGATAAATGTTCGTCAGATTGTTTGCGTCGGCGAAAAACACGATTTCCTCGCCGCGCGCAGGACTGATATTCCGACCTTTGAGTCGCAACACCATCATCTTGCGACCGTTCAAAACCATCTCGTCGGTTTCCACTTTCCACAAAAGAGATTTGCCCAAAGCCAATGCCTCAACTTTATCTCCGTCCAATTTAATTCCGGCGAACGAATCAATTTCCTTTTCTGATTGGGGTTTTGAGTGAAGCAGTCGCTTTGTGGTGAACAGGTCGGCAGCAGAGAAGGTCAGCAAAAAAGCGAATTGCGGTTCGAGCGTGTGTGCTTGCCAGAGCGATTCTTTCGCCCAATTGCCGGACCGCACCGAGCGTAGTCCATGGTCAATCCGGGTCGATTGCAATTTAGAAAAATTGGGGTCACTGATTTTGATCGTGGTCGTCCGATATTCCACCCCGGGCGCCAAGGGCTGGTTCGAGGCGCGAAGGCGATCGGGCATTGGCGTCGTCTCCGTCTGATCCAATCGCCATAAACCGCCAGCCAACCACTCCTGCACGACGGACGTCCTTGAGCCAGCGTGATAGGCTCGCGCGATCTCTGTCCGCATTTCCCGCAACTCTGCCTGCGCGCGTTTTCTTTGTGCCAGCGCTGCTTTGGAAGCTTTTGCCCAATCTTCCTCGCGTAAACCAACGATATTTTCATAGCGCTTTTGTTCATTCGCTTCTTCGCGCTGAACTTCGGCCACAATTTTCACCTCGCTCCAAGGCTGTTGCACATTTTCAATCTCAGCGACAAACCGCATCTGCGCAGGAAGCGGAGCACTAACGTGGCTGAAGATCGCCGGAAGCATCTGGCGCACGAGAGCAGGATTTTTCGGCGGCTCAATTACATTGCTAGCGACAGCGACCACAATGCCCCCGAGACTCAAGATCGCAGCGCTCAATCCCAGAGCTAACTTGGCCTTCGACCATGCCAATTTTTGCAAAGCGGATTTCGCAAGTGCGGTGATGGATGTGGCAATGCCAGCCCCATTCAGCGTCGTTGTGACAACAGCTGGCAAACCGACTGGCGCGGCCTGAACAGCATTCGACAAAATCGTACCGGAAATCAGTGCCGACGTCATTGTCATGCCGCGTTTGCTGAAAATTTTCCGTAGTTTTTCCAGCGCGCGACTGACGCGTTTTTGTGCTGCTTCTTCATTCATCTTCAAGACAGTGGCAATTTCCAGTGCACTTTTGTTCTCAAAAAATCGCAGAGCGAGTGCGTTGCGGTCAGTTTCGTTGAGCGACGTCATCGCCTCGTCCAGCAGCGGGGCGAGTTGTTCCCACGCCGCTGCGTCCGGTTCGTTCAAAGTGGATTGCATGTAAGCCTCCTGTTCGCGTTGGGTTCGCCGGATGTCGCCGCGAATCTGGCTGTTCGCCGCGTAACGAGTGGCTTTGAGCAGCCAACCCGAGAGCACTGTGTCTTTGGAAAGTTGTCCGGCTTTGCGAGCGAGAATAATGAAGACGGCCTGAGTCACTTCCTCGGCCAGATGCGGGTCGCGCACCTGTCGCAGCGCGGCGGAATAAACCAGATTGATGTAGCGACGAACCAGCTCGGCAAAGGCGGACTCGGATTGTCCCTGAGCGTATTCGTGCAATAAAACCATGTCATCCATCAGTGGCATTCATCCATAAACGCCCGCCGAACGCAAAAGCGGACAAAGAAGTTTTTATTTTTATGAATTAAGCAACCCAAGAAAAGTTTTCGACTCAACGATGATCAAGGGTTTTACTTAATGCATGAAATTTGTCCTTGGTTCGTTTATTTGCGTTTGCTTGCTAACCACGGTGGCAAAAGCTGCCGAACCTTCTCAAATCATTCGACTTTGGCCGACAAACGCACCCGGAGAAAAAGAATCTCTCAATGAAGAAAGCGACACGACCAAACGGACCGACCGACAGGTTGCTGGTAA
>JBKJOZ010000043.1:0-15054 GCA_046595315.1 Limisphaerales bacterium
GCTGCATCCCTTGCAATGGAAAGAAACCATCGAAGTTTTACCCCGCCAACACGTCGTGGTTTTTACGAAAAAATGACTGAGGTGAATAGAAATTCATTTGTTCAATTCCGGCGAAAGTGTCACGATAACAATTCAAATATGCACCGGATTTTCATTCTCGCGTGGGCGCTTTTCGTCTCTCTGTTTTTACACGCGTTTCCCGTGGAAGCGCAAAACATCAACGTGAGTTTGGTTGGGCAACATGAACCACCAAACAGTGGCATTGCGTTCGGTGATGTTTGGGCCGAAGGTGACCTTGCCTGTTTAGGAATTTGGACGGGTTTCAACAATTACGGTGTTGGAATTTACAATATTACGAATCCCGCATTGCCGGTTCTGGAATCGATCTACACGACCACTCCAACAAACTTTAACCAGTTCGAGCTTGGTTTTGTCCGAAACCGAATTGGTTATTTCGGAAGTTGGAGCGGAGGCGGCGTTCACATTGTTTCACTGACCAATGCAGCGTCACCGGCATTGTTGGCGCAGATCGGTTCACCGAGCGGCGGCCATGACAGAGTGCATACGGTTTTTCTGGAAAGAAATTTTTTATATGAAGCGGCCCACGTTGCGGGAGTTAACACGGTCAAAGTCATCGATGTCAGCAATCCTTTGGCACCAAGTTTCATTCGAGACATCGTTTCAACCAACGCCTCCAAGGTGCATCAAATCACCGCTGTTAAAAAAGGTTCCAGCACGATTCTTTACACGTCCGATTTCGGCAATGGTGGCACGTCTCCCGGCGAGACTGACATTTGGGATGTGAGCAATGTGGGAACCCAACCGGCTCTCTGGCTGGGGCGAATTATCTCCGGCGCCAGTTCCCACAGCAGTTGGCCGACGCCCGATGGAAACACGCTGGTGACGTGTCGTGAAACCACCGGAGGAGAAGTCAAAATTTACGACATTTCAAATCCGGCAAACCCGGTTTTGCGGACGACGATTTCTCCTGCAACCATGGGACTTGAAGTTGATTTGCCTCACAATCCTGTGGTGGTCAGCAATCTCCTTTTTGTGACCTGGTATCAAAATGGAATTCAGATTTTTGATATTACCGACCGAACCAAACCTATTCGCATTGGTTCCTACGACACATTTCCCGGCGCAAGAAGTTCGAGCTTTCAAGGTAATTGGGGGATTTTCCCGAATCTTGGCTTGAACAAACTTTTGTTGAGCGACATTCAAACGGGGTTTTACATCGTCGATGCTTCGGGAATTTTAACGGGGACAAATAATTATCCGCCTCTTCTCACCACGCAACCTTCCAGTCAGACCACCACCCAAGGAATGACTGCCACTTTGTCTTCGGTATTTACCGGGTCATCGCCGAAATTTCAGTGGCGCACCGGTTCCGCCACAACCAGCGGCACCGCTGTTCCTGGCGCAACCAACAGCAGCCTCGTGATCAGCAATGTTCAAACATCGCACTCCACAAATTATTTTGTCATTGCGACAAATTTGACTGGTTCCGTGACGAGCAGTGTCGTTTCGCTGAGCGTCGTGGTGCCGCAAAATTCCGTGCCCACCATCACTGCGCAGCCGCAGCCAGTGGCGGTTTATCCGGAAAACTCCGCGAGTTTTTCGGTCGCTGTTTCTGGTGCGGCTCCCTTCAGTTTTCAATGGCGATTTGAGGGCGTTAATCTTTCCGGAGCGACGAATTCCACTCTGACCATTTCCAATGCGCAGCCGGAATTGGTCGGAAACTATTCGGTGGTTGTGACCAATAGCTTTGGAACAACGACCAGCTCGAACGCACTTTTGACGCTCACTGATTCTCCGTTTTTGAACTCGATTCGTGCAACACCGGGCGCACGCAGCGCGTTGATCTCGTGGAAAAGCACGATTCCGTCGGACAGTTTGGTGCAATTTTCCGTGGCCGGTTCCGTCATTTCAAGTCCCTCGGCGATGTCAGCGATGGGAGCCAGTTTTGGGAATAGTTCTTACATCGACCGAAAAATTTCTACCAACCACACGATTCTCCTGACCGGATTGAATCCTGGAACGCGTTATAGTTTTCAGGTTATTTCCACAGGCGGCACGAATTCTTATGTCTCGGGTGTTTATCAATTTTCCACAGCGGGGACGATCATCATTGATAATCCCGAGGCGGTTTTTAGCGGTGGATGGTCGTCGAGTACTAATGCAACTGATCGTTTTGGAGCAGATTATCAATTTGCCAGTTCGGTCACCGGCGCGGCGACAGCGACGGCGACGTTTCAACCCAATTTACCGACGACTGGAAAATACGACGTTCATGTTTTTTATCCGCAGGGTTCTAATCGCGCCAACAATGCACCATTCACAATTTCTTCGAGTGCGGGAATCGTAACGATTCCGGTCAACCAACAGAGCGGAGGTGGAGCGTGGCAATCGATTGCGGCGGGGCGCAATTTCACCAGTGGAAACAGCGGCTTCGTTCGCCTCGGCAACAACGCCAATCCGACCGTAGTCATCGCTGATGCCGTTCGATTTACCTACGTGGAGAGCCAGGATTTTCCAACCAACACGGTGCCAGCGTGGTGGGAAAATTTTTACTTCGGCGCAAGTGTCAATCCGCTGGATGATCCGGATGGTGACGGCTATTCGACGGCGAACGAATACATTGCGGGCACCTCACCCACGGATTCCGATTCGCATCTGCAACTGGAACTGCAAGCCGCTGGTTCCTCAGCCAATGTCACGTTCTGGCCGTATTTCGGAAATCGAAATTATCAATTACTCTTTAAGTCGAATATTACCGATGCGTCGTGGCAAATTTTGTCTCCGGGTTCAATCACGACAACCCCCTACGGCCACGGAATTTTTTCTCTGTCCACCGCAAGCGCGTCACAAGGTTTTTATCGCCTCTCCATTCAACCCTCGGCGGCGGCCGCAAGTTTGTCCGCGAAATTTGCGGCCCCAACGCAAAACTTTTTTACGGGATTTGGGGAAGCGGCTTGCGGGGTGAACCGAATATATGTCGTGCCGGCGCCAGAAAAATAATGGAGGAGATTTACAACGCAGGCGGCGGAAGATTGATTTTCAACCAGTTCGTTTCCACCATTTTTACCATTTGGACAAGCTGATCAAAATTGGAAGGCTTGGTCAGGTAGGAATTTGCACCCAATTCGTAGGCTTTACGGATGTCGTGTTCCTGGTTGGAAGTGCTCAAGACAATGACCGGCAAACTTTTAAATTCTTTTTGGCTGCGAATCCATTGCAAGACTTCAAATCCTGATTTCTTCGGCATGTTGAGGTCAAGCAGCAGAATGGCGGGCACGGGATGAGATTGGCGGTCGGAATATTTGCCAGTGCCTTGAATGTAATCCACGGCTTCTTCCCCATCGCGCACGATGGCAAGTGGATTTGAAACAGAGGCACTGGCCAGAGCGCGCTTCATCAAGAAGACATCGCCTGATTCATCTTCGGCCAGGAGAATTGTGAGATGTTTTGCCACTCCTTGAAAAAAATTACAGAGGCCGCAGGCGAACGAAAGAGAAATTTCCCCGAGTGCGAGATTTCAGACAATCTGATTGAAAACGGGCCGCGCAGCGTTCAAATTTATTTCATGCAATCTGTTTTTACAGGTCCGGTTTACGTGGTGCGCGACAATATCGACACCGACCAAATTATTTCCGCCCAATATCTCAATCTCGTTCCCACGATTCCCGAGGAATACGAAAAGCTCGGCAGCTTCGCGCTCGCCGGTTTGCCCGAATCGCTCTACACCACGCGTTTTGTCAAAGAGGGACAAGTCGATAGCGATTATCCCATCGTCGTAGGTGGACGCAATTTCGGTTGCGGCAGTTCCCGCG
This sequence comes from Limisphaerales bacterium, assembly GCA_046595315.1. Taxonomy (GTDB): domain Bacteria; phylum Verrucomicrobiota; class Verrucomicrobiia; order Limisphaerales; family CANJXF01; genus CANJXF01. The sequence goes on from JBKJOZ010000043.1 coordinate 3,834, forward strand.
AACACGCGCCTATTGCGCTCGGCTCTGCCAACGCGAGAATCATTTTAGCCGAAAGCTTCGCGCGCATTTTCTTCCGCAACTGCGTGGCGACCGGCGAACTTTATCCGTGCGAATGCGCTGACCGTTTGTGCGACGTTTTGAAAACCGGCGATGTGGTCACGGTTGATTTGGACAAGGCGAGCGTCACGGTTCAAGCGACTGGAAAAGTTTATTTATTCAAACCGCTGGGTGATGTCCGTCCTGTTGTTGATGCTGGCGGACTTTTCAATTACGCGCGCCAAACCGGAATGATGCCCGCCGCGAAATAGTGTTCAGCCATTTCGGACCAAGGAAATCTGCGGCGCAGGGAAATTCTTGAGCGGGTTCTCGCTGAAATTATTTCCTTCGAGGCGAAGTAGCCATTCTTCAATCAAGTTGAGCAATTGCGCTAAATCCAAGTGCTCGTGACGTGTCGGATATTTCTCCAAATTTGTTCGCGCTAATTTAAAAAGCGCGGCAGACGGACGCAGCCGATTTTTCTGCAAATGCACAAACGCTCCCGCCAGCTGGATTAAACCTTTGTAAAAATCACCAGCGGGTTCGCGACGAATTGGCAACCAAAGTTCTTCGAGGACATCGTGTGATTCGTAAAAAAGTTGAGCGTCAAATAATTCAAAATAGCCGAGGTAATACGGACTTAATTCATGGCCGCGATGCCGCTCGATCAACGTTGCAATTTTTGCACTTTTTTTACTCACGCTAAAAATTACTTGAACCGAGGAAGACTAGACAGAATTAACAGAATTCACAAAATTGGAAAAAATCTTCTCGGAAAAATTCTGAATAATTCTGTAATTCTGTCTGTTTTCTCCAGCAGAAACAAAAACAGCCACTTTTGACTTTGGTTTGTTGATCGCAGCTTTTATCTTTCGCACATGGCAAAACCAGCTTTAGGTCGCGGTCTCGGTGCGTTGCTTGGCGGAAATCCTCCAAGTGGAAAAGCGTCGGCTCCGGCGGCAAATTCACCAGCGGATTCGCGGGATCGCGTTCACCGCGTTGCCATCAAACAGGTTCATCCTTGTCCATTTCAACCGCGCAAAGATTTTTCCGAAGAATCCCTTCGCGAACTGGCTGACTCGATCAAAGAGCAGGGGATTGTTCAACCGCTCATCGTCCGGAAGAGTGGCGATAAATTTGAATTGATCGCGGGAGAACGTCGCTGGCGCGCGGCGCAAATTGCTGGCCTCACTGAAATTCCCATCATCGTTCGCGAGGCCGATGACCGAGCGGTTCTCGAGCTCGCGCTCATCGAAAATCTTCAGCGCGAAAATCTCAATGCCATCGAAGAAGCGCTCGGCTACGCGCAACTCATCGAGCAATTCAAACTTAAGCAGGAAGAAGCCGCGACGAAAGTTGGCAAAAGTCGGACGGTTGTGGCCAATGCGTTGCGTCTCCTGAAACTTGCGCCGGAAATTCAAGCGCTCATTCGTGATGGAAGTCTTTCTGTCGGGCACGCCAAAGTGATTTTAGGACTGGCCACGGGCGCAGAACAGAAACTTGCGACCGAGTGCGTTTTAAAAAAATCGCTCAACGTTCGGCAAACTGAGGAACTCGTTGCGCAATTCCAAAATGGGAAAATGCCCGCGGGCAAAGTTTCGACGGCCCCACCAATTCGCGACGCCAACATTGGCGATTTAGAAAATAAATTGCGCGAACGATTCGGGACGAAAGTGCAATTGCGTTATCGGCAGGGCAAAGGGTCGCTCGATATTCGATTTTTCAGCGATGACGATTTGGAGCGGGTTTTGAAAATCCTCGGAGTTTCAGCGGATTAAAGGGAAATTATGAATTCACCAGAAATGCGGCAGGAGTGCGCCGAAAAATTATTGGCCGCAGAATTCAACATCGGAAAGCTCACGGCTTTCGTTGGTGTGGATGGCTTTGTCGATGAAATTATCCATGCGGTGGACAAACGTGACAATGCCGAGCATTTCGATCGCATTTTGACCATGAGCCAGTTCGCGGGACGCATCGCCGCTGCGGCTGGGAAAAGCACCAATATCGAATTGGTTACGCAGAAAATTAAACTCGGCGGCAATGGTCCGATCATGGCCAACGCCTTGGCCAGTTTAGGTTTGCAAGTCAGCTACATTGGCGCGCTCGGTTATCCCACGTTAAACCCGGTTTTCCATGATTTTGCAAAACGGGTCGAGACTCACAGCATTGCGGAAGCAAGTCATACGGATGCCTTGGAGTTCGAGGATGGGAAATTGATGTTGGGAAAAATGACTCCGCTCACCGAGGTGACCTGGGCAAATATCCAATCGCGTTTTGGACGTGAAAAATTTTCCGCGAAATTCGCGAACTCCGATTTAGTCGGGTTCGTGAACTGGACAATGATTCCCTACATGAGCGAGCTGTGGGATTCGTTGCTGAGTGAACTTTGCCCGGCGTTTAATGGTCCGCGCCGAAAAATATTCTTCGATCTCGCTGATCCTGAGAAACGAACACGCGCCGATATTTTACGCGCACTCGAATTAATCGGTCGCTATGAAAAGTATTTCGATGTCATTCTCGGTTTGAACGAAAAAGAGGCGTTTGAAATTGGCAAAGTCATGGAGCTGAAGACGGAAGTGAATTCGCCTAGTCAGCTTCTGGCGCTGGCCTGCGAAATCAGCCGCAACTTGCGCCTCAATACGTTGGTCGTGCATCCGGTGACTTACGCGTTGGCCGTCAGCCGCGATGATGCAGAAATCGTCGAAGGGCCGTTCGTTGGAAAACCGCTTATCACCACCGGCGCAGGCGATCATTTTAATTCCGGTTTTTGTCTCGGCAAATTGCTCGGCTTCAATAACGCGATGAGCGTTTTGACCGGCGTGACGACAAGTGGTTTTTACGTTCGCACTGCGCAAAGTCCAACCATTCGTCAATTGGCCGAAATGATGCAGAACTGGCAGACGAGGTAATTGTTACGGAAAACTCTAAGACTGATTTTTTGGGGAAAAATAAAATGATTCTTCCTGTTGTTAAATATGGCAATCCGGTGCTGCGCAAAAAAGGCGCGAGCATTGAGAAAATCACCAGCGATGTCGAAAAGTTAATCGACGATATGTTTGAGACGATGCGTTCCGCGCGGGGCATCGGCTTAGCCGCGCAACAAATTGGTCAGGCTCTGCAATTGACGGTGATTGATGTGCGAGGAATCGAAGATCGCCCGTCGCACTTGGAATTGGATGGAACGCCGTCGGATGTGGACACCTTCATGCCGCTGGTTTTGATTAATCCCGAGGTGACGCCGGTGGGCGAAGCGGTGGCCGGGCCGGAAGGTTGCTTAAGTTTCCCGGAAATGTATGCCGACATTGCCCGTCCCGAATCTGTGGATGTGCGCGCTCTCAATCGTAAGGGAGAGACAATTCAATTTCGGTGCGGCGGACTTTTAGCGCGCGCCGTGCAACACGAAGTGGATCATCTGAACGGAATCTTGTTTATCGACCGCATGAGCAAGGCGGACAAGGATGATTTGAAACCGGATCTGGAAGATCTTCAGATGAAAACAAAAGCCGCGCTAAAAAAATAACGCGAGCGGCTTAGTACACTTTGCGCAAGTTTGAGGGGAGAATGTTCAACTCAGCGCGATATTTGGCGACCGTGCGCCGGGCAATGGCGATTCCTTTTTCACTGAGCATTTTCACAATTTCCTGATCGGACAAGGGCTTGGCTGGATCTTCCTGCCGGAACATTTCGGCGATCATATCTTTGACGCTTTTGTTCGACATGCCGACGCCATCAGTCGTCTGAATGCCTGAGGTGAAAAAGTATTTCATCTCAAAAATTCCCTGCGGCGTGTCGATGTATTTTGCGGAGACCGCTCGGCTGACGGTGGTTTCATGCACGCCGACAACCTCGGCCACTTGAACCATGGTCATCGGTTTCAAAAATGCCACACCCTTTTCCATGAACTCTCGCTGGCGATGCACAATTTCCTTCCCGATGTTCAAGATGGTTTGTTGTCTTTGATGCAGACTTTTGATGAGAAATTTTCCAGCGCGAATTTTCTCGCGAATGTATTCGCGGACTTCGGCTGAACTATCGGCTTGTGCCATCAAATCTTTGTAGGTGTTGCTGATGCGCAGATGAGGCACATGTTCGTTGTTCGTGGAAACGGCATAGTCATCGCCATTTTTCTGCACAAAAACTTCGGGCAAAATATAGCGGTCATCATTGGGCATGAAATCCCGTCCGGGGCGCGGTTCCAGATGCGCGATATTTGCAGCTAAATCCTGCGCCTCATCCACCTCAATGCCCAACCCGCGCGCAATATCCGGAAAACGTCTTTTGCCAAGCGCCTCCATGTAGTCGGCAATAATTTTATACTCGAGGGAATCGGCTCGACCCGCGCGTTCGAGCTGGAGCAATAGACACTCGCGCAAATCGCGCGCGCCCACGCCCGGCGGATGAAACGTTTGAATGATTTTCAATACTTCCAAAATTTTGTCGGTCGGGATGTTGGTGGAGTAGGCGAGCGACTCAATGATTTGTTGCGCAGTGAGCGGCGGCTTGGAGTTCGGGCTGGGATTCAGATAGCCGTAATCATCGATGTTGCCGATAATCATTTCGGCGACGCCCCATTGTTCGCGCGTGATGTTTGAAGTTCGGGCTTGTTCGAGCAGCGTTTCCTGCAACGAAGTCGCGGCGACGAGCGAGTCGAACATGAATTGCCGTTTTTCTTCGGCTTCTGGATTAGATCGTGAAGGTAAATTAGTCTGCGAAAAATGATCGCGCCATTCCTGATCCAATTGGGTTAATTTCTCGAACTCGGCTTGAAAATCATCTACTGGCTCGTTACTCGGTTTCTCGGTCGCTGGATCAAAGTTAACATCCGCCGGAGGCTCGGTAGGATCATTGTTGTCAATGGCGGCCGCTCCTTCTTCAGAAATTTTTTCCGCTTGCTCAATTTCAGATACTGCGACTTCTTCAAGCAGCGGGTTCTGTTGCAACTCTTGTTCAACTAACGCCTTTAATTCCAGCGAAGGCGCTTGCAGCAAAGCGAGCGACTGTTGCAACTGCGGTGCGAGCACCTGCGAGAGCGACATTCGCTGCGATAAATGTAAACCTTGCGACATTGCTAAAAATTCTAACGGCTATTCATCCTAGCTCAAGCGTGAAGTCCCCTAAAAACCAATCGCGAGATTCTACTGTTTCAAATCACGATCACGTTCGTTTCGCTGACGCACTGCATTATTTTCTCAAAAGTTTTCGAGAAACGCTGCGGCATCACGGCGCCTGTAATTGATAGAACCGGTTCGGATGATTGGTTGCCGTCGTATCAGAAAATTGAAAAAGGCTGGGGGAAATTTGTGTCGCGCTCCCGATGGTTTCCCAATCGATCAAATTCGTTGATGCTCGGATGCTGTAATTTTGACCAGTCTGGTTTGTGTAGGCGAACTGGAAGGTTCCATCTTTCTGCTGCACGACATTACTCAATGTCACCAATGACACTGGAGCAAGGGGCGTGACATCTGCCCACGAGGTGCCGAGCCGTAATTCATCCCATTGCATTGCGCCCGGGACGCTCGATGTCGTGTTCTGCCGCAGGTTGAAACGATCAATCGTAAATCCATCCGTGCCGTTGGAGGCGAACACAAAACCATTGGTCGGTTCGACGCTGGCGTTCCACGCAGAGGAATCAGGGTTAATCCACAAAGAAACCTGATTCGGGGACATGGTGAAATCATATTTGCCGACGAGAAAAATTGTTTCGCCAGCCAAATGTTCTTGAGCATTGAAAGTCGTCGTCGCGCCGGTGCCGCCCTTCTGCACACCAAAAACGAAACCGGTTGGGGAATTGGATTTAATCATGATCGCGAGCCGAAATGTGATGTTGTCAATCGCAGTCAACGCGCCGACCTGCGCCGCCAATCCATTCCAGGTCCCGTAGCGCAGATCGTTCACGCGGAACAATGCTGAGAAATACAATTTTCCACTGTTAAAATTGGTGCCGAACAAACGGCGCACACCCAGGCCGGCGCCGCCATTCGTCACGCTGTTGCCTGATGTGGGCAAGCCGGGATAAATCAGACTGCCGCTGGTCACATTTAGATCATTTGCCCCTGATCCGTTAAACGCCCAATTCGCTGGTGTGTTGCTACTGACGGCGGCGCCGACATTCGGGTAATCAAACGGCTCATAGACTGTTAATTGTGGAACAGTGTTGGTCTGGGTGAGGTTCGTCAGCGCGAATCGATACGCATGAACTTCAAACGGTCCGAACCAATCGTTAAACTGGCCGTTGGTGGCGGTGACGCTGCGCGGAGATTCATAGAGAAGCTCGCCGAATCGTGCGGCTGCCGGCAATCCACTGAAAGTGACATTTACGGTGGTGCCTTCGCGCTTGCAGGCCAGAATGTAAAGATACGGCGGAACTTCGCGGACGCAGAATTCGATGTCGGTCGCGCCGCTGACTTGAATAGGCAATACTGAATTGGGCGCGACCAATGCTTCGGCCAGCGGACTATTGTCGCCGAGTTGTTGCACGACGGGTTTCAGCACTTCATCCCAGAATGTCCAATTCCAGCCGAGCACGGCATCGCGCGGATTTAATGCGGGAACTACATTTCCACCAAAAAACATCAAGCCACGCGCTCCATTGATCACCGCTTGATAGGCCATGAACCGTTCCTGCGCGAAGGTCGGAAAGCGCAATGTTTTATTCGGCGGTAACACGCCGCTCCACGCAATTTGTTCGACCATCCAAAAATGTTTCTGCCCGTTTCCAACCTGCGAAAGAAACGTCGCATAATCACCAACCATGCTGATTTCCTTGTTGGTCAGGAGCGAGTTCGCGCCCGGCGGATAACCGACTGGATAAATGTCCAATGCCAGGATGTCCGCCGCTGTGTTGTAAGGCTGTAAATCTTGTATCGTCCCGCGTGGCGCGTGGGTCTGCTCGATGGGATGGTTCGCGTCCTCCTGTTTGATGACATCATAACCGCGTTGTAAATCCCCCGCTGAAACACCGCCCCACCACGCTTCATCTTTATTTTTCCAGACTCCGAGCGCCGGATGGTTTTTGAAAAGATTGACCACATTACGCAACGAAGCTTCCGTCGCAGCGTCGCCCGAGGCGAAGCTCGACAGTTCGCGCAAGTTGACGATGCTAAACATCCCGTGTTGCTGTGCCCAATCGAGCGACGCTTGCTGGTTGCTGATGAGTTGGCTGTTCCAATTATTCGTCTGCAACATTCGAGTTAACAGCGCGCCCGCGTTGCGTAATTCCTGCAATCCATCGATGCCAGTCGGCGTTTTTCCATTGGTGGGCGGCCCCGGAGAAAGCGCGATGGGAAAAACTTTTCGCCCATTAATTACCATTACTTTGTTGGAATTTAGTGTGACCACCGACCCGCTTTGCGCAACGGCGGACACAATCGCGAAGGTGAGAAACAGTAATGAATAAATAAAAGTCCGGATCGAGTTGCTAAGGCATCGGAAAAAAGCGGCGTGTGTCATGGGATCAAAGAATTCAAGGTTACGATTTCAGTTACAGATAGCAGACCAGCCGTTATTGAACAACGAGCTTTGTCACGGTTTTCGGCGACGCTTCGTTGAGTGTTTGCATCGACTGTTTGTTGCCAGCGAGTGAATTAGCTTTCGCCGACAGGCGATTCCGTTTTCAATTTTTCCATGCCGCGTGACTACGTTTTGCAGCCATTCAATGCGCCGGTTCATTTGCAGATTGATTACGCGAAAGAACTCAACGCGCAGCAATTCGCCGCCGTCACGGCGCTGCCCGGTCCGTCGTTGGTGATTGCTGGCGCAGGTTCGGGAAAAACGCGCACGCTGATTTATCGTGTCGCCTATTTGCTCGAACAAGGCATTCCCGCTGACAAAATTTTATTGCTCACATTCACCAACAAGGCGGCTCGCGAAATGATGCGGCGCGTCGCTGATCTCCTTGGTAACGAACTTTCTGCGCTCTGGGGCGGAACATTTCATTCCATTGGCGCGCGGATTCTGCGGCGGCACGCCAACCTGCTCGGCTACCAACAGGACTTCTCCATCATGGATCGTGAAGACGCGAAAGATTTAATGAACGCATGCATTGGTGAATCTGAAATTGACGTGAAAGCGACGCGATTTCCAAAGGCCGACGTGCTCGGTGATATATTTTCAATGGCGCTCAACATGGAGAAAACGGTTGAGGAAATTTTAGCCGAGCAATACGATTATTTTTCCGAACTCGCTCCGCAAATTGTCGAGCTCCAAAAAAAATACGTCGCCCGAAAACGCGCGACGAACGCGATGGATTTTGACGATTTGCTCGCACTGTGGCTGAGGTTACTCCGTGAAAACGAGGAGGTGCGTGAACATTATCAGCGCCGTTTTCAATTCATTCTCGTCGATGAATATCAGGACACGAACAAGCTTCAAGGCGAGTTGATTGATCTGCTCGCCGCGCGGCATAAAAACGTGATGGTGGTCGGCGATGATTCGCAAAGCATCTACTCGTGGCGTGGCGCAGATTTCAGAAATATTTTGGAATTCCCCAAGCGTTATCCCGGAGCCCAGGTTTACAAAATCGAGATTAATTATCGCAGCACGCCGGAAATTTTATCCGTCGCCAATGCCGCCATCGCCGCGAACATCAATCAGTTTGCCAAACAACTTTCGCCTGCGCGCAAATCGGGAAACAAACCCACCATCGTCACCTGTGGCGACGGCAGCGAACAAGCGGCTTTCGTCGCGCAACGCGTTTTGGAACTGCGCGAGGAAGGGCAGAATCTCAACGAGATGGCGGTGCTGTATCGCTCGCATTTTCACGCGCTCGAACTGCAACTGGAACTGACGCGTCGTAATATTCCGTTTTCGATCACGAGCGGGATTCGCTTTTTCGAGCAAGCCCACGTCAAAGATGTCGCTGCTTATTTGAAACTGGTTTCCAATTCTCGCGATGAGCTTTCGTTCAAGCGATTGGTGCGTTTGCTTCCGGGCGTCGGCGGAAAAGGGGCGGATAAATTGTGGCTCAAATTTCAGGAAACCGGGGTTGGGAAACCAGTGGCTGGAGAGAAAAATCCGATCGCGACGGCGTTGCAAAAATGTGCCGTCGCAGTTCCCAAAAAGTCGGCGGTGGCTTGGGCGCAATTTCTCGCGACGATGGCGCAATTGGAAATGGAGCCAGTGCGGGGAAATGCATCGCAGATGATTCGGCTCATCGTCGAAGCTGGTTACAAAGAACATTTGCAGGAGGAATACGCCAATTATCGCCAGCGTTTGGAAGATTTGGAGCAACTTGCCAATTTCGCGCAGCAATTTAAAACGTTGGAAGATCTTCTCACTCAACTTGCTTTGTTGACGAATATCGAAGCCGAGGAAACCCAGCCCACGAACGATTCTGAACAACTCAAACTTTCATCGATTCATCAATCCAAAGGTTTGGAGTTCGATGTCGTTTTCGTAATCATGCTGTGCGAAGGACTTTTTCCCTCATCGCGTTCGATGGAATCGGTGGAGGGTGAAGAGGAGGAACGCCGGCTGTTTTATGTGGCGGTGACGCGTGCGCGAAACGAACTTTATTTGAGTTATCCGTTGATTCGCATGATGCCGGGCGGCAGCGGCGATGCCATGCAAATGCCCTCCCGTTTCTTCAGCGAAATTCCAAAGGAGCTCGTCGAAGAATGGAATCTGCGGCCGTTCAATCCATACGGTTGAAATGGATTTCGGGTTGCAATGGCGCCGAACGCTGTAGTCTTGTGAAGTCGGCTCAACCCAATTTATGCGCATATTTTTATTTCATATTTTCGTTTCCGCTTTTTTTCTCACGCAGATTTCTGCTCACGCCGATTTTCTGGATCAACTGGGGATTGGGAAAAAATCAACCAACGCGACGGCACTGAATTCCACGAATGCTCTTTCGCAGGATCAAATCGTTCTCGGCTTGAAACAGGCGCTGGGCAAAGGAGTGCAACAAGCCATCGCCCAGCTTGGACGCACCAACGGATTTCTCACCAATGCGGCCGTCAAAATTCAGATGCCCGAAAAACTGCAGAAAATGGAAAAAGGTCTGCGCGCAATGAAACAGGAAAAATTGGCCGATGATTTTGTCAACACGATGAACCGTGCCGCTGAGCAAGCGGTGCCGGTCGCTAGTTCTGTTTTTGCCGATGCCGTTCAGCAAATGTCGATTGCCGATGCGCGCTCGCTTCTCGGAGGATCAAACGATGCCGCCACGCAATATTTTCGCAAAGCGACGCAAACGAATTTATTCGCGCGTTTTCAACCCATCGTAAAAAGCGCAACCGAACAAACCGGCGTCACTTCTGCTTACAAAAAATTGATGGAAAAATCCGCTGGGTTGAGTTCGTCGAGCGGTGCGCTGGGAACGTTCGGAAAAACGTTAAATGCAACCGGCTATTTAACTCCTGACGTAATGGATATCGACAGTTACGTGACGCAAAAAACAATGGATGGCTTGTTCAAAATGGTGGCTGAGGAAGAGAAGAAAATTCGAGAAAATCCTGCCGCTCGCACCACCGATCTACTGCAAAAAGTTTTTGGTGCGGCTACGAAATAACCAGCCTTGTCGGGCGAGTTTGTTTTGTTATAACCGGCCCATGAAATTTAGGGCGTGGTGGTTATCTGGTTTCACAGGGGTGTTGATCTTCGCCGGTTGCGTTGCTCATCCGAACAAAAATCCAGTCGCTGGTTTCTGGCCCTGTTACACGCTGAGCGCTGAAAAATTTTGGCAGCTGAATTCGCCCAACGGTGAACGTTTTGATGCTTCCGGTTTATTGCGCCGGAAAAACGGAGAACTTTTCACCGTCAATGATCGTGATCCGTTGCTTTGCAAAATAACGTTTCCCAAAAGCAAAGATTCCGCCGATCTCGTTCCGCTGCCGAATGATTTCAACGAAACGCAACTGGCACGATTCGCAAGCGAGAAAGTGGGGCGCTACGACGCCGAAGGCCTTGCGCAAGACGGGCAGGGGAGAATTTATCTCTGCGAAGAAGCCAACCGCTGGATTCTGCGATTGGATCTCAGGACAAAAAAAGTTGAACGTTTGCCGATCGATTGGTCGCCGGTGGAAAAATTTTTTCATTCGAACGATCACAACGCCTCGTTTGAAGGCGTCGCGATTGGTGGCGGAAAAATTTTCGTAGCCAACGAACGGCAGGAAGGTCGCATCATCGTGCTCGATTTTAAAACGTTGAAAATTATAGACGATTTCACCGTCAGCCCGACCAAAAC
>JBKJOZ010000046.1:0-19140 GCA_046595315.1 Limisphaerales bacterium
AACACGATCGACGAATTCATCATGGGCCACGGGAAGGAAGTTTTGATTACGCTGGAAGACGGCGTTATTGCGGTGCGCGATTACGGTCGTGGAATTCCGCTGGGCAAAGTCATCGAATGCGTTTCGCAAATAAATACCGGCGCTAAATATAACGACGACGTTTTCCAATTCAGCGTGGGTTTGAATGGAGTCGGGACGAAAGCAGTCAACGCGCTTTCCAAAGAATTTTACGTGCGCAGTCATCGCGATGGCGAATTCGTCGATGCGACTTTCAAACAGGGCAAACTCAAAAAAGAAGGCAAAGGAAAAACGGACGAGCCGAATGGAACCTTCGTTTGCTTTGAACCTGATCCGGAGATTTTTAAGAGTTCAACTTTTCGCTCGGAGATCATCGAAAAACGTCTGCGCCATTACAGTTACCTGAACAGCGGGCTGAAACTGATTTTCAACGGGCAAACATTCCAATCACGCCTCGGCTTGATGGATTTGGTTCTCGAAGATTTGAAGGGCGACAACAGCGAACCGATTTATCCCCCGCTCCATTATACGAGCAAGACGCTGGAATTTTGTTTCACGCACACGAACACGCGTTACGGCGAAACTTTTTTCTCGTTCGTCAACGGCCAATACACTTCCGACGGCGGAACACATCTCAGCGCATTCCGCGAAGGCTTGCTCAAGGCGGTCAACGAATATGCCAAAGGAAAATTCGAAGGCGATGACGTGCGCGAATGCATGATCGGCGCGGTGGCGATTCGCCTGAAAGATCCGTTGTTCGAATCGCAAACGAAAAACAAATTGGGCAACACGGAAATTCGTTCTGAACTCGTCAACACGGTTCGCGAAGAATTACTTCATTTCTTCAATCGCAACAAAGAAGTCGCGCAAAAAATCATCGCGAAAGTCGAAGACACGCAACAGTTGCGCAAGGAATTGCAGGACGTGAAGAAACTCGCGCGCGATAGAGCGAAGGCGATCACGATTCGCATTCCGCAGTTGAAAGATTGCAAAACGCATTTCGATAAAGCGAAAGGCAAAGGCAAAGGGTCGATGGTTTTTATTACGGAAGGTCAATCGGCGGCGGGTTCCATCGTGAGTTGCCGCGACGTGAACATGCAGGCGATTTTCGTTTTGAAAGGCAAACCGCTCAACGTCTGGGACCTCAAGCGCGACATCGTTTATAAAAATGACGAGATGTATAATTTGATGCGCAGCCTCGACATCGAAGACAACACTGAACGATTGCGCTACGACAAAGTCATTCTCGCCACCGACGCCGACGTGGATGGATTGCACATTCGCAATTTGCTCATCACCTATTTTTTCCGCTTCTTCGACCAACTCGTGCAAGACGGTCATCTGTGGGTTCTCGAGACGCCGCTCTTTCGCGTGCGCAACAAACAGGAAACGATTTATTGTTACAGCGAAGCCGAACGCGATGAAGCGTCGAAAAAACTTGGCGGCAAACCGGAAATAACGCGCTTCAAAGGTTTGGGAGAAATTTCGCCCAACGAAATGAAACAATTCATCGGTGATGAAATGCGTTTGAACCAGGTCGAACACGCGCCGAAGTCGAATGTGTCGGACATCCTCGGATTTTACATGGGCAAAAACACGCCGGAACGAAAAGATTACATCATGGAAAATCTCGTAGTACCGGTAGAAGACTAATTGTTAGGATTAATTAACTTTTTAAATCCATGGCAGCCAAAAGAAAAAACAGTCCTGAACAACCGGAATTGCCGGTGGAAACAAAAGCAAACGGCGCTGGCGCGAGCGCATTTCCTAAAGCCGATGGGAATGGCGAAAGTCATGTTCTCGCCGAAGATGTCGTCGTTCCGCACATTCCTTTTGTCCCGGGAAAAATTGATTTACCGCTGCATCGCCGTGTTAACACCAGTTTTCTTGAGTATGCGAGTTACGTGATTCGCGACCGCGCGATTCCGAATCTCGCCGATGGATTGAAGCCGGTGCAACGGCGCATCATGTGGGCGTTGCATGAAAAAGATGACGGGCGATTCATCAAAGTCGCGAACGTCGTCGGTCACGCGATGCAATATCATCCGCATGGTGACGCTTCGATTGGCGACGCGCTCGTGGTGTTGGCCAACAAGCGTTATATCATCGAAGGCCAGGGAAATTATGGAAATATTTTCACGGGCGATCCTGCCGCCGCGCCACGCTACATCGAATGTCGTTTGACGGAACTGGCGCGCAACGAAGTTTTCAACGACGAAATTACCGAATTCATTCCCAGCTACGACGGTCGCAACAAAGAGCCCATCACCCTGCCTTGCAAATTGCCGTTGCTGCTCATGCTGGGAACCGAAGGCATCGCGGTCGGCATGTCATCGCGAATTTTGTCGCACAATTTTCCTGAACTTCTCGCGGCGCAAATTGCCATTCTCAAAAAACAACCCTTCAAATGTTTGCCGGATTTTGTCACGGGCGGTTTGATGGACGCTCGCGAATATGCGGATGGAAAAGGCGGGATTAAAGTCCGCGCGAAGATCAAAATCAAAGATGATTCGACGGTCGTGATTAAGGAAATTCCGCCGACGACCACAACTGATTCTTTGATTGCATCCATCGAAGACGCGACGCGCAAAGGGAAGTTAAAGGTCAAGAGCGTCAATGATTTTACCTCTGAAGAAGTGGAAATTGAAATCCGCACACCGAGCGGAGTGAGCGCTGAAAAACTCGTGGATGCGCTTTATGCATTCACCGATTGTGAGACATCCATCGCGAGCCGCATCATCATCATCAAAAATAATCGGCCGGTGGAAATGACGGTGTCGGAAGTGTTGCGCGAGAACACGGCACAACTGGTCGAAACGCTGAAACGCGAATTGGAATTGCGTCAGCAGCAACTTCAGAGCGAACTGCATTTCCGCACGTTGGAACGAATTTTTATCGAGGAACGGATTTACAAGAAGATTGAACAGGCGAAGACGAACGAGGCGATTCAAATGGCCGTGCACGAAGGTTTCAAACCGTTTGCCAAACAGCTGGTGCGCGAAGTGTCGAACGAAGATGTGGAGCGTTTGCTGCAGGTTCGCATTCGGCGCATTTCACTTTTCGACATCAACAAACACCGCGAAGAAGTGGAGAAAACAAAGGCGGAATTGGGCGAGACGCAGAAGAATCTGAAAAACCTGACGAAATATGTCATCGGCCATCTCGAAGCGTTGCTCGAAAAATATGGGCCGCTTTATCCGCGTCTCACGAAGTCAAGTCGCTATGACGAAGTCGATGCCAAGGAAGTTGCGTTCAAAGCGTTCAAAGTCGCGTATGACCGTGAGAGCGGCTACATCGGCTACAAAGTTTCCGGTGAAGAATTTAAAATCGATTGTACGAAATTCGACAAGCTGCTGCTCGTTTTCAAAGACGGGCATTACAAAGTTTTGGAACTCCCGGAAAAAACTTTTGTGGGGCCGGATCTGCTTTATTGCGGGCTACCGGAACGTGAGCGTGTTTTCACTCTTTGCTATACGAATCGTGAGGCGACTTACATCAAGCGCTTTACGTTCGGCGGCACAATTTTGAATAAGGAATATTTTTGCATCCCAGAAAAATCAAAAGTCTTGTTCTTCGAATCAGAAACGCCGAAGGAACTTTTCATCAAATACAAACCGGCTCCCCACCAGAAAATTTCTCAGCAGACGTGCAATCCTTCTGAAGTCGAAGTCAAAGGGGCCAAGACACTGGGTCGGCAAATTTCCATCAAAGATGTCGCCTCAATTAACAGCAAACCTCCTCGCAACTGGGAAAGCGCTGTTCCGACACCGCGACTGACTTTTTCATAACAATCATTCCGAATTGTTCCGCCGATCAATATTAGCCGGAACATTTCCCGTTTTCAGGTGTCAAATAGATAGACGCATGAAAACAACCAGCCTTGGCTCACGCGGAAATTCCCTTCCCTCATCTGAATCTGAAACAGATTTGCTTGTGACTGCGAACAGTTCTCCGGCAAATTCTTTAAACCGATCGCCAAACAACCTCATGCAATCTCCCGATTTATCGCCGCTTCAAGCTTACCAAAAAATTGCCACCAGCATCGAATTGGTGATGAAAGGTCAATCCACTTCGATTCGTCGGCTGCTCGCTGCGTTCGCTGGCGGCGGACACGTTTTATTGGAAGATTATCCTGGCACGGGAAAAACCACTTTGGCCAAAGTGCTCGCTCGATCGATCGACGCACGGTTCAAACGCATTCAGTTCACACCCGATTTGTTGCCGTCCGATATCTTGGGCGTTTCTGTTTTTAATCAACGTGATCAAACTTTTTCTTTTCACGAAGGCCCGGTCTTCACGAATATTTTGCTCGCCGACGAGATTAATCGCGCCTCGCCCCGAACCCAATCAGCGTTACTCGAAGCGATGGGGGAAAACCAAGTCAGCGTCGAAGGCGAACGTCGCCAGCTTTCGGAACTATTTTTTGTCATTGCGACGCAAAATCCGATTGAGTTTCGCGGCACCTATCCCCTACCCGAAGCGCAGATGGATCGCTTTGCGCTGCAATTTGATCTTGGCTACGTCAGCCTCGAACACGAAGTTGCCGTCCTGACGTCACATCAGACAAATCACCTGGTGGAAAATGTCGTGCCCTGCGTGACGCTCGATGACGTGTTGCGTTTGCGTGAAGCCGTTCAGAAAATTCGCATTAGCGAGGAGTTGAAACATTACGTCGTAAAATTAGTCGCCGCGACGCGCACCGCTTCCGGCGTTCAACTTGGCGCCAGCCCACGCGCTTCAATTGCCCTGATGAAAATGGCCCAGGCACTCGCGTTGTTTGACGGCGAGGAATTCGTCAGTCCGGAACACATTCATGAAATCGCAATTCAAGTCATCGCCCATCGAATCGTGCTTGAGCCGCAAGCGAAATTTTCCGGAGCCACGCCGCGGAATGTTGTGGAAGAGATTTTAAAGCGCGTGCCAGTTCCAATTTAAATTTTTGAATTTCGAGCGCCGTATGTTTAAGCGCTATCTCCATCTCAATTATCGAGCGTTCGCCGGTTTCAAATTTTGGCTGAAACGAAGAATCACGGCGACGGGTTGGACTGTGCTCGCCGCCACGTTGGCCTCCGCCGCGCTCGGCGCAGATATCGACGCTTCGTTCGCCTACCAATCATTTACATTTTTATTTTGCTTGGTTGGCGTTAGCGCAGTTACCGCCTGGCTCAGCCGAAAAAAGAAAATCGTCGCTGGCCGAATTCTTCCCAAATTCGGTTCTGCCGGAGAGCCGCTGCGCTATTCCCTCGTGCTCCGCAACAACTCCATCAAAGCACAAAAATCTTTAATCTTAATTGACGAACTGGACGATCCACGCCCCACGTTCGAGCAATTTGCCAACACCTCTGAACCCGGCGAAGAAAAGCGGAACTGGTTTGACCGCATCTATAAATATTATCGCTGGAAATGGTTGCTCGCGACGAATACGCGCGGTCACACAGAAGAACAATCATTGCCGGATTTACCTGCGCGCACGGAGCAAACTTTTCGCGCCGAATTGATGCCGCTGCGTCGCGGCGTTTTGCGCTTTGCCGGATTTTCCCTGGCCGCGCCCGATCCCTTCGGCCTTTTCCGCTCGTTACAAAAATTATCTGCGCCGCAATCCGTTTTGATTTTGCCCAAGCGCTATTCGATTCCGCATTTTGAATTGCCAGGAACCATGAAATATCAGCAGGGCGGCGTTTCGATGGCCTCTTCCATTGGCGAATCCGAAGAATTTATTTCGTTGCGCGAATATCGTCCCGGAGATCCGCTGCGCCGCATTCATTGGAAAAGTTTTGCCAAGACCGGTAAACCAATCGTCAAAGAATTTCAGGACGAATTCTTTGTCCGCCACGCGTTGATTTTGGATACCTTCAGCGCGCAACCACATAGCGATGTTTTTGAAGAAGCGGTTTCCGTTGCCGCATCTCTGGCTTATACAATTCAAAATCAGGATTCGCTACTCGATCTAATGTTTGTTGGCCCTCAAGCCTATTCCTTCACCATCGGACGCGGCATCGCGCACACCGAACAAATGCTCGAAATCCTCGCCTCTGTGCAACTCTGCCGGAACAAACATTTTGAATCGCTCAAAAATTTAGTGCTCGAACATGCGACGCAAATCAGTGGTTGCGCCTGCATATTTTTGGAATGGGACGATGAGCGCCAAAACTTTATCCGCTCACTTAAATCACAAAATATTCCGCTGCTGATTTTTGTGGTGGCGCAAACCGATGAAAACATTGATCCGGGACCGATGTCCGACCAGCCGGGACAATTTCACATTTTGCCGGTGGATAAAATTGGCGAAAGGTTGGCGGCGTTATGAAGACTCCTCGTTTTCTCCTCGGCGCGACGCTCCTTTTTTGGGGTTGGCAGTCCGGGCTCCTGCTCTGGGCAACGCCGATGGCAATTCTTTTGGAAGCCTCCTTTTTTATCCACACACGCTGGGATTTTTCCACAGCAGACCTGAAGCGAATCTGGAATCTCTGCGTGGTCCTGTTTTTTGGGATGGGAATTATTCTCTATTCGTCAGAGGAGATCGCGAACGTGGCCTTGAAATTCGCGCAATGGATTCCATTTCCATTTTTACCGATCATGCTCGCGCAGGCTTATGGCAGTTCCGAAAAAATGCCGATGAGCGTTTTTTCCTGGTTCTTGCGCCGGTCGCCTGAACGACCGCTCGCCAAAAAAACTCTAAATATTTCTTTTCTCTATTTCGGCCTTTGTTTGCTGGCCGCCAGCGCGACTAGCGAAGCAACAACGCTTTTTTATCCAGCCATCGTTTTGCTCATGTGTATCGCATTGATGGCAAATCGCCCGAAGCGTTTGTCACCGTCGATCTGGATTATTTTGATCGCAGTGGTGGCTCTGGCGGGTCATGTCGGTCATCAACAATTGCGCGCCCTGCATTCCACACTCGAAGGTGAGCTGGCGCGGTGGTTCGTCAGCCTGTTCAACCGGCAAGGAAATCTCAACGAAAGCCAAACCGCCATCGGCCGGATCGGACGGATTCAACTTTCCGGCAATATCGTTTTTCGTGTTCAACCCGAATCGGGCGATCGCACTCCGTCCCTTCTGCGCGACGCCAGTTACGACACGTACCGGAACGGCGTCTGGCGCGGCACCCAAAACGATTTCACGCCGGTGTTCGTTGACACAAATGACGTCGCGGTCCTGCAAACTCCGAAGAAATTAAATTTCAGCGTGCGCATTGCCGGTTATCTCAAACGAGGACGCGGCTATCTCGTCCTGCCGCAGGGCGCGTATGAAATTCACGAAATTCCCGCCATCCTCTACACCAATCGATTAGGCGTCGCGAAAGTTGAAGCAGGTCCCGGCCTGTTGAATCTCGTCGCATTTTACGGCCCGGGATCATCCAGCGACGCGCGACCCGGCGAAACGGATCTCGAAATTCCTGAAAATGAAAAACCCACCGTCACCGCCATTGCTCACGAATTAAATTTCGCTGGAAAATCAGAGCGCGAAAAACTCGAAACGATTCGACAATTTTTCGCCAACAATTTTTCCTATTCGTTGCAAATCACCCGGAAACATATTGATCGTTCCGGCCAAAAAACTCCGTTGGGTCAATTTCTCGCCACGACGCGCTCGGGCCATTGCGAATATTTCGCCACCGCCACGGTGATGTTGCTCCGTGCGGCAAAAATTCCCGCGCGCTACGCGACTGGCTACGTGGTGGATGATTCCTCGCGTCACGGAAAAACTTATCTGGTTCGAGAACGTGACGCCCACGCGTGGGTTTTAGTTTTTCGCGAAGACAAAGGAATTTGGGAAGAGTTCGACACTACACCGGCGTCGGATCGAGCGGAGGCATTCCACGCGGCGAAGTGGGAGCCGGTTTCCGATTTTTTTGCCAATTTGAAATTTCAATTTTCAAAATGGCGTTGGTCCAAAACCACCTACACCAGCTATTTGAAATGGTTCCTTATCCCGCTGGTTTTATTTTTAATCTGGCGAATTGTTTCCAATAAACGGCGTCGCCAGAAAAACGCTCTGATCGAAGGTCAGGCAAACGAACCCACTTGGCCGGGGATGGACTCAGAACTTTATTTGCTAAACGAAAAACTTTCCTCCGCTGGCCTGGGCAGGTTTCCAAACGAACTGTTAAACGAATGGCACAAACGCATTTCGCCTTCAGTTCCCCAATCCAAAAGTCTCAGCCGAATTTTCCAAATCCACCGCCGTTTGCGTTTTGATCCGAACGGAATCACACCTGACAATCGCCATCTCTTAAAAAGTGAGGTTCACTTATGGCTTGATCGTTTTCCCCAGGAATTAAAAAAAGACGCTGAATAAAAAATTGTCTCAACGATTTTTAACCCGCTACAACAATAACTCATTGATTACCTCGCCATGCACATCGGTGAGCCGTCGATCAATCCCGTTGTGCCGGAACGTCAGCTTTTCATGATCGATTCCAAGCTGACGAAGAACGGTGGCGTGCAAATCGTAGCCGTAGGTTGGATTTTTCGCGGCTTTGTAAGACCACTCGTCACTTTCGCCAAAGGAAAATCCACCTTTGAAACCGCCGCCCGCGACCCAACTCGTGAATGTAAACGGGTTATGATCACGACCTTTGCTTCCCTGACTGCACGGCATCCGCCCAAACTCCGTTGTCCAAATCACAATGGTGTCGTCGAGCAGCCCGCGCGATTTTAAATCTTTGATCAACGCAGCTGCGGGCTTGTCCATGCTTTTAGCCATGACGAGATGATCTTTGGCGATTTCTTCGTGACTGTCCCAATTGCGCCTCGGAAAACCGTTGTCCGCTCCGCTCCACACTTGCACGAAACGGACGCCGCGCTCGAGTAAACGCCGCGCCACCAAACATCGTTTTCCAAAATCTTCCGTAATGGTTTCGTCGAGGCCGTAGAGTTTTTTTGTCGCGTCGGTTTCACCGGAAATATCAAGAACTTCTGGGGCGCTCGTCTGCAATTTCGCCGCCAGTTCGTAGGAGGAAATTCGCGCATCCAGTCGTGAATCCCCAAAATGCTCCGCGAGATGCGCCTGGTTCATTTGCTTCAGCAAGGCGTGAAGGTCTCGTTCACTTTCAGGAGTGACAAAACTGCCTGACTTCGGCGGAAACAAATCGGAAATCGGATTTGTTTTCCCGACTTTAATCATCGTGCCTTGATGCGCTGCGGGAAGAAAACCGGACGTCCAATTTCCCTGACCGTTCGGAGCGAGACCGCGTGGATCGGGCAGCACAACGAAGGTCGGCAAATTATCCGTCAAACGGCCGAGGCCATAAGAAATCCATGAACCCATTGCCGGAAATCCGGGCAAAACAAATCCAGTATTTTGCATGAAGGTCGCGGGACCGTGCACGTTCGACTTTGAAATCATCGAATGCAAAAAGGTGATGTCATCCGCGCACGATCCGATGTGCGGCACCAGATCGCTGATCATTTTTCCGCATTGCCCATACGGTTTCCAATCCCACGGACTCTTCATCACCGCACCGGGGTCGCTTTGAAATAATTCAACTTTTCCGCCCGGATCAAATTTTTGGCCGCTGCGTTTGATGAGTTCCGGTTTGTAATCGAACGTGTCGCATTGGCTGGCCGCGCCGGACATGAACAGTTGCACCACGCGTTTTGCCTTCGCCGGAAAATGCAATCCGCCGTTCAATTCCGGTTTTGGTTTCGCCACGCCTGCGAGCAAACCGTTTTGTCCGAGCAGGTGAACCATCGCAATGCCGCCTAATCCGCCGCCAAAACGCCAAAGAAATTCGCGACGATCAAGGGCGCGCGTGTCTTCCGCGCCGAGTTGAATGGGTTGCTGTTGCGAAGTGCAAATATGGCGATTCGTTTTCATCAATCGACAAACATAAATTCTGATGTGTTGAAAATAAGCCGGCACACACTGGCCATGCCGTGCTTTTCCGCGAACGATAGAAATTTTTTAGTTTCTTCAGCGGTTGGTTTTCGATTCAACGCCAAAACAAATGCCTCTTCGATTTGATTTGAAAGACCGCTCTTCATTTTGTGCAATCGCGTCGCAAAATTTTCACATTGCTTTAAAACGAAGGGATTATTCAACACCGCCAACGCTTGCAGCGAAGTCATCGTCACGTTTCGTTTCGGCGTGAGAATGGAAGCGTCGGGACAATCGAGCGAATCCATCAACGGATCCGGAACGCTGCGAACAACGAACCGATAAATGCTGCGGCGGCAACTCGCCGGACTGTCCACATCGAACTGCGTGTAATCGTAAACTGGTGAATGATCGTCCTTGAAAAAAAACTGCTGCACGGCGGGCCCGCCCATTGTGAGATCGAGTTTTCCGCTGAGGGCGAGCATTGAGTCGCGAATCGTTTCCGCGTCGAGCCGCGAACGGTTCATGCGCCAGAGATAACGATTGTCCGCATCCACTTTGGAAAACTCTAAATCGCCCTTTGAACTTTGCCGATAGGTCGCACTCGTCACGATTAGGCGATGAAGTTTCTTGAGGGATTCGCCATTTTCCAGAAACCAAAACGCGAGCCAATCGAGTAGTTCCGGATGGGTCGGCAGCGCGCCCATGTGGCCAAAATCGTTGGGTGTCTCAACGATGCCTCGGCCAAAATGAGAGTGCCAAACGCGATTCACGATGGAGCGGCGCGTCAGGATGTTCTTTGGATCAATGATCCATTTTGCCAAAGCTGCGCGGCGGGCGGCTTCGTTTTTCACATCAGAAATTTCAAATTCGGAATTAGATCCGGGCACGGAAGCAATCGCGGCAGCCTTCATCAAATCGCGGGGTTGCTTCACGTCGCCGCGTGCGAGCAGATGCACGTCGCGCGGAATTTTTGCGGGAATGAAATTTCCGTTCGGTGTAAAATCGCTGGTCGCGGCATAGACGTTTTGCTGCGGCGGAAGCGATTTTAGTTTCCGGTCAATTTCATTTAACCGATTCGTCACGCGCGTGAGTTCAGACTGAATTTCTTCGCTCACGAGCCCATCCGCTACCTTTCCGCGCTTTTTTTCCAACCCGTCAATCTGATGCTCGATTTGGTCGAGTCGCGTTTTGTCGTCCTCGGAGGAGGTCAGCGCGTTTGGCAATTTTTTGCGACTGCTGAAACCATCGACCAAATATTTTTTTGACCAAAGCCCTGCTTCAATCGAATCGAGCGCAGCGACTTCCGAGTGATAGGCAATATTTGTTCCTCCGGAAAAAACCTGCAATTCGGCCAGTGCAAAAACATAATCATCGGTGCGCTTCCAAAGTTTTTTGGCAGTGATTCGAACAAAGCGGGCGTGCTGTGAGTTGACGAAAATTTGGAAGGGTTTGTCGCCCGGATTAGCGAAATCTCCCGCAGTCAAATCAGCCAGCAACTCCGGCTTTTTAAATTCCGGCTCATTCGAAACCTCAAGTTGCCATCGAGGGGGAAAACCAAATCCGGGCGTGTCAGGAAAATCAACGGGGCGAGCGGGAACAATTTTAATTTCCTCGATGCGTTGCGGACGGCCGAGATCAATTTGCACCCATTTGGTGTAGTCCGGAGTTTTTTCAATTCCGCTGTGATAACCATTGCTCGGACTTTTTTCATTTCGTCCAGGCAAAGTCGGAATTTCTTTTCGCAAGTCTTCGAGTTTTTGATCCAGTCCTTGTAATTCGATGCTCGATACTCTCCCGATTTGATTCGTCAGTTCAGTCAAACGCGTTTCGAGCGAGCGCTTTTCATTCTGCAAAGAACGCCGCGAGCTATTTATATTTTTATCCGGATCAAAGGCGCGGTCCGCACGATCCACGCCGGCAAAAACCGCTTGCAAGCTGTAATAATCCTTCTGCGAAATCGGATCGAACTTGTGATTGTGACAACGCGCGCAGTGAACGGTGAGGCTTTGAAAGGTCGAGATTGTCGTCATCACCATGTCGTCGCGGTCGTTGTAACGCGCGATGAGTCCGTCCGTTTTTTCAATCGGCAACTCGACGTGGCCGACGAAATCCCACGGCCCGGCCGCGATGAAACCGAGCGCGGCAATTCCATCTGGTTCATCCGGAAACAAATTGTCACCGGCTAACTGCTCTTGCACAAAACGCGAGTAATTTTTGTCGGCGTTAAACGAACGAATCACATAGTCGCGATAGGGCCACGCGTTCAGGCGCGGTTTGTCTTTATCGTAACCGTGAGTGTCGGCGTAATGAACGGTGTCAAGCCAGTGGCGTGCCCAGCGTTCGCCGTAGCGCGGCGAGGCGAGCAAACGCTCCACTAGTTTTTCATAAGCGTTGGCACTTTTGTCGCGAACGAATCGCTCCACTTCGTCCGGCGTGGGCGGCAAACCGGTCAGATCAAAATTCAAGCGACGGATCAAAGTGCGCTGGTCGGCTTCCGGCGATGGGCCAAGTTTTTCGGCAGCCAACTTTTCTAAAATGAAAAGGTCGATTTCGTTGCGCGCCCATTTCGCATTTCCCGGCTTTGGCAACGGTGGGCGCGAGGCGATTTTAAAACTCCACCAGTCCGCTTTATCTTTCGGTTTCGCTTCCGCAACTTCCTCCGGCCATTTCGCGCCTTGATCAATCCAGGCACGCAACACTCCAATTTGTTCAGGCGTCAGGCGATCGCCTTTTTTTGGCATGACCAAATTTTTTTCCAAACCGGCCACCAGTTGAATCATGCGGCTGTCTGCACTTTTTCCGGGAACGATGGCTGGACCGGTTGAACCACCTCTGAGTGCGCCGGATTTTTGGTCCCAGCGCAAATCGTTTTCCTGTTTGTCGGGGCCGTGGCAGCGGTAACAATTTTTTTCCAAAATCGGCTGAACGTCGCGAATGAAATCAATTTGCTTTGGCGCGGGCGGCGGCAGTTTTGGGACCACCACTGGCTCAGCGAAGGCCAACGGAACAAACGCAGCCAAACCAAACCAAATAAACTTTTGGAAAATGTGAAGTGGCATTGCTTTCGCCTCGGGAACCTGGCGGCTCAAATTAACAAAAAATCTGGGCGGATGAATATCATTTTCAGGAATTGAACAAAGAGATTGATTCTTTCGGCATAACATTCCACAAAACTCCGTGCGCCGCGCGGGGCAAATAATAATGGACAACCAAATGCGTTCTAAAATCATTTTGCTGGCCGAGGATAACTCGGACGACGCGCTCATTTTTAAAATGTTTTTTTCTCGGGCCAAGTTGCCGCACACGTTGTACGCGGTGGAAGATGGACAACAGACCATAAACTGGTTGAGCGGCAAAGCGGGCTACGCAGACCGTGAGAAATTTCCAATGCCAAACCTGTTGATCCTCGATCTGAAAATGCCGATTAAGAACGGGTTTGAGGTTTTGGAATGGTTGAGGGCGCAAAAACAAACTGAGGAAATGGACGTCATTGTTTTAAGCTCTTCCGATGACGAAAAGGACGTCAAACGAGCCCGCCAGTTGGGCGTCACGACTTATTTTGAGAAGTCGCCGCAGCTTCAGGATGTGATTCAATATTTACGACTGATCCGCTAATCAACCTTCGGTAGCTCAATCCAAAAACGGCTTCCTTTTCCGATTTCCGACTCAAGGCCAACGTGCCCGTCCATGCGTTCGATTCCTTTTTCCACGATCGCCAGGCCAATACCTGTTCCCGGATATTTATCCATCGGATGTAAGCGCTGAAACACGCCAAAAATTTTCTCGGTGTTTTCGGCGGAAATGCCGATGCCGTTGTCTTGCACCCAAAGTCGAACGGTGTGTTGGGTTGACTCATTCCAGATTTTTATTTGTGGAGACACGCCGGACTCCACAAATTTCAAAGCGTTGACCACCAGATTCGTGATGATGAGGTTGAGCGTCGGTTCATGCCCGCATACTTTTAATAATGGCCCCACCGAGATGCTCGCCCCGGCAGTTTGAATCTCGTCGGCCAGGCTGGCCTGGACGTCTTGCAAAACTCTGTTTAGGTCGACCTTCTCAAATTTCAGTTCACTACGGCTCAGCCGCGAGTAAGACAAAAGGTCGTTGACCAGTTTATCCAATCGCTGGGCGGAATTGATAATCCGCTGAGCGTAATCCAAGCCGTTCGCGTCGAGGACATTTTTGTAATCTTCGAGAATGATCTGGGCGAAAGTTTGCTGGGCACGCAGAGGCGAACGCAAGTCGTGGGCGATGGTGTAACAAAACGTTTCCAATTGTTCAGTGGTCTCTTGAAGGGAGGCGGTTCGTTCCTGGACGCGTTGCTCCAATTCATCTTTTGCTTTCTGCAATTCCTGCCGCGTTCTTTTAACTTCATCCACATTCGTGTTCGTGCCGAACCAGCGCACGACACGCCCGTCCAAACCACGCACGGGATTGACACGGGTAAGAAACCACCGAAAAACACCGTCGGCTCCGCGCAATGGAAATTCCATTTCAAAGGGCTCACCGCTGCTGATGGAACTTTTCCACCGTTCAACAACCGAGGGCAGCATTTTGGGATCATGAACGGATTGCCAACCCCATCCGGCCATTTGTTCCAGAGTGGTTCCGGTGTAATCGAACCAGCCGCGGTTGTACCAAAAAATGTGGCCGTCGGGCTCAGCGATCCAAGCCAGTTGCGGCATTGAATTGGCTAGAGCACGCAATTCATCTTCGCTGCGGCGACCGGCTTCTTCGGCAAGTTTGCGCTCCGTAATGTCGAGAACGACGCCGGGCATTCTCGCCGGTTTGCCGCTTTCGTCGCGCTCGACTTTTCCGCGCGCCACCACCCAGCGAACCGAGCCGTCTGGTTGAACGAGGCGATAATCCACTTCGTAGGATCCGTTCTCACTTTGCAAAGAGGCTTCCGTGGCCGCCTTCATTTTTGGTCTGTCATCGGGATGAACTGCCTTGATGTAAGTTTCTCTCGGCGCACCCGCAGCGTCCTTCTCGCTCACGGAAAACATGCGGGCAAGATTTCTATCCGCAGTGAGGCGATTGTTTTTTATGTCCCAGTTCCAGGTGCCGATTTCCGCTGCATGAAGAGTCGCCTCCAAACGCATCCGGGTTTCGTGTAACTGGTCTTCCGCATTTTTGCGGCGTGTAATATCTTCGATGACTCCGACGAATTGTTGCGCCTCGCCCGCTGCGTCTTTCAGCAACGCGACGCTGACGCGGATCCATACGATTTGGCCATCCTTGCGCAAATAACGCTTTTCTAAGACGTAGTGGGAGATTTCTCCGTTGCGCAACCGAGCATTGGTGAGGTTGGTTTGCGGCAAATCGTCTGGATGGGTTAAATCTCTGAAAGTCATACGACAGAGTTCTCCGGGCGAATAACCTAAAATTTCTGAGAACCGCTGGTTGACCTGTAGGAAACGGCCATCTAAGTCGGCCACGGCCATCCCGACCGCCGCTTGATTGAACGTGGCGCGGAGCCTTTCTTCACTTTGCCGCAACGCTTCCTCAGCTCGCTTTCGTTCGCTGATGTCATCAAAGGAGGTGATGGCGCCAATGATTTCTCCGCCGGAATTCTTGAGCGGCGAAAAATTGACGAGCACAGGAATTCTTGAACCATCAGGGCGCTCCACAATGACTTCGACATTCTTGCGCGGATTGCCCGTGTGAATTACCTCCACAATCGGGCTTTTTTCATGAGGAAGGAACGTGCCGTCTGGCAAGTAAAGCCGCAAAGAACCGCAGTGACGTTCGGATGGGTCACACTTTTTCGGCTCGCGTCCCCAATATTCGACCGCGCGACGATTGTAATCCATGATGACGGAGTTGCGGTCGCACACAAAAACGGCAACAGGCACGGCGCTGAACAATTCGCGGAAACGGGATTCACTTTCGCGCAACGCATTCTCCGTCCGCTTCCGTTCAATCCCGATTGCAATTTGATTGGCCACCGCCGACATGGCCTGCAGCGCTTGTTCAGTCAGCGCTTTGCGGGCGAATATGCCGACCACACCGACCAATCGATCTTCGACAATTAACGGATAACCAGCAAACGCCACCATCCCCTCGCGCTTTGCCCATTCCTGCTCCGGCACATGAGGGTCACCGATCACGTGATTAGTGAGGTGCGGTTTGCGTTCAGAGGCAATTAAACCAATTTTAAATTCTCCGACGGGAATGCGGCGATGCCGGCCAGGGGTGTGGGTGTAAAGCCCTGAGCTGGCGATTAATTCAAGAACGTTTTCTTCCTTATTAAAAGTCCAAACCCGGGCGAACGCCGCATCGAGATGATCCACGAAGCTCTGTGTGCAATGGCGAAGCATTTCCGTCAAATCTGAGCTGCGAGTGAGGCTGTTGCCGATGGCTGCGGTAAACTTGTCAATTGCGCCTTGCCCCTGAATTTGTTCTTCCTCATTTTTCCGTCGGGTAATGTCCTGCGTGAAAATAGAAATCCCATTCTCCTCCGCCAAGGGATAAACTCTCACTTGGAACCAAGCATTCAAGGGAGAATAAAACAGTTCGAACACCACCGTGACGCGATTTTCCATAGCGCGACGAAAATTTTGTTCCACCGGTGTGCCTAGAACGTCGGGAATTTCCTGCCAAAAAATTTTACCCAGCAAATTTTCACGTGATTTTCCAAGAGGTGCAATAATCTCTTCCTGACGCGGATTGAGGTAAACCAACCTCCACTCTCGATCCAAAACTAAAAAGCCATCGGTAATACTTTCGACGATATTGGTGAAACGCTGGTTTGATCGACGCAACTCTTCTTCGGCTTTTCTTTTTTCGGTAACATCCCGGGCGATAGACGAGACGCCAATCATTTCGCCCTTCAAATCGCGAATCGCTGACCAAGTAATGGAAACTAAAATTTCGCGATCGTCTTTCGTTCGCCGAACCGTTTCCAAAACCTCCGAGCGTTGAGAATGCTTCAATTTTCCCTGAAGACCTTCCAATTCCTGCATTCGATCTGCCGGAACAATGAATGAAATATTCCGACCGATGGCTTCGTCGGCAGAATAACCGTACATCCGCTCGGCGGCCCGGTTCCAACTCGTAATATTTCCTTCAAAAGTCATGCCATAGATGGCGTCGTGCGACCCCTCCACAATCGCCGCAAGCTGCCCGCGCTGTTCCTGCGCCTGCCTCAAGTGGGTCAACGCGGCATCGAGTTCTTCGACTTTATTTTGCAGTTCTTCGTTAGCAGATTGGATTTCTTCTTTCGAGGTTTGCAATTCCTCGTTGCCGGATTGCAATTCTTCGTTCATCGAGAGCAGCTCTTCATTGGCCGACTTGAGCTCTTCATTCGAAGTTTCCAACTCTTCAATCGTCGTCTGTAAATCTTCCTTGGTGATGCGAAGCTCGCCTTCCAGTTGCTTGATAATCGGATGTTCGTGGTGCGCGAAATCTTCATGTGAATTCCCAGCCGTAGTGCCGGGAATCAATTCGAGAAAAAGGACGATAAAAAGTTCAGCGTCTTTGCCCAGCTCCGTCAAAGGACGGACAATCAAATTAATGTGCTGAACTTCTCGTCCGAATTTTAGGGCAAGGTTTTCCCGAATCACTTCTTTGCCAGTGGAAATAGCGCGGTTGACCACCGTGCGAAGTTCCAAACGTAAATTTTTTCGCGCCATGACCACAATTTTGTTGCTGGGCACACCGGAGGGCGGCTCGAGGTATTTACCGGTGTTTCCGGAAAAATAGAGAACCTCCCCCTGCTCGTTGATGATCACGCTGGCGGGAGCGTATTCTTCGAGAATCACGCGTTCAATCGAGCGAGCCAGACTCAGTTCCTTGGGCACGCTGATCTGCGGTGCGGCCACCGTTTGAAGCCGTGTCACACGGCCTTGATCGATCAGCGGCGCATGCACGGGCGAATGCAGCAAGGTCGGTTTGCGCTGGAAAATCCGATGTTTCGGATCCGTGGCGCGGAATAATTCACTTCGGCTCGCGATATTTTCCGAGGGTCCTAAAAAGAGAAAGCCGCACGGATTCAGCGCGTAATGAAAAAGTGGCAAAAGTTTGCGCTGCAAATCCGCTTCCAAATAAATCAAAAGATTGCGGCAGGAGATTAAATCCAGGCGCGAGAACGGAGGGTCTTTGATCAAGTTGTGCGGGGAAAAAATGCACATCTCACGGATTTGGTCGATGACTTCGTAGGCGGACCCGTTTTTCTTGAAAAATTTCTGCAATCGCTCCGGCGAAACCTGATTGGCGATGTCTTCTGGATATTTTGCTTTGCGCGCAAACTCAAGCGCCTCCACGTCCAGATCCGAAGCGAATACCTGAATTTTTGGAACGCTTTCCAGCTGAGCGGCAAATTCCGCCAAAAGAATGGCGAAGCTGTAAGCCTCTTCCCCCGAAGCGCAACCCGGAATCCAAACCCGAACCTGACTTTCTTTTCCCTTTTCCTGGAACAAAGCCGGAATGACTTTTCTGGCTAAAACCTCAAAGCTTTCCGCATCCCGGAAAAACTGCGTCACGCCAATGAGCAAGTCCTTAAAAAGCGCCTCGACCTCGTCCGGATTTTCGCGCAAATACTGAACGTATTTTGAAACTGAATTTAAATAAACGACCTGCATCCTCCGTTGCACACGGCGAATCAGCGTGCTCTGTTTGTAGCGGCTAAAATCGTGCCCCGTTTTTTTGCGAAGAATCGGAAAAATTCTCGGTAAAAATTTTGCCACTTCTTCCTGAAGAGTTTGGTCGCCTTTACGGTGGTGAAGCAGATCGAGGTGCTTGATGTATTCAACAATCCGCCCGGGCATCTCCGCCACGGGCAGCACATAATCCACGTAACCCGTCGAAATGGCACTGCTCGGCATGGAGTCGAATTTTGCGGTGTCGGGGCTCTGCGCCATCGTCAGGCCTCCCTGCTCCTTGACCGCTTTCAAACCCGCAGTGCCATCAAAACCGGTCCCGGAAAAAATAATGCCAACCACATTTTCATGCTGATCCTCGGCGAGAGATTGGAAAAATTGATCAATCAACTTTCGGTCAGCGCTTGGCCGCAACGGAGCCACCCTCAAGGTGCAACCATCCATGCTCAAACTCACATTGGGAGCAATGACATAAATATGGTTGGCTTGAACTTTTAATCCATCGGATGCCGGCACCACTTTCATGGTCGTGTGCGAAGCCAGCAATTCCGGCATCAGCGACTCATGATTAGGATCCAGATGCTGAACGAGGACGAAGGCCATGCCGCTTTCCGGAGGCATGTGGTCAAAAAATTGTTGGAATACTTCCAACCCGCCCGCCGACGCTCCCATGGCAACAATGGGACAACGCGGAGGA
>JBKJOZ010000133.1:0-41240 GCA_046595315.1 Limisphaerales bacterium
CGACATGGATGTTTTGCCGTGGGTGAGCGATGTCTATAAGCGCGATCTGACCATCGAAAAATATTCCATTGGTTACCTCAAAGATCCCTATCTCTCGCTCTACACCGGTCGCGGTTGCCCGGCGCAATGCAGTTTTTGCCTCTGGCCACAGACGATTGGCGGACACAAATATCGCGTTCGTTCGGCAGAAAATGTCGCGGCGGAGATGGCTCATGCGAAAAAACTTTTCCCGCAAGTGGAAGAATTTTTCTTCGACGACGATACCTTCACCGCGAATTTGCCGCGCGCTCGCGAAATTGCGCAAAAACTCAAACCGCTTGGCTTGACCTGGAGTTGCAACAGTCGCGCGAACGTCAATTACGAAACGATCAAGCTCATGAAAGATTGCGGCTTGCGCTTGTTCCTCGTCGGTTACGAATCAGGAAACCAAGGCATTCTCGATCGCATCAAAAAGGGAATTAACATCGAGGAAGCCAAGCAGTTCACCAAAGCGTGCAAAGATTTGGGCGTGATTATTCACGGCACCTTCATTCTTGGTTTGCCAGTTGAAACCAAAGAAACCATTGAGCAGACCGTTCGTTACGCGATGGATCTCGACGTGTTCAGCATTCAAGTTTCTCTAGCCGCGCCTTATCCCGGCACCGAGCTTTACGAAATGGCGCGTCAGAACGGTTGGTTCGCCAAGAAAGATAAAAGCGACATCGTCCATGACGATGGCTTCCAACAAAGCGCGCTGGAATATCCCGGCCTGAGCAAAGAAGAAATTTTTGAATCCGTCGAAAAATTCTATCGCCGCTACTACCTGCGTCCGAAACCCATTCTGCGCATCGTGAAAACGATGCTGGAAGACAAAGACGTTTGCGTTCGCCGTCTGCGTGAAGGCTACGAATTTTTCAAATCGATGGCGCAACGTCGCACTGATTTAGCTTCGGCAAAAGCTGCGGCGTAATTTCAGAAGGGGTTTCTGGTCGCTCTTAACGAAAATTTTCAAACTGCGACCGACTTTTCACGACCAGTCGTGAAGCCGAAGAAAAGTGTCTTGAAACTTTTCGGCGAAGTTCTCGAACACGGCGGACCTGGTTATCTTCAGTTCGCCATCACCAATCTTTGCAATGCGAGATGCGACTTCTGTGGATTCGCGGTTGATAAATTTGATCCAAAACAACGTCGCAGCGTCACGCTCAAGGAAGCTAAAGATGTCATCGACATCTCGGTAAAAAATCACATCGGCTACATGCTGTTCGTCGGCGGCGAACCGCTCGTGCACAAAGACCTTCGCGCGATGGTTCGTTACGCCACCGAGGCCGGCATCAAGGCGATGATTTGCACCAACGGTTCGCTTTGGACCGAGCAAAACATGCGCGATTTGGCCAGCGACGGCACAAGCAGCGTTATCATGTCGATTGATTCGCACGACGTCGCGAAGCATGAGAAAAATCGCGGGCTGCCCGATGTTTGTAAAAAAATCAAACGCGCCAACGAAGTTTTCAAGGAACTCGGAATTCAAACCACCGCCAGCGTCACGGCGAGCAAGCTTATTGACGATTACGAAAAGCTTCCTGACTTTCTAAAAACCCTCGGTTTCGCCAGTTGCACTTTCAGTTATCCGCTCACGTCGCTGGCTTCGAGCTATTTGAGTTTCAGCGATTCCGCGCTGGTGAATTACAAAACCGACGAACTCATTCAAGTCTTTGAAAAAATCAAGGAAATGAAACGCCACAGCGGTTATCCCGTCGTCAATCCGACTGAATCGCTTTCTGAAATGCAGCGGCACTTGCGCAAAGAACCGGAGAAATTCGGCTGCCTCGGCGGCCACAAATATTTTTATCTCGATTGGAATTTGAATCTCTACCGCTGCCACGCGTGGGAATCGCCCATGTGCAACATCTACGACTTCGACCAGACGCGCATCATTCGCGACGGCTGCACCAAGTGCATGATTGATTGCTACCGCGACCCGAGCGTCCTCCAGTTCGTGGCCATCAGCGCGAGTGATGCCTACAATAATTTGAAAAAGGGCAAAATTTTTTCTGCCGCGAAAAATATTTTCGATCGCCGCAACCTCACCTCGATCAAAGCCGTTTGGGACGATCGGAAGTGGATTGGCAAAGTTTAGTATCTCCCGGGAACAGTGGCTCGTACTCCGCTAAATAAAAAATGGGTTGAAGTTTTTTGGAATTCTCCTACAACCACCCAATCCCCCACAGATTGTTGGACGACGAACCAAATCCCAAAACCCAAATCAAAATATGATAACTAAAAAACAGAAACCTTTTTGGAAGCGTAGTGCGAATTTATATGCGACACTGGCGAGCATTGGCTTGGCAATTGCCTCGGGAGACGCCTTTGCCAGCACGGATTATGGTCCGGCCATTTGGAATCAGGCCTACTCGGGCCATTGGTACACTTCCGGCAATGGGCATAAGTTCCACGTCATTCACGATATGGAAGGGTATTATCTTTCGACGATTTCCTATTTCAAACAATCCGGCACTTCGGCCAGCGTTCATTATTGCGTCAATGGCTTGAAAGATTCCTCCTCAGACAGTCCGGCGGGCGAAATTACCCAGATGGTTAGAGAGTCGTATTATGCCTGGCACGTGCTTTGTTGGAATACCCACTGCACCGGAACGGAACACGAAGGTTTTGCGAGTAACCCGGCATGGTTCACCGAAGCCATGTATCAGGCTTCTGCGGGAATTTCCCGGCACCTGGCCGAAAAATTTGGCTACGGAAAAGATCGAAATCATATCGTGGGCCACAATGCGAAAAGTGTTTCTGGTTGGCCGACGTGGGCATCAAATAATCTTGGCGTTGATCCCTATTGCAACACTCATACCGATCCCGGCTCGTATTGGGATTGGAGCCATTACATGTCGCTCGTAAAAAACGCCGGGGCTGGAGCGGTCAAACCCGCCGTCTTCCGCGCCCCCAGCAATTGGCTAACCCGCAGTACTTTAGACGGCGGTCCAGCAGATGATGACTTCAATTACGGCATTGGTGGCGATATCCCGATCATGGGCGATTGGGATGGCAACGGCACAATCACCTGTGGAGTGGTTCGCAACGAGAGCGGAAATTTGTTCTGGTATTTGAATAATTCGATCTCCGGCGGCGCGGCGGACATTGTTTTCTCTTACGGAAATGCGGGCGACGTGCCCGTGGCCGGTGATTGGGACGGCAATGGCACTTGGACTCCGGGCGTTGTTCGAGGCGTGAATTGGCTCTTGCGCAATTCCAACTCTGGCGGCGCATCGAGCATTTCCTTTAACTATGGAATTACTGGCGACAAATTCATCGTGGGCGATTGGGATGGCAACGGCACCTTCACCCCGGGAGTCGTTCGAGGCAGCAGTGGGTGGTACTTGAGCAATTCCAACACCAGCGGCGCGGCGGATATTTCGTTCGCCTATGGAACCACCGGCGATATTCCCATCGTCGGTGACTGGAATGGAAACGGCACTTGGACCTGCGGCGTGGTGCGCGGAAACACCTGGCTGCTCAACAATTCCAACACCGGAGGCACAGCAGATATTTCCTTCGGATATGGCACAGGCGGCGACATCTTTTTGGTTTGGAGATAATTGAAAAAAATTGAAATTAACACAACGCTCGTTGGCAACAACGAGCGTTTCGCTTTTATAAAGTTTGGAGCGGAGTTGGTGAGACTACAGCCTGCGCTAAAATCAAATTACGAAAACTGGTTGGAGAATATTTCACTGACTCCCGCTCCTCAAAGCGTCCGCAGCGTCGCGCGGAAGTTTGCCCCATCAAAATTTTCCCGCTTTCTCATTGACCATTACTCCCATTCTGTGCGCGAATATAAGACCTTTAATGGGGTAATGCATGGCGAAGACGACACGTAAAAGTAGTTCAACAACCCGGTCGGGAAACACCACAAAGTATGATGCGCACCACACGGTGCTCTCCAAAACTTATGGCGCGCTGGCGGATCTGCGCCGGGAACTTTCAGATTCAAAAGCGGCGGTAGCTGAACGCACCGAACTCCTTCGCATTTTCGCCGATTGCAGCGATTCGCAACGCGCCTGGCTGTTGCTCGAAGATTATTTCGAAAAACTTTCACTCTCGCGCAAAGATTTTGCCGGTCAGGATTGGTGGCCTCGGCTGATGTCGGTCCAAGGCAAAAAACGCCTCGAAGAAACCGCCATTCTTTTCCTGCGCTCGAATCGCCCGCTGCCCACCGAACTGACTTCCCACGCCAATTTGGATAGTTTTGCCGAGATCGAACAATGTGAAAAAGAACAAGAGTTAGTCAAACAACTGGAGCATTGGCTCTTTCCGCCCGCGCCAGTGCATCTGGATGCGCCACGCGCGACGTTACGTGTTTTATGCGAACCCCTTCCCGCCGAAGAAGAATCCGCACTCTTCGCGCTTTCTGTAAAATTCCACTTGTTCCGACCACGCACCGGCGAAAAATCCAAAACGCTTTCGGAAATTATCGAGCTCACCACCCGCTCGGCACACGAGCAGGAACTTTTTTCTCCGGCGGATTGGGAATTCATACAATGGCTGGCCGAAACACATCCCGATCCCGAGGGACTTTGGGATAACCTCACCTTGACTGGCTTGGAACTGCTACAATGGCTGGTGCGCTGGGGCGACAACGAGCGGTTGCAATTTGTCCACAGCCCAAGTTTGGTAAAATTTCATGGCCATCTTGCCGATCTCAAACCGAACCTCGAACAGATTGAAAACGAACTTTCCTTTACCCACAATTTGCTACTGCCGAATGGCGAACAACATTCGTTAGATGGCGTGCAGTTTTTTGCCGGGCGCCCTTCCCTCGTGTTAATCGCCAACACTTTTTATCTTTTGCGCAATGGCCCGCCGACAGATTTGCTCGATTCCTGGGCGAAAAAGAAATCATTGCCCGTTAAAAAACTTAGCCACCGTTTGCTCACGAAACTCCGCAAAACCCAGCCGACCCAAGGTGTCGACTGGGAACAACTTTGCGTCGCTCACACCGCGAAACCTCAATTTACTTTCGAACTCAACGATGCAACGGTGCGCCTTCGGTTGCAGGCGCGCAGCGAACGCGACCAAACGCTTTGGCATTGGACTGGACACGAGTGGCAATTGATTGATCCAAAAATTAGCCTGGATCAAAAGCCGGAGATTTTAGACGACCCACGCCTCGATCCCCCGACGCAATGGTTGCGTCGTTTGGATTGGTTTATTTCCGAGCCGGGAGTCTGGATCAGCGATGCCAACGAAAATTTTCTCAACTCGCTCGCAACCGTCTGGGGAACCCGCCCCGCCGAAGCGGATTATTTAGGAAACCCCGCTTTTCATCGCTTGTTTTTGCAACCGCGACAAGCGCGTCCGCACCTCATCGTCAAAGGCAGCGGCATCGATTGGTTGTCCGTTTCCACCGAATGGGAAATCGAAGGTTTGAAACTGACGGCGGCAGATTTGCAACGTTTACAAACGGCCACCGGACGCTTCGTCAATTTGCCGGACGCAGGTTGGCTGGAACTCGATTCCGGCGCAGTGCAATCCGCCCATGAAGCCTTCGCCGATTTGGGTCTGGATGGCCTGAGCGCCATCCCGCAAAAACTGGGCATGGAACAAGTCGCGCATCTGGACGAAAACGGTCTGAAACGTTTCGTTGATTCGCCGGAAGTCCGCGAGCTTCGTAAAAAAATTGC
Source organism: Limisphaerales bacterium (assembly GCA_046595315.1). GTDB lineage: Bacteria > Verrucomicrobiota > Verrucomicrobiia > Limisphaerales > CANJXF01 > CANJXF01. The sequence goes on from JBKJOZ010000133.1 coordinate 5,670, forward strand.
GGAGTTCACCGGAATTGTTTCTACACCTCTGCCGGAAAAATTGACCGCTGAATTGCGTCCCTATCAAAAAGAAGGGTTTGATTTTCTTTGTCACCTCACGCGCCACAAGCTCGGAGGTATCTTGGCCGACGACATGGGTTTGGGCAAAACTTTGCAAACACTCACGTGGCTTTCCTGGCTACAAGCGCAACATCCAAAAAATCCAAAACCCGCGCTCGTGATTTGTCCCGCGTCCGTCTTGCACAATTGGCGGCGCGAAGCGGAAAAATTCACCCCGCACTTGAAAGTTCTTGTGCTCGAAAGTGGTTCCGCGCGACACAATTTACGGCAGAAAATTCCACAACACGACATTATCGTCACCAACTACGCGCTGCTGCGACGCGACCTTGAAGCGCTTCAGAAATTTTCGTTTCGCGCGGCCGTGCTCGACGAAGCTCAGTTCATCAAAAATCCAGATGCGCAAATCACACAGTCGGTCAAACAATTGGGAGCGGAACAAAGATTGGCGCTGACGGGAACGCCGCTCGAAAACCGCCTGCTCGATCTTTGGAGCATCACCGATTTTATTCAGCCTGGATTTTTAGGAACAAAGGAACATTTTTCCGAAAAATACGAACCACGCGTCAGCATAGACCGCGGAGCACGGAACGCGGAAGGTGCCGAAGCCGCCGTTCCAAGTTCCGAACTGGAAGCGCGCATCGCTCGACGCCGACTCTCCTCGAAACTACGCCCACTCATGTTGCGTCGTCTCAAAAAACAGGTCGCTCGCGATTTGCCCGACCGCATCGAGGAACGCCGCGATTGCGATTTGGGCGAAGCACAACGCAAACTTTATTTGGCGGAATTGCGGCGCAGTCGCGATCAAGTCATGAACACCGTGGCCGAAAAAGGTTTGGGCAAAAGCACGATTCACGTCTTGGCAGCGCTCACACGTTTGCGTCAGATTTGCTGCCACCCGCAACTGGTGGGCAACGACGCCGCGTCCGGCAAAACCGAAACGTTGTTTGAATTATTAGAGCCGCTCCTCGCCGATAACCAAAAAGTTTTGGTCTTCAGCCAATTCGTCCAGATGTTGCGACTATTGGAAAAAGAATGTCAGCAACGCAACATTTCCACCCACATTTTGACGGGCGAAACCAAGGATCGCCAAGCCGTCGTCAACGCCTTTCAAGACGACCCAAAAGGCTCGCTCTTTTTGCTCAGCCTGCGCGCCGCTGGAACGGGCCTGAACCTCACAACTGCCAGTTACGTGGTGCTTTATGATCCCTGGTGGAATCCAGCGGTCGAAGCACAAGCGATCGATCGTTCCCATCGCATCGGACAAACTCGCACCGTCAACGCCTATCGCTTGATCGCACCGGGAACCGTCGAAGAAAAAATCTGGGATTTGCAGCAACGCAAAGCGCAAACCATTGCGGATGTTTTGGGTGAAGAAGGCTTCGCGCGCAACCTGTCCCAAATCGATCTAGAATATCTTTTCTCCGAGGACTGAAACTTGGCGGGCGGTGGGCGAAATCGATGGCCACGGATCGCATGGGCCGGGTTCCCGCATCTTTCTAATGCGGGGCTGGAAAACACAACCTCGGGCTCAACGCGCACGGCGCCGTGCTGGTGATTTCGCGAGATGGTTAGCGAGTAATTTGCCAGCAGGGTTTCACCTATCATTCTTGTCGGTAAAGCCTGATTGACAGGCGACGCTAATAGGTTTTCGATGGCAGCGACACCACCCGAAAATTCAGAGGACGGCTGTGTCTAAACGTCAAATCCCAAACCTAAAATATATGAATCAAAATCCACTCCATCACCTTCGCGTCAGTTGTCTCTTGCTCGCGATCTGCTCCATTCCCTCAATTGTCTTCGGTGTCGCCGACCGGCGATTCGAGGTAGCGACATTCTGCTGCCCCTGCTCGCCTGATGATCATTTTTGTCAGGCCCAATTTGACGCCCTCAATTGGAAAACCAACTCGAGCCGTCCCAATGGTCATTTTCTTTCGATGGGTTCAGACGCCCACCGTGCCGAAGTGAATGCTAACGGCAACTTTCTTTGCGTTTATTACAATACGATGAACGACAACTGGACAACGATGACCGGCGCGCAAAAGGCGGCGGATATCGAAAATAATTATGTCATTCCGCTTTTCACTACCAGTGGGGTAAAGCCAACCTGGATTTTTCTGAATGAAATTTCTGCAGGCACATGGCCAGTGAACCAAGCTTATCGAACATGGGTCGGCGATTTGTGCGCTGCATTGAAAAACACCTACGCACATACAGTGATTGTTGCTTCGCCTTTTGATAATCCGGGCGCAAATGATGCCGACTGGCAACGGGTTTCCAGTTACGCCTACATCGGAATTGAAAATTATTTAAGCGGGCAGGAAATCAACGCGAACGGCAATTCGATCAGCTGGTGCCAGACGCAATATCAGAATTCTAAAAACAGCTACGCGGCGCGTGGTGTTTCCACAACAAAGATGTATCTCGTCGAGCATTTCGGGCAAACTGTGTCTAACACCGGTTGGGGACGTTCAGGGGCTTCTTATGCAGGATGGGATAATGCCATCAACGCCCGCAGCACTGCCGCTAAGAATTGCGCTTTCGCGGGATTCATCAGCTACGCTTGGGCCAAGAATGCGATGCTCGCTTCAGACACGGATCTGATTCATTTCGAAAACACATACACGGCCAAAACTCTGCCGTAAGATCTTCGCATCTTGAAAGGGCGGTTTCGACGGATCAATCTGTTGAAGCCGCCTTTTAATTAATGAGAATCGCCATCGCAACTTTCATTTTGCTTCGATCACTCGCGTTTCCAATGGATGCGGCTGAGCCAAAATTAAAAATTGCTGCTAAAATAATTTCGCTTGGAAAAAAACTACCCGGTATTGCGGAGGAAACAATTGTGGTCAGTGGGGACAATCGTCACGTCGCGTTTGGGGCTGCTCGTGACGGCAAGCAGTTCATCGTGCTCGATGGCAAAGAAGAGGCCGCGCAAGACGGCATTGCGCCAAGCAATATTCGATTTAGCGGCGACGGCAAGCGGTTCGCCTACGGGGCGCGCCGTGGCCAAAAACAATTCGTCGTGCTCGATGGTGTTGCCGGAAAAGAATACGATTTAATTGGAGCAAAATCGGTGATGTTTAGCGCAGACAGTAAGACGCTTGCCTATGGCGTGGCGCTCGGCGCAAAACAATTCATCATTGTTAACTCAGCGCCGCAACGAGGTTACGATGGCATTGTTGGCGGCACACTCACTTTCAGCACACGTGGAAATCATCTTGCCTATGCGGCCGCAAAGTCTGACGGCCAATTCGTGGTGGTGGACGGGAAGGAAGGGGATATTTATCCAGAAATCAAATCGCTTCACTTCAGCCCAGACGGCGAACATCTCGTTTTTAGCGCAGGCAGCGAATTAAAACAGCGCGTGGTTTTGGACGGTCTGCCGGGCGCGGAATATAACGGCTTCGGCGCGTTTACCTTCAGTCCTGATAGCAAGCGGCTCGCATTTGCCGTTGTGAAAAATGGGAAGAAATTTGTAGTCCTCGATGGCGTGGAACAGAAAAATTACGATGGAATCGGTCAGACTATTTTCAGTCCCGATAGTCAACGGTTCGCCTACATTGCCGCGCACCAGAACAAACGCCTCGTCGTTGCAGATGACGTCGAGAGTGACGAATACGACACGATCCAAAATAATGATTTTTTATTCAGTCCGGACGGCAAACAACTCGGGTTCGTCGCAACGCGCGGCGGGAAACAGTTTGCCGTCGTGAATGGTGCGGAAGGAAAAGAATACGAGCGAATTTTCGACGGTACACTCGCCTTTAGTCCGGGAGGCAAACGGACCGCATTCGCAGCCAAACGTGGCGGCAAAAACTTCATCGTAGTGGACGAAGTGGAAAGCAAACCTTTCGAAAATTTTGTGCGGTCCAGCAAGCTTATTTTCGAAAGCGCCAACGAATTGAGCATTGTTGTCATTGAGGGAAATGAATTTTCCCGAATCGAACTTAAAATTACGGAACCGTAATGAAAAAAGTCATCGTCGCTTTGCTATTTCTGAATCTTGCGCTGGGCGTTGCTCTTGTTTATTACCGGCAAACGCAGCCTTTTGTTTTAAAAAATAACATCACCAAAAAACCAACGCTTTCTAGCACAGAAACAATTTCCACAACTAATTTTAACTGGCGCCAGATTGAGTCCGAAGATTACAGAAAATACATCGCAAACATGCGTGGCATCGGTTGCCCGGAAGAGACCATTCGCGACGTCATCATCGCCGATGTGAACCGGCTTTATTCTGCGCGCCAGGCTGAGCTGCTCAATGAAAATCGCGCACGCAAAACCTGGTGGCAGCCCAATAAATCCAGCTCGGTTCAGAGTCGAACCGCGTCGCAACAACTTGTGCGTGATTTGGAAAAGGAAAAACGCGCCCTCGTTCATGAACTGCTTGGGATTGATCTCGATGAGGAATCGGAAAACTACGCGCTCGCCCCGATTGAAACTTCCTGGAAACTCGATTCCATCCCGGCTGAAAAACGTGAAGCAGTCCGCACTCATTTGCAAAAATTTGATACCCTTCAAAAATCGCTCCTGGGGGAAGCTGATACAAACGAGGACGCGCCTGACTGGCAAACTCTTCGTGAGGCCTACCAAAAGCGGGAAGCTGAATTGACGAAACTTCTTTCACCGGCTGAGTTGGAGGATTTTCAATTGCGCAACGATGAAGTCGCGGAAACTTTGCGGCATCATCTGGCGGCATTTCATCCGACCGAACAGGAATTTCGCGACCTCTTTCGCAACCTGAAGAAACACCAGGACGAATTTGCCTACACAAATCCCAATGACGAACAATCTGCGCAACAAAACCGCGCGGGCCTTGACCAGGTCAACGAACAAATCAAAACTCAGCTGGGAGAGCAACGCTATGCTGAATATCAACGGGCCCAGGGCTACGAGTTCCAAAATCTTTATTGGCTTACGCAGCAGTATGATTTGCCCGAGGAGAGCGCGATAAAAATTTTCGAAGCGAACAAGTCTGCCCGCCAACGTTTGGAAAAACTTCAGTCCAACGTGTCACTTAACGAAGAACAAAAAGCGGCTGGCTTGCGGCAGTTACAAGAAGAGTTACAGGCGACGATTAAAAATTCCCTCAGTGACAGTGCGTTTCGCTATTTTCAGCGAGGGGGGAACGCGCATTGGCTACAGCAGAATTAAAATTAGTTAATTTGAGACAGACGTTAACGAAAACAATCTACGGTATCTTTGAACCAGACTGAGGAAATTGTGGCAGAAGTGGCTGTCCGACATGGATTCGAACCATGACAAAGGCCTCCAAAGGGCCTTGTGCTACCGTTACACCATCGGACAACGCGGGGACAAATTACGCCGTCGCCTAAAATCCGCCAAGAGAATTTTCTTTTCAGTCTGAAATAGGAACGAGGGCTGTCCAAAAGTCACCGCCAAATTTTGTTTGGAATTTTTCGAGAAGTTCCTCACCGGCTTTTTTTCCGTGAACCAAAGCAAACGTGGCTGAACCACTGCCCGACATCAACGAAACCACCGCCCCATTTTCGCGAAAGAATGCCTGAAACAACACGAGCAGAGGGTATTTGTGGAGCGCGGGAACTTCCAATGAGTTGTAAAATTCGCGCACGGCCGCAATCAAATTGTCGTTTTGTAAGAGCGAAATTAAAGTTGCAGCGCGTCCCGGTTGTCCATTGAGCGCGAGCGGAAACTTTGAAAGCTGTTGATAGGCCCATGGAGTAGAAATTCCAAAACCGGGATGAACCAGCAGAATGTAGGTTCCTCGAAGTGCTGGAAAAAAATCGACGGCCTGAATTTGTTCGCCGCGACCTTGGGCTAGAGCGGGACGCTTTTGCAGGAAAAACGGAACATCCGAGCCAAGCGCAGCCGCGAGGTCATTTAATGTTTCTTTTGACGCGGGCGAATCGAAAAGTTGGTTGAGCCCCAAAAGAGTTGTCGCGGCATCGCCACTTCCGCCCCCCAAACCGGCGGCGTGCGGAATTTTTTTTTCCAGATGGATTTGCACTCCATGCGAAATGCCGGTTGATCTGAAAAATGCGTCAGCGGCACGATAGACCAGATTTTTGGAATCGGTCGGCAACGTTGGATCACTGCAGGTTAATCGAACGCCGGAATCGATCCGTTCCAATTCCAACACGTCATGCAGTCGAACCGGGTGCATCACCGTTTCCAATTCGTGAAAGCCATCGGCGCGTTTGCCCAAGATGTTGAGCAGCAAATTGACTTTGCAGGGCGAGAAAATTTCTAGCGTCATGGAAATAAAAAAGCGCCAACATCGAAATGTTGGCGCTCGAGAATGGCTTTAATTAATTGTCAAAAATTGAGAAGCGACTACCGGGCGACCATGGGGCAACGTCGCCGCCAGAAAAGCCAAGGTGAGTGTCGGTTGCGAAAATGGAATCTGCCACAAGGTTGGGTTTATAATTATCTGGATAAAGCGGATTCACTGGAAAAATAACCGGGTCGTACGGCGGAAAAGGCGCGGTTATAATTTCGTAAGCACCCACAAATGTGCGGGCAATGCTCCGATGAACTCCGTGGATAAAACCGGTGGTATAAGCCGCTTCAGGACCATTGAACAAAGCAGTTTGTTCCATCGAACGGCGGAATTCTCCACCCCGAGGAATTTCCGTGAAATTAGTGATCCCGCGGCCAAGTTTGTGTTCAGGACCAGCGCAACCGACGGAAAACAGGGCCAAACCAGCCAAGGCAATCGAAAAAAGGAAATTTCGCATAAATTTTGTCTTAAGTTAATTCAAGTTACCGCCAAACGATTTCTTGTAAAGCGAGTTTTCTTTGACAGTTCGAAAACCTCGCCCTCACTTTGGTGCCGCTTCTTTTTCGGACGGTCTGGATACTTTTCCATGTGGGTTTACTCCATTTTTGCGAAAGGCGTTTACCAGCATTATTCCAATCAGCACCAAAACGAGTTCCCCACCCAATGTGCAAACGATGGCTGCTCCTGTTGGCCAATCAAATTGATAGGACGCAAACAAACCGACAACGCTGGCGAGCGTGGCGGCGATCCAGCCGATCAGCAGCAACCAGCGAAGTTTTGTTGCCAGGAAATTTGCGCAAACCGCCGGGACAATCAGGTAGGAAAAAACCAGCAGCACGCCGCCGATGTGAACGAATGTTGTCACCACGATTCCGAACAGCGCGTAGAAAAGAAAATCCCAGCCGCGCACCGAAAGTTTTTCCGCTTCAGCTCGCTCCGGATCAAAGGAAATCATGAGAAACTTTTTCCGAAAAATAAAATGCGCCACGGCAATCACGACAAAGAGGATAAACGGTTTCAAAACTTGCTCGCCGGTCTGCAAATAGAGCAACTCGCCCACCATGGTTTGTTTCAATTCTTCGTTGCCGTGCGGGCTGTTGTTCAACAATAAAATTCCTCCCGCCGCTGCCACCACGTAGATAATTCCAATCAGGGCTTCTTGCGGAACGCGGGTGTGATTCCTGGTTCTCGTGAGCGAGAAAACCGCCGCGCCTATCAGCGTGAATCCAACGGACATGGCGTAGCTTTGCCAATCATGCGGGTCGTGATGTAACAAAATGGCAACGCACGTCCCGAGGGTGGCGACTTGCGCCAACGCCAGATCGACGAAGATTACTTCGCGGCGAATAATGTGCAGGCCGAGGTAAACCAATAATCCCGGCAATGCCAGGCAAGCCACCGTCGGCCATAACATGAATCTTAATGCGTCACTCATAAATATAAAATAGTAGGAGCCGACGTAAGTAGGCTCTGATTTTTTATAAAATTATTTTTTCCCTTCAAATGCTTTTGCCAGCGATTTTACCGCGCCGTCCATCCAGGTTTCATAGGTTTCTGAAGTGCCCCGTGGAAACGTGGGAAAATCGACCACCACTCCGCCCGTATGTCCTGCGACCGCTTCTGCCGTTTTACGATTTTGATACGGTTGAGCCAAAATCACTTTTGTATTTTCTGTTTTCATCTTCGTAATCACTGCGGCCAGATGCGCGGGAGTCGGTGGGATCCCCGGTTTCGGTTCGAGAAATAAATCCATTTTCAACCCAAAACGTTTCGCAAAATAAGGCAACGAATTGTGATACGTCACCACTTGCTGTCCGGCAAAGGGCGCGAGCATTTTTTGCCATTCCGCCATTTTTGCGTCGAGTCGTTCGTTGAACTTTTTCAAATTCGCTTTGAACAGGTCGCACGATTTCGCATCAAGTTGGCAAAAGGCATTGGCAATATGTTCGGCCACAATTTTTGCGTTGAGCGGATCGGTCATGTAATGCGGATTGCCTGCAGCGTGAATGTCGCCTTTCGAGCGGTCCAGGGAACTAGGAATTTCCAACAGCGAAATACCTTCACTGCAAGAAATTCGTCCAGGTTTCCCCGCTTCGATTTTTGAGTTGCGCGAGCCATCGACGAGCGGAGGCAACCAACCCACTTCTAATTCCGCCCCGCCTTCGATGAGGGCGTCGGCGCGATTTAGTTTCACCACGAAACTCGGTTTGGCATCGACGAAATGCGGATCTTCCGTCGGCTTGGCGAGGGTGACGAGGTCGATTCTGTCCCCACCAATTTCTTGCGCAATCGCACCGAAATCGGTGGTGGTGGCGACGACGTTTAATTTCGCGTGCGCCGAAACAGCAAACAAAGTTGCTGCAAAAAGACTAAATAATTTTTTCATATTTTAAATTCGTGTTTATTCGTGTGCATTCGTGGTTAAAAAATTTTCAAAACTTATGTGCCCCATGTGCTCCGAGGAGGAATTCCAATTGCAGCCAAACGGAATGTTCGGTTCCGAAGTGTTCGCCTTGATCGTAATTATATTGCAGTCGCAGCTTGGAAAATTCGCTCGGGTAAAATGTCAGCACTGGTGAAACGCGATACCGCTCTCCGCGAAACTGGTCTTGTGAATCAAATGCATCGGAATTGCCGCTCGCATAATCGCCGCGAATTCCAGTCACCCAACGCGGTTTGAATCCCCACAACACCTGCGAATACGCGCCCCAATCTTTGATATTTTCCGAACGCAACGGTGTGGGCGCGAACGCATCAGCACCTGCGCCGAACCGGCGATAAATCGCTTCGGTTTGCCACGAGACAAATGGAAAACCCGCCTGCGCATTCGCCGGTTTCCATTTCCAGAAAATGTCCGCGCCGTAAATTTCCGTCCGACTGTGCGGGCCGGTGTCGTTTGCGCCGAACGCTCCCGAAAGTCCGCCGACCAACGTTTGCGTGTCGGTGATTTCAAATGAAGAAACAACGCGTGGCGTGAACAATAAATCCTGCGGCCCGCGCAAATGGCGATCAGTTGTGGCGCGCCCGGCAAAACGATTTACGCCGGTGCCATCGTCCTCACCCGTGTTTCTAAAACTGTGCGCGGTGCCACCTTCACCGTCGGAAATACCGAGAAATAATTCCGTGTAAAACGGCGTGGGCGCGAGCCACGAAAGTTGCGTCCCCACATTGCGCAAACCGTCCGGGCCAAAAGCGCGCGTCGAAATAATCGGCGAATCCACAAAAGCCCATTGATGCGGATGCTGCGGATTTTGTCGCCCGAACGCGGTGAAGAATTGTCCGGCCTTCAATTGCAAATTCCCGGGCAGCGACGTGGATTGCAGAAACGCTTCCTCCAATTCGACGGCGGTTTCGTTGTTGTTTTCCAGTTTGAAAACGATGTTCGCGAAACCTTTGAAGTATGGATCCACCGCGCCGTCGAGAGCGATTTCCGCATTGCGCAGGGAAAATCCGCGCTTTTGCGGATCGTGATCGCCGAGTTGCAGTTGCGCGGAAGGATCGCCAGCGGAAGAAAAACCGGCGTCGATCAGCGCATCAAAACTGATGTTCATGTAAGCCGATCCAGCGCGCGCGATGGTCATTGGGCCGGAAAGCTGTGAGTTTTGAATTTTAAGTTTTGAGTTGGGAACGGAATTTGTTTCGGGATCTTTGACAAGTTCCGCTGCTAATTCTGTTTCGAGTTTTTTCTGCTCCTCCGTTTTTGGCGCAACGAGGGCTGGAGAGGTTTGTGTTTTTGTAAACTCATCCAACTTTTTCGTGAGCGCTTCGATTTGTTGCTGTTGCGCGCGCGTAACTTTGTCGAAACTTTCCTGCATCTGCTGCAATTGCATTTTGAATTGCGCTACTTCATTGGTCGCTTGAGCCGAAAGCGTCATTGCGCTCAGGCAAAGGGCAAACGACAACCCTACTATTTTAAATTTTTTCATAATTTTCTCCGTATTAACTGCATCGAAATTTTGCGCGTGATTGCGCTCTAAAAACTAAAGTGAATTGAAACAAGCCGCCCCAATGGACGGTTTAAGCGAGTGGAGAAAGAAGGACAGGCGGAGCGCGCGAGGCGGAAAATCGATACGTGTGGTCAGAAAAAACGTTAAAATCCTCAATGCCAATCAGCGAGACCAAACCAAAGTGGGGTTGAATTTCGATAACGATTGGATCGCTGGCGACGAGCTGTTGCTGTTCAAAAATTGTGATGGCGCATTGATGAGACGGTTCCGAGGCATCTTTATGCAATTGCTCATGCAGCGAGCGGTCCGCAGAGAGAAACAGCGAGAGAAAAAGAACTGGAATCAGCAGGAAGGGCAGCGCCCGTTTGCTCCATTGCGCCAGAGAGAAAAATTTTCGTTCCAGTTGCAAGTGAGTTAAAGCTAATCAGCCTCACTTTTTTTTCAAGAGGAGAAAATAATTGCCGATTGACGCGCTTCCAGTCTCTGAGGATTTTATCCGCCGTGAAAATTCAGCGTGCGCTTATTTCTGTTTTCGACAAAACTGGCTTGCTCCCTTTTGCGCAAACTTTGCGCGATGCCGGTGTGGAAATTATTTCCACGGGCGGCACGGCGAAATTTCTTCGTGAACAGGGAATTACCGTCAGCGACTTGAGCGCCTACACCGGCTTTCCCGAAATGCTCGATGGCCGGGTCAAGACGTTGCATCCGAAAATTCACGGCGGCTTGCTCTACATTCGCGGCAATGCCGAACATGAAGCCGCGACAAAAAAGCACGAAATCAAACCCATCGATTTGGTCGTGGTGAATCTTTATCCGTTCGAGCAAACCGTCGCAAAGCCGAACGTTACTTTGCCGGAAGCGATTGAAAATATCGACATCGGCGGGCCTTCCATGCTGCGCAGTGCGGCTAAAAATCACGAAAGCGTGACGGTCATTATTGATCCAACGGACTACACTGAGGTGTCGAACCAAATCAAAGTAAACGGAAATACTGCGGCGCAATTTCGGCAGAAGTTGGCCGCCAAAGTTTTTGCGCGCACCTCCGCTTACGACGGTGCGATTGCAAAATATTTGGCGAAACAATTTGGCGGAAACGAAAGCGCGTTTCCTGACGAAATAATAATTTCTGCGACAAAATCGCAATCACTCCGCTACGGAGAAAATCCACACCAGCAAGCCGCGCTTTATGGAGATTTTCAAAATTTTTTCCAGCAATTGCACGGAAAGGAACTTTCCTACAACAACATTCTGGATCTGACGGCTGCCGCGAGTTTGATCGGCGAATTTTCCGGCGAATTGCCGACACTTGCTATTTTAAAACACACCAATCCGTGCGGAGTCGGGCGCGGGGAAACTTTGCGCGAAGCGTGGGCACGCGCGTTTGCCACGGACAAACAAGCGCCGTTCGGCGGAATTATCGCCACGAACCAAACGTTGGACTTGGCTTGTGCCGAGGCGATTTCAGAAATTTTCAGCGAAGTGATTGTCGCGCCGGATTTTGCGCCGGACGCATTGGCTTTGTTGCAGAAAAAGAAAAATCTTCGACTGATCAAGTTGTTGAAAACTCCGTCAAAAGCGGATGTTCTCGAGGTGCGGAGTGTGACGGCGAATTCATTTTTAATACAGGAACGCGATTTGAAAACGATCACGGTAAACGATTTAAAAATCGTCACGAAACGGAAACCAACTGAGGCCGAATTGGAAGCGATGCTTTTCGGCTGGCGCGTGGTCAAGCATGTGAAATCAAACGCAATTGTTTACGCTTCAGATTGTTCTACTTTGGGAGTCGGAGCAGGTCAGATGAGTCGCGTGGATTCGAGCCGGATTGCGGTTTGGAAAGCGGGTGAAGCCGGTTTGTCGTTAAAAGGGAGCGTGGTGTGCAGCGATGCTTTTTTCCCGTTCGCCGATGGATTGATTGCCGCCGCGGAGGCGGGAGCAACCGCCGCGATTCAACCGGGCGGTTCCATGCGCGATGCTGAGGTCATTGCAGCGGCAGATGAGCGCAATCTAGCGATGGCGTTTACGGGCATCCGACACTTTCGGCACTGAAGTCTCGCCAGCAGTTTCGCCCAACTAGCCGAGCAAATAATAGATGAGGGCGAATTGGCTTAGGCACAACAGAGCCAGCGCCATCCATGTCAACCATTCGCGAAGGCCCAAACTTTTCTGCTGCGTTGCGCTGAGTCCAAACAAAATTTTCGCGAGTCCGATTTCGATTACGTCACCGTTGCGCAAGGCGGCCTGTTGAACGGTTTTTCCATCCATCACCACAGTGGTGCTGGGTTCCGTGACCAACGTAAAACCTTCCAGAGAAATAAGCTGGATTTGAAAATGTTTTTCCCACACGCCCGGATCGTCGAGGGAAAGTCCGCAAGCGGTAGAGCGTCCCACGTAGAAAGGAAAACGGCGGACAACCATTTCGGTGCCCGCCTTTTTGCCGGAAAGAATTTTAAGCTGGATCATTAAAAATAGCGGCGCGGCACATGGATGGTATCGCCGGGGTAAACCGGCAAATCCAATCGCGGATTACGCAATGCTTTGTCGCAATCAACGGTCAAAGTTTTTCCATTGGCGCGGGTGAGAATGACTTTATTACGACGAGCGAATTCGGTGAAATCACCCGCTGACTGAATGGCTTTGATTACGGTCGTGCCTCCGACATACACATCGCGTTTTGGACTCCGGACTTCGCCACCGACCGAATAATAACGTTCCGGCGCTTTGACGGTTACGTTCATCGAAACATAATATTTGCTGTAGGCTTTTTGAATTTCTTTTTGGAGTTCGCCGGTCGTTTTTCCTGCGGCCTGAAAAGTGCCAACCAATGGGAGGGTAATGCTGCCGTCCCCTTTGATCTGCTCTTCGTGCGGCGATATTTGGCGTTCGCTCAAGTTTGAGAAGTCAATTTTCACCGTATCGCCAATGCGTAAAGTGTCTTCTCTCGTCGCAGCCTCTGGATCGGGTTCTTGATAAACGGCCCCAGTTTCGCATCCGGTTAAACCACAAGCTATGACCAGCGAGAAAAACCACAAACCAACCCATTTCCGTATGTTCATATTACTCATTTTACAAACTAGGTGCGTTTCAAGTTTTGACAATTTCGCGCTTTTTTGCCGCTTTACCGGTTTTGACACCGAGCTCGTCATCTTGTTTAGAATATTCGTAAAAACCGCTGTAATAATAATAATTTTCGTCCTGACTCATGTTGATGTTGTTCAGAACAATTCCAAGAAGGTTGCCGCCCACTTTTTGCACCATTTGCTTGGCGCGGAGCGTCATCGGTTGCGGATAGCGGCGGTATTGAATGACCTGCAAAACCATGTCCATCTCGCTGGCAAGAATGGAAGCATCACTGACACCCAACAACGGGGGCGAATCGAAAAACACGAAGTCATAACGCTGCTTAAGTTCGAGAATGAGTTCTTTCATTTTTTCGGAACTCAAAATACCCATGGAGCTGCTCGGTAATTTTCCGCTGGGCATAAAATCCAATGTCGGAAGTTGAGTTCGCTGGATGACTTCTTCGAGCGAATTCTGTTTCAGTAAATAGTTGGTCAGCCCGATGGAGTTCGAGAGCTTTAATACTTTATGGATGCTGGGCCGGCGGAGATCTGAATCCACCACCAGACAACGACTCCCGTTTTGGGCGAAAATGGTGGCAAGATTCAAAAGAGTAGTTGATTTGCCTTCACCGGCGCCGCCACTGAGAACGGAAAGGGTGTTAAACTTTTCATCTTTGCGCGAGAACAGGACATTCGTCCGCAAAACGCGATAAGCTTCAGCGTGCGGAGTATCTGGGCCTTCTTCGAGCAACACCCCGACATTTTGCGGAATGACACCCAGCACCGGAGCTTGGAGCGCGCGTTCCACGTCATCAATCGTCTTCACGCTCGTATCGAGATATTCAATGAAGAAGGCAAGACCGACTCCAACGATTAACCCAACGATTACGCCTAAACCGATGTTAAAAAGTTTGTTGGGTTTGACCGGCCGTGGATTGAGCACCGCTTTGTCAGTGACCTGAACAATGGATGAGGTGGGCAATTCAGTTTCGATGCTTTCCGAAGCAATTTTTAAGGTGAGCGCGTCTTTGACCCGTTGCAAATTTTCAAGATCGCGTTTGGCATCAAAATAGGGGCGATATTTCGCAGCAACCAAGTTTTCATTCTCGCGAGCAGCGCGAACTTGAGATTCCGCTTCGGTCAGTCGTGCTTTGAACCGCTCGGTGCGAGTTTTTAGTCCAATCAGAATACCATCAATTTTCTCGTCAAGCTGGGTAGATACCAAATCAACAATGGCTTGCGCCTTTTTCACCTCGGAATGTTCAGGAGTATATTCTTTGAGCAAGGACGTGAGTTGCTGCTGACCTGACCCTAATTTTTCGGCGAGAGTTGTGAGTTGGGTATCAAAAGGATAAACCGTGGCCAAGGACGTTCGGAGTTGGGCACGGCTCAATTTACTGACACTGGCTAGCAAGGTTGCCTCGTCATCATACTCACCTTGGGCTTTGAGGCGGGCTTGCTCCAAGCTCCGCAAGGTATCGGTGTTCAACAGCGTGGTGCTGATCGTTGAGCCGTCCAGGTCCGGAATGTCATTAGTCCGCCGTAATTCATCAAGTGAATGCTTGGCAATTTCCGCTTCTTTTTCGCGTTCTTGAAACTGTTCACGCAGAGAGGCAACTCCCTCTTCGCGGGATTGCTTGCGTTCTTTCAAACGACTTTCGCGATAGACGTCAGCCACGGTATTAGCGATTTCCGCAGCTTCCTTCATGTCCGGACTGTAAACCCAAATTTCGATCAAACTGGTGTTGCGTGATTGGCGCACACTAATTTGTCCTTTTAAAATCTCGTAAGTTTCTTCCGTTTTCAGTTCTGGAACTCCCAAGCGAGGTGCCCATCGTTCGTTCAAACCAAGTTTTTTGACCACTTCGTTCAGAACGGATGAAGATTGGATGACTTCAAATTCGGTTTGCAGCCAATACGGGTCGTAGGAGGAAAAATTTTGTTTGTTATCGATGCCGCTTACCACAGGAATGTCTTTTTCAACCTTGATCCGGGCCCAACTGGCGTACGTTTTGGGATACATAAACGTCACGGCGGTGGTCGTAATCACGACAAGAAGAAAAACGAGTAAAATGACCGTTTTACGCAAACGGATGATGCGCCAGTAGTCCAGAAAATGAAGTTTCATCTCTGGGGCATCAGGTAATTTAGTATCCATACATCAAAAAAAATAAGAGGCTGAAATGTGCAGCCTCTTATCTAAATATCAAATTTTTATTTAGTATGTGGCGCGGACACCAAGGTAAACCCTGTTACGCGAGTAACTTCGGCCGAGAACATCCGAATCCAACCGATCGAAGTTATAGCCTGCCTCAGCCAAAAGATGAGGATTAAAGTGGTAAGTAAGATTTAATCCGCTGATGAGAAAATACTCAACATCTCCGTCAGCTGAACCGCCTTGAAAAGTGGATCTCTGACCTTGCACGAGCAAACTTCCGACCAAATTTGGGGTAAATTTGTGATTGATATTCCCATAAATGGCAGTGGCTTCCTGATCCAACGTCGTTTGGTTCGCGGAATCAAATGAAGCGACGTCAGTCCGATTGCGGGTGTGATTAATTCCAACCTGAATATAATCGCCGCGGCCATACTGGTAGGTCAAATTAGCATCAGCATACGGGCTAATGCTGTTATCTCCTTGATTGTAATAGTCAGTATATTGGCCGCCGACACGGATCGAACCGTTTAACCGTGAGCTAAATCGATGATCCGCTCCAACATACACTTGATGAGAGCGGCTGTTGCGAATGTCAGCCGAAATCGTCTCGCCAGTATCGGTGTTAAGCCCAACTTTTTCATTACTGGTAAAATCCACCATCCCAAATGAATAGCCCACAATGCCATCGGTTTCCGGCAACATTTGCCAGCGCAGGTCAATCGAAGCTTTTTGCTCGATGCGATCTAACAACGCAGAGCGACTTGGGGCTGCCGCTTGATCGAATTCATCACCATTATTTTCCTGCTGGTAATCGTAAAATGTATTCGCGTAACCCAGTTCCAACGCAAGCAACTCAGTCATTTGCGCCGAAAAGTCAATTGATCCCAAATTACGGATGTTGTCTCCATCCGTCCGCAACGGCGTTGCAAGTGCTCCACCACCGGGGCTGAGAACTTCTGGTTCTTGAGCGATAACGAAAGAATCATTTACTTCGATTTTGTAACGCTCGCTGAAAGAGTGATCGAGACGCAGATCAAATTTATGGCTCTGGTCGTAGTGGTCAGGGCGGCGGTCTTCGTAGTATTTCAGCGAATATTCGTAGCTGACACCGAAAAATGTTTGATCGAATGGCAGATTGAGGGAAACAGAAGGCGTGAATTCGTATCCAAAAGACTCCCGCTTAATGTCGTTAGGAGAGGTCGTGTAATTGTCATCGTAAAACCCACGCAAGGCAGCAGAAACGCTCCAGGGTTTCGAGGATTCGATGGCGCTCAGATCATGACTAATTGCGCCATGCACTCCCGATATACTAAGCGCAACCAAGCCCGTGGAAGTTAGAAATTTTTTCATAATAAATCGTCTCACCCAAAAATGCTTAAAAACGTCCAAAGCATTGTTTTACGACAGTTAAGGAGTTCTATCTCGGAATCAATCATTGTCAAATATTCTTTTGGTTTTGTACACTACTCCGCACCCGTTGTCCACCGCTCCCAATCGGTCAAAAAGAACTGATCCGGCAAAAAGCCAGCGGGCGATTTTTTCAAAGGAAAACCATCGGGCACTTCTCCTTTGGACAGGCTTTCCAACACAAAACGGCCCCAGCTTTGGCGATCTTTAACCATTTGCGAAAGAAACCGGCCGTCCATCGTCTTTGGCGTCAGGTAAAGTGCCTGAACGGTTTTGACATCATCATTCATCCGGAAAAACTCGTTCGGGTAAGTCTGCGACAGCGGCACGCATTGACGATTTCCGTACCAAGCGACGGCCCAAGGCACATCACTCATCATCAATTCATTTTTACGCATCCATCGAGATGTTTCCTGGATAATCGGCGGATAATATGGTGGATAGCCGATCGGATTCGTTCCCGGCGGGAGAACGGTAAAAACCAATGGCAGCGATATGATTCCGCAGAAAAACAGGGTAATGGCGTAAGGAAGAAACGGTTCGGAAAATGTGACCCGTCGGTGCAAATCAAAATAAAGGGCCACGCCAAAAGCGATGACCAACGGAGCCGTCAAAATTAACAAATTTTCAGAATTGATTTGCGGCGAGTCTGCGCTCAAGTGGGTCTGCCCCAGCGCTTGGGCACACAACAGAACTCCAAAAGAAAATAGAAGAAACACCCTCAGTTGGGACTGCTCTTTTCTTTCCAGCGGAATCAGCAGGCCAACCATAAAAAAAGCGGTGAGCCAACTTCCCCCCAAACGCAGCAATTCATTTTCAAAAATGTTGCGGGTGTTCACCATAAATTTTCTGAGGTAATCGGCGAAGAAAACTTTGCTGAAAATAGAGTCCGAATCCATCGAACGTTCCAAGCGCGTTTCCTGAAAAGCGGGTGTGTTCTGGCAGATGGCATAACCGGCCGTGCCAAATAAATTTCCGCTGAGCGAATAATTACGAATCAGCCACGGCGAAATCATGAGAAGGAATGTGACGATGGCGGTGAGGTAAAGTTTGCGGCGCGACGCATTTTCGAGGAGAGAAATAAAAATCAGGACGGGCAAGATCAACCAACCGAAACTGTAGCGTGTCATGCAGCCAAGCCCGACCAAAATTCCAGCCAGAATTGTCCAAAAGATTTGTTTGCCGGATTTTTCACGAATGGCGCAATCCAGTTGCAAGAGAGCCCAAGTCAGAACTAAAAAAATCAAGAGCAGCAACAGAGTTGAAAGTCCCGAAATGCTCAATCGCCAGAAAAGTTCGGTGGCCACAAAGAGCAGCGCCGAAATCCACGCGACGGCACGGTCGAATAATTGGCGCGCAATTAAAAACAAAACCACCGCCGCGAAAAAAAATAAAATCTGGTTGAGGGCGGCGATCCAAAGCTCCGGGGCATAGGTCAAAAAACTTTTCTTCTTGGAAATTTTGCAATCGATCGGCGCGATTTTCATGAAACCGGCCAAGAGCGTTGGATAAACCGGCGCATTGGCCAAATCGGGGTGCGTCGTTTTTAAAAACGCGAGATTTTTCAATTGAGTTTGCTCTTTTTCCAATTCCGCTTGTTTTTCCTCGGACAATTTTCCGCCCCCTAGTTTTTTCTGGAGATCCGCGAATTTTTCATTCGCACGCGCTCCCACCAAAGCCAGGCTGATGGGGCGGACATATTTGGTCGTGTAACCCTGGCCTTCGGAAATATTTCGCGCCAATTGCGACGCATCCATCGCTTCCTCGGTGTAGAAATTTTTGAAGGACCCAATGTTGTAAAGCAACGCGAGCGCCACAAATGCGAGTGTCGCCACGCTAATTCGAAGGGCGCGCGCGCCTTTGCCTTCTTCGAGGAAATAAATCCATTTTTGCAGTCGGGCGGACATTACATTCCTTCCAAATTATAAGTGTGCAGTTTGCGGTGAAGGGTGCGTCGGCTCATGCCCGTTTTTTGCGCAGCCAAAGTTCGGTTGCCATCTGATTCTTTGAGAGCGCGAATGATCAATTGTTTTTCCGCCTCTTTGACGCTCAAAATATTTTGCGCGGCACCGATCGCATGCGGAAGAATTCCCACGGTTCCGCCACGCACATTATTGGGCAAATCGCGAAATGTAATTTTGTCGCCGCGCGCCAGCACGACGGCGTGTTCGATCGCGGTGCGCAGCTCGCGGACATTTCCCGGCCACGAATAATTCATCATCGCCTCCAATGCTTCGGGCAGAATGCTGTTCACGCGCTTGTCATTTTCCTTGGCGAATTCGCGCAAGAAACTTTGAGCGAGCAGCGGAAGATCTGTGATCCGGTCGCGCAACGGCGGCAAAACCATTTCCACCACGCGCAATCGGAAAAACAAATCTTCGCGAAACGTTCCGGCTTTAACGAGCTCTTCCAAATTTTTATTGGTCGCCGTAATTAACCGCACGTCTGAGGAAATCGTTTTGTTTGAACCGACGCGTTCAAAGGTTCGTTCGCCCAAAAAACGGAGCAGCTTCACTTGCAGGGTTGGATCAATTTCGCCGATTTCATCGAGGAAAAGGGTTCCGCCTTGCGCTTGCTCAAAACGTCCGAGGCGTCGTTCGTGCGCGCCGGTGAACGCGCCGCGTTCGTGGCCGAAGAGTTCGCTTTCGAGCAACGTCGGCGCGAGCGCGGCGCAATGAACGGTGACAAGCGGCTGTTTGGCGCGCGGGCTGAGTTGATGAATGGCTTTGGCGATTAATTCCTTGCCCGTGCCGCTTTCGCCGAGAATCAAAATGGTGGCGCGGGTCGGCGCTACTTGCCGGACAATATCCAAAATTTCATTCATCGCGGGCGATTCGCCGATGATATTTTCCACCCCAAATTTGGTGTGGAGTTGTTGGCGGAGGGAAACATTTTCAGTTTCCAGATTTTGCTGGCGCAGGGCGCGCGCGATGCGCATTTCCAGTTCTTCAATTTGCAACCGGCCTTTGGCGATGTAGTCATCCGCGCCGCGTTTCATGGCATCGACGGCCAATTCTTCTGAGCCGTAAGCCGTCATTAAAATGCAGATCGGCGGTTTGGAAAGTGACTTGGCTCGCGCGATGAGTTTCATCCCGTCTTCCTGCGGCAAACGAAAATCGGTCAGCAAGACCGCGAAATTTTCCTGCTCCAAAAGTGTCATGGCCGTGGTGGCATCCTCCGCGACGTAAACGTCGTAATGATCTTCGAGCGCCGCGCGCAATCCTTCGCGCGTTGGCTTTTCGTCATCCACAATGAGGAGCAGCGGTTTATCCATGTCGAAATTATTCAGGCGAATACGAATTCAAAAGTCGAGGGCGCCGTTCGTGCAACGGCAACCAGATACGAAACATCGTGCCTTGGCGGGCGTTGCTTTCCAGTTCAATTCGTCCGCCGTGTTCGCGCACGATTCGTTGCACAATCATCAAGCCGAGACCAGTTCCCTTCGCTTTCGTGGTAAAAAATGGCTCAAAAATCCGGTTCAATTGTTCCTGTGCAATTCCACCGCCGGTGTCGGAAACGCTGACCCAAACTCCGTCGCTGCCTTCGCCTGTTTGCAAGGTGAGCGTGCCGCCCTTGGTCATGGCCTGCACCGCATTTTTTATTAGATTTACGAGAGCTTGCTGAATTTGCCCCGCGTCGATCGGCGACGTCGGCATTCGGTTTGCGAGCAGTTCCTTCACGTCCAACCCGCGATTCTCAATTTCCGGGCGCAACAATTCAATGGCTTCGCGCACGACGTCATTGAGTGAAGCGAGCGCGAGCTTCGGTTGCGTCGGGCGAATGGCTTGGAGAAATTGGGTGATAATATAATCGAGGCGCGAAATTTCCCCTTTCGCCACATCGAGATATTTTTCGATGCGATCCATGCTTTCCTCGCGACCGGAGGCTGAATTTTTTGGCGCGCGTTTGGAAAAACGCGGCTCCGGCGAATCGCCATGGGATCCCCGCAGTTTGTTCATTTCCCGAGTCATCAATTGCAGGTGAATGTGCAGCGCGTTGAGGGGATTTCCAATTTCATGCGCGACGCTGGCCGCGAGCAAGGTCAACGAATGCAACCGCTCGCTTTCGATGGCTTCAAATGTTTTTTGACGCTGCTCGGTGGCGTCGTGCAAAATCAGCGCGACGCCAGAACCGCCCGCCCCTTCTCCATCCAGCGGCGCGACGTAAAGCCGGAAAAATTTTGAGCTCGGATAACTAATTTCAAACTCGTGGCGAACGACCCGTTGCCCCTTTTTTGCGTGCAGCAGTTCATCCCAGTTGAGTTGCGGCAGGCAGTGCGCAATGGGTTTGCCTTCGGCAATTTCATCGCAACCAATTAAAATTCGCGAGACGGCTTGATTGAAATAAATGATGCGGCCTTTTTCATCCACCACGAGCACGCCGTCTTCAATCGTGTTAAAAAGCGTCTCGAGAAAACTGCGTTCGCGCGCGAGACGTTGCACCACCGTCTGCAACCCTTCGGCGTCCAGTCGCCCGATGCGCCCAAGAACCTTGTCGAGAAAGCTGGATTTAGGAGGCATAGGTCAAGCGGCAGAAGTCAAAAAGCAGGCAAAATTCCCCCTCGCGAAGTATCGGATTTTCTCCTGACTCCGGACACTGATCTCCACGCTTCTGTTTTTCAAAACCATTTTCGTTTTTTGAAATACCAATAAGTCGCCGCCGTGCTCACCGCCGTAATCCCAATGGCCAGTGGGTAGGCGTGGGCCCATTCCAGCTCCGGCATGTGTTTAAAATTCATCCCGTACCATGTGCCAATCATCATGATGGGAGTGGTAATCACGGTGATCAACGTCAGCAATTTTACAACTTCACCCGTCTGATTGGAGGACATGTTCAAATAAACCTGCAAAATCGCCGTGAGTGAATCGGTGTAATTTTGCGCCAGCTCGGAGATGTGAAATAAACCGTCATAAACATCGCGGTAATACGGAACCAAATGGGCGCGGACTAATTTAAACTCTCCGCGCGCAAATCGCGCCAGCACTTCGCTTTGCGGGCGAATGATTTGCCGCAAGTGCAGCACCTCTTTCTTGATTTGCAGAATTCGATTCAGCGTTTCTGTGCTCGGGTCTTGCAAGGCTTGCTGCTCCACTTCCGCGATCTCCAGCGAGAGTTCATCGAGCGCCGGTTTGTAGTTTTCCACAATGGCGTCGAGCAGCGTGTGCGCGACGCGATCGGGCGCCCGCGCGACATGCATCGTTCCCTTCATGCACCGTTCTTCCGTGGCTTGAATACTGCGCAATGGAACGTCGTGGTAAGTGACCAGAAAATTTTTACCGAGAAAAAAATTCAGCTCGCTCGTCGCGAACACGCCATCTTTACGGCTGTAATCCACCGCGTGAATCACCATGAAAAGATATTGAGCGAATTGATCGTTTTCTTTCGGATAATACTCTTCAACTTTGGGCGAAGGGCTGACCGCGACACAGTCTTCAATCGACAATGGATGAAAATGAAAAACGTCTTCGAGCAAAAAATTATATTCCTCCGGCGTTGGTTTTTCTAAATCAACCCAGAGGAATAAATTCGTGTCGGCCAAAAGCGTCGGCATCAAAAACAGGTCGATGTTTTTGCTGTGCAGCTTGCCCTGCGTGGTGAAAACAAACGAACGAATCATGCGCAATTTTTTGACCGTAAATTCTGGCGCGCATCTTAGGCGGAAGATGTTTCGACGCAAGCGCGGTTTGGAAAATCAAACGATCAGCGCCCCGCTGAAAACCAGAATTGCATTCCTGCCCTGAATCCCAAATGCTCCGCGCAAATCCAAATTCTGCGCATGAAAAAAATCTCACGAAAATTATTTATTGGTTTGGTTTCGATCGCTGCTTTGCTCGTCACCACTTCCTGCACTTGCCCGTGCTTCGCAAAATCGTCAAAGAGAATTCTCGTCGTCACGGTCACGACTGGTTTCCCGCATAGTTCGATTCCGACCGCTGAGAAAATCTTGACCGAACTTGGCGCGAAGTCCGGGGCTTTTACCGTCGCAGACATTGTGCGCAGTGGGCCGCGTCCCTCTGACAAAGCGCAGGAAACCGCATGGATGGAAAAACTTACCCGCGATCTGGCGGAAAAAATGTCTGCTGATGAGCTCGATAATTACGACGGAATTATTTTCGCGAACACGACGGGCGATTTGCCTTTGCCGGACAAGGCCGCGTTTTTGAAATGGATTGAGCGTGGTCACGCATTCATCGGCATGCATTCGGCGACCGACACTTTTCGCGGTCACACGCCGCTGGACCCGTATGTGGAAATGATCGGTGGCGAATTCAAAGGTCACGGCGCGCAAGTCGAAGTCACCTGCCTCAATCAAGATCCGAAACATCCGGCCTGCAAACATTTCGGACCGACGTTCGCGGTGAAAGACGAGATTTACCTTTTGAACGGATTCAACCGCGCGAAAGTTCACGGCTTGCTCGCGCTCGACAAACAACCGAACAGCGGCGAACCCGGTGATTATCCGATTGCCTGGTGCAAAAAATACGGCAAAGGAAATGTCTTTTATACCTCACTCGGCCATCGCGAAGATGTTTGGGAAAGTGAGCCGTATCAAAAACATATTTTGGGCGGAATCAAATGGGCGCTCGGCCTCGAAAAAGGCGACGCGACTCCGCAAACAAAATAAGCAGCGCGGTCGTTTTGATTTGGGAAATTCAGGACCGTTTCTTGTGCCCATTGCTTTTGGGTAATTCCACCCAAAATCGGCAACCGGAGCCGGGGGCGGCTTCGACTCCGACATGGCCACCCATTTTCTCAACCCCCCGCTGGACGATGGCCAGTCCAATGCCGGTGCCGGGATATTCTTCGTTGCTGTGGAGCCGCTGGAAGGCGCCGAAGATTTTCAGGCGATTTTCCGGGGCAATGCCGATGCCGTTATCTTCCACGCAAAGCCGAACGTTGTCTTCGTGTTCCTCGGCGTAAATATGAATCTGGGGGATTCGTTCTGGCGGAACAAATTTAAAGGCGTTGGAAATCAGGTTTTCAAGGATTTGATCGAGGACAGGCGCATCGGCGCTGACCAGGGGCAACGGTTTGTCCACCTGCACGGCGACATGACGGTTTTCAATTTCTGCGGCGTTTCGGGCAAGGACTTTGTCAATTTCGGTGGTGAGATCAACTGATTGAATCGGAAGTTGAATGTGTGAGAGCCGACCGTAAGTGAGCAGATCGGAAATGAGCTGGTTCATTTTGACAGCGGCGTCATCAATGCGCTTGCAGTAATCCAGGGCGGTGCGGTCCAGACGCGGGGCGTATTCGTCGGCCAGCAGTCCGACGAAGCCACTCATGGCACGAAGAGGGGCTCGCAGATCGTGGGCAATGGCGTAGAGAAAAGTTTCCATGTCGCTCAGCGATTTTTGCAATTCGCCAGTGCGCAGGGCCACGCGCTCTTCCAGTCGCAGCGCGTGAGTTTCCAACTGTTCCTTGGCGCGAACCAGCGCTTTTTCGGCACGTCTGCGGGCGGTAACGTCGCGAAAGCTCCAGACGCGGCCCACAATCTGATGATTGATGCGATGGGCTTGGGAATACCGCTCAAACACGCAGCCATCTTTAAATCGAAGTTCGTCGCGGGCTTCGGCTTCGGAGCGCATCAGTTCGTAAACTTTCTGAAGGAAAACTTCGGGCTGTTCGAGTTGATCCAGAACACAGCGGAGGAGAGACTCATCATCTTTGCGGTCAAGAATGGCGGGCGGAATGCGCCACATGGCGGCAAATTTCTGGTTGTGAGCGACGACTTTGCCAGCGAGATCCACGACCAGAATCCCGTCCTCGGTCGATTCCAAAATAGTGCGAAAAAGAGAGACGGCTCGTTGGAGTTTTTCGTCAGCGAGTTTGTGCTCGGTAATATCCAAGGTGACGCCGATAAAGATGTCACCCAAATCCGCGTGTTCAGACAAAAACCGGCCTTTGGCCCAAATCCAATGAATGGATTTGTCGGGCCAGATGACACGGTATTCGAGGTCGAGGAATGAGCGGTCGCGCATGGAGCCATAACAAAAATCTTTTACCCGATCTGCGTCCTCAGGGTGCAGGCAAGAGAGAAATTTTTCGAGACTGGCCCCGCTGTCACCGGCATAGCCGAGGTGACGACGGGCAATGGCCGACCACTCTTGATTGCCGGTGGCGAGATTCCAGTGCCAGAGGCCAATGTCCGCCGATTCCGTGGCCAAGCGCAGACGCTCTTCGCTTTCACGGAAATTTTTTTCGGTTTCTTTCCGCGCGGTGATGTCGGCGACGATGGCAGTGCAGGTCAGAGGATTACCGGCTTCATCCCGGAGAAAGGAAGCCGTGACGTGTGACCAGATCACGCTTCCATCTTTGCAAACGCAGCGTTTTTCACCTTGGATCACGGGGATTTCACCCGTCATCAGCCGACGAAAATCTTCCGCATCTTGCAGACGGTCTTCGGGCATTCTGAGATCTGCAAACGTGCGGGTGTGAAGTTCAGCCAAAGAATACTCGACGATTTTGCAGAATTTTTCGTTGGCATTGAGGAATCTGCCGGAGAGATCAATCTCCGCAATCCCCACGGCGGCGGATTCAAAAATTTTCCGATAACGCCATTCGCTCTGATGCAAGGCTTCCTCAGCCTGCTGGTGCTCCGTGTTGTCGCGGGCAATTTTCAGATAGCCAATGAGTTCGCCGAATTCGTTACACTTGGCGCAGGTGACGCCGTTGATGCAGATCCGTCGATTGCCTTTGGCCAGATGCCAGCGGTCATCGGCGCAGGATTTGTTTTCGCGGGCTTTGCGAAGTTCCTCCTCTGGATAATTGATGGCGCGGTCTTCGGGCGTGAAAATCTCGCTGCAATGCTGGCCAAGAATTTCTTCTTTGCTGTAACCAAAAACCCGCTCGGCCCCTTCGTTCCAATCGTTAATGTTGCCATTGAGATCGTAGGAAAGAATTGCGACGCCATGGGCATTTTCGAAAATAAGACGCAGACGTTCCTCACGTTCGCGCAGCAATTGCTCCGCTTCCTGACGGCGTTCCATTTCGCGCTGCAATTCCTCGGCGCGATTCAGATTGTGGCGAGATTCATCGACGACACGTTGTTGTTCTCGCCGAAGGGCGTTGACCAAATGAACCACCACCAATGACGCAAATAAAAAAATCGCACTTGAAACGCCATCAATCAGACTTGGAACAGTCCAATGATTAAACGGTCTGGTGAAAAAATAATTCCCCAGGAGCAATGAAGCGACGCTGGCGATGAACGCCGGGCCAATCCCGCCGTACCACGCAGCCACCATAATCGCAGGTGTGAAAAGAGCGAAGGCAACGTAATCGCCCAGAATCGGCGTCAGAAAAAATCGAAACAGAAAGGCCAAGGCCACGCCAACGGCAGCCACGCCATAACGTTTAAAAGCCGGAACCTCGTTTTCGGTTCCGGACACTTCCAGGAAAAACGGCCCGCGCCTTGGTAGAGACTGCTTTGAAACCGCTTTTTTTATATTTTACCCCCCTTTAATTCAGCGCCCCGAAAATTAGCTCACGAGAACTGGCTGTAGATTAATAACAATCCGTTTTCGCGTTTTTTCAAACCGGCGAAGAGGATTTTTTTGCGCCGAGGGGAACCCTTAGTCGAACTTGTTTTCTATTTTGAAATCCAACCCATCGCGCACCGCGCTGAGCAGTTTTTGGGGCGAATACGGTTTAGGCAGAAAGCTCACTTCGTTGCCCAATTCCGCTTCCAACCCGTCTTTGTCCGGATCGTAGCCGCTGGTAAAAACTGTGGCCAGATGCGGGCGCTCCAGCCGCAACCGGCCGGCCAGATCCCGTCCCGAAATTCCGTCCGGCATGACAATGTCCGTGAGCAACAAACTAATTTCTGCATGATGATTTTTCCAAACCGATAAAGCCTCCACGCCAGAACTGGCTTCCAGCACGTGATAACCACTCTGCCGGAGAATTGTCCTGGCCAGACTGCGCACCGCCGCTTCATCTTCCACCAACAAAATTGTTTCCGTGCCGCCGACGATTTTCTGTTCGGGATTTCGCGAGAGTGCAGGGGGTGCGCCGCTCGCCGAACGGGGTAGAAAAATTTTAAAGATTGTCCCCACCTCCAGTTGACTCATCACTTCAATCCAGCCCTGATGCTGCGCAACGATGCCGTGGATGGTGGCCAATCCCAACCCCGTTCCCTCGCCCACTTTTTTGGTGGTGAAAAACGGCTCAAAAATATGCGCCAAATTTTCCGGCGTGATCCCACAACCGGTGTCGCTCACCGAGAGGCAAATAAATTCTCCCAACTGCGCGTCAGCGTGGCGGCGCAGATCCGTTTCGGTGACGGTGACGACGTTGGTATTGATATCCAATTTACCGCCCTTCGGCATGGCGTCGCGGGCATTGACCGTGAGATTCATCAAAACTTGCCCCATGCTGTCTTCGTCGGCATGAACCAAGGTCGTCTCCGGGCAATAGTCGAACTGCAAACAAATATCCTCGCCAATGATGCGCTGGAGCATGCGGGCCATATTCGCGATCACCTTGTTCAAATTTAGCTCAGCCATCTGCATCACTTGCTTGCGGCTGAAGGTCAACAACTGGCCGGTCAAGCTGGTCGCTCGTTGCGCCGCCATCGTGATTTGGCGAAGGCCATCCAACGCGCTCGCATCGAGATTTTCTTTCATCCCGACGATCTGGGCGTAACCGAGAATAACGGTGAGAATATTGTTAAAATCATGCGCCACGCCGCCGGCCAGATAACCAATCGCATCCATCTTTTGCGAATGACGTAATTGTTCCTCCAGTTTTTTGCGTTCGAGCGATTGCCCGATCAAACTTCCCAAGGTGGTGAACAGGTCGCGGATGTCGTTTTCGGGCTGGCGAATTTTTCCGCTGAGAAATGAAATGACGCCCAGGATTTCTCCCTGCAAACGAATGGGAAATGCAAATCCGTCCACCAATCCGGCTTCCGTCGCAAATTCAGAGCGCGAAAATTGTTCATTCTCGGCCAGATTAGAAACCCAAATCGGCTGTCCACTTTCCCAGACGTGCCCGGGCAATCCAACGTTCCGGGCAAAAACGGTATGCTGGCTCACGGTTTTAAATTCAGAAAATCGCGGACCGGGCCGATGCCAAAGAGCGGCGGAACGCAAGAGATTCACATTTCGATCCACCGCCCAAAGTTCGCCCACGTCCCAGCCCATTCCTTCGCAGATGATTTGGAGAATTCTCGTCGCCACCTCTCCCGAGGAAGTCGTGGAATCTGCCAGCACGTGGGTCACGTCATGTTGCAAGGTCAGGCAATGCTCGCGGCGAATGCGTTGCGTAATTTCATGTTCAAGATTTTTATTAGCCGCTTCGAGATGAGCGGTGCGCTCTGCCACTAACTGCTCCAATTCAACCATGGTGCGGCGCGTCTGTTGCAGGAGATTCCATTTTTCCGTCAAGGCATTGGCCAATTGCAGAACTTCCACCGTGTCGAATGGTTTCTTGAGGATGACGAGCCGGTCGGAATTGCCAATTTTGGCGATCATGTCGTCCCACGAATAATCGGAGTAAGCCGTGCAAATCACGATCTGCAAATCCGGATCGGCTTCCCAGAGTTTTTGGGTGGTTTCAATTCCATCCCAGCCGGGCGGCATCCGAACATCCACGAACGCCATGGAATAACGCCGCTTTTGCCGGACCGCTTCTTCGACCAGCGCGAGGGCTTCCTTACCCTGAAATGCGGAATCAAGGTCAAATTTTTTCCCAAAAGAAACTTCCTTCGCTTCACCAAACAACGCGACTTCGGCTGCGTCCATCGCGCTGCCATTTTCGCGCGTCACCAAAATTTTCCGAAAATCGTCGTGAATGGCTTTGGTGTCATCCACAACTAAAATTCGGGCGTTGACGCTGGCATGGACGCCACTGGCGGGGGCAGGTTCTTGCCCCGCTGCGGCGAGTTCATTTTTTACGCTTGGAGCTGTCATAAATTTACAGGTCGATTCTTTGATAAGGTAATTCCAAAGTGAAAACAGCTCCTTTGCCGATCCCCTCACTTTGAGCAAGCAATGCGCCACCCATTTCCTTGGCCGCCAACGCCCCGCTGTGCAGGCCAAATCCGTGCCCATTTTGGCGCGTGGTAAAGCCGTGCGCAAAGATGCGCGTCAAATTTTCGGCAGGAATTCCGACTCCATTATCCGAGACGGAAATGCGGACTGTATTTTGATTTGGTTGATCAATCCTCAAACGCAATTCCTTGTCCTCCGCTCCCCGGTCATCGAGCGCATGCTTGGAGTTGCGCATGAGGTTGACCAGAATTTGCAGCACCTTGTGTTTCTCCACGAGGATGGGCGGCACTTTGGAAAATTCGCGAATGATGCGGACGCCGTGTCGCTCTAATCCGCCCGCGTTCATGCGCACGGCGTCCTCGACGAGGTCCACCACCTGTAACATTTCTGAAATCCCTGAAACTTTGGCGTAGCTCTGCTGCATGGTCACGATCTCCTTGATGTGTTCAATGTTACTCACTAATGAGCTAACTTCCTCTAAAACTTCCTGCTGCTCACACACCAAGTGTTGGGAAAGTTGCGCTAGGTAATCAGGCAATTGCCTACTGCGAGCATCCTTGGCAAAAAACGCCGGCAAATCCTTGGCGTGCTCGTCAAAAATCGTCACCACTTTGCCGAGATTCGACACCTTCGATTTTTTGATTTTTTCGCGAATCAACGAGCTGGAAACATTCACGCTGTTCAACACGTTGCCCACATTATGCAGCACGCTCGTCGCGACCTCGGCCATGCCCGCCTGGCGTGACGTGTCCAGAAGTTGCGTGTGCAGAGTGGTCAATTCTGCCTCAGCTTGTTTGCGCTGGGTAATGTCGCGGAAAATACTTAAGAGCAAAGGTGGCTGTCCCGGCAAATGCAGAATCGAATTAGATAATTCAAACCAGATTTTCCGACCGTCCCATAGCGAAACTTCTTTTTCCAAATGCAATTTGAAGCTGTTGGTTTCAATTTGTTCCTTGTGCCGGGCAAGGACGCGCTCGGCATTTTCCGAGCTGTGAATAATTGAAAGCGGTTGACCTTCCAGTTCCTGCCTGGTCTTGCCTACCATTTGACAATAAGCCTCGTTCACGGTCAGCACGTTCCCTGCGCGATCCGCCAATCTCATGCCGTCAGCCGAGGCGTTCCACACCAACCGGAATTGCGATTCGGATTTTCGACGCGCCTCTTCCGCCCAAATTCGCTCGAAAGCCCCGCCGCATTGGTTGGCCAAAATTTCAAACGTCTTTAAATCCTGCTCGGTATAAGCTTTGGGCGTGTAGCTTTGGGCGGAAAAAATTCCCACCGCACGACCCGCACTCAGAATGGGAGCGAACATAATCGACGCCGATGGACGCGATTTATTTCCAAAGGGAACCGCGCCGAGCAACATTGCCTCAGGATTATCGCGCAAAATTAATTCAGCGCCCGTGGTGAGAATACGTCGATAAAGCGCCGTCGGCTCCCGCCCGGCGCTGCTTTGTTCGACGACCCGGTGGCCATCTACCGTATCCACAATGAACTCGGAATAAATTTCGTCCTTCTCCACATCATACAACTTCAGCCAGAACGCATCCCAACCAAACAAGACGTTCACTACTTCGCCAATCACATCGGCCGCCTCTTTCATCGAGGTGGCTGAACTCAAATTCTGACCCAGTTTCGAAAATGCGATGGCCGAAATTTCCGCCTGCTTGCGTTCGGTAATGTCTTGGAGAATCCCCATTGACCCCGTGGGGACGCCATTCTCGTCCAGATTTTGCACCGAAGCATCTGAAATCCAGCGTGACTTCCCCGCCTTCGTCACGACGCGCATATCGCAACGCCACTGCCGGACATCCCCCTCCGCCACGCGCCGGGCGGCCTCGGCCTTGTCCAACCCTGCCGCTTCGCCCCCCATGATCGATTCACGGATGATTTGTTTCCAAAGCGCGCCTGTGATTTCCTGCGGAGCATATCCGATCAAGTGTTCGATCCCTTCGCCCATGAACAAATACGTTTTCGTTTTGTAATCATACGAATACGGCACCGCTCCTGCCCCGCCGATGGCGCGGCGATAAAGCTCCTCGGTGCGCCACAACAATTCTTCCGATCGTTTACGCTCCGTGATGTCCTGGATCTGAGAAATGAAATTCACAGGCTTGCCATGTGCATCGCGAATCAAAGAAACTCCCAACAACGCCCAAACCAGATGCCCAGCCTTGTGAAAATAGCGTTTCTCCATGTGGTAAAAACGAATTTCGCCTTCTAAAATCTGGCGCACATTCTCCAAATCACTATTCAAATCATCAGGATGCGTGAGGTCTTGGAAGGTTTTGCGACTCAATTCTTCCGCTGAATAGCCGAGCATGGCGCACAACGTCTTGTTCACTTTGAGCCAGCGCCCATCCAGTCCGACCATCGCCATGCCGATGGCCGCGTGTTCAAATGCATTGGAAAAACGTTCCTCGCTGGAGCGCAAATCCCGTGTCCGCTTTTCAACTCGCAACTCCAGATCGTCTTTGGCTTTTTGCAATTCGCCATCGCGTAATTGAATTTGCGCCAACATTTCGTTGAAATTATCGACCAAGCTACCCAGCTCGTCGTCACTCTGTTTGATCGCGCGCAACGAGTAGTTTTTGTCGCGAGCAACCGCCTTCGCCATTGTCACCAAGTGAAGTATTGGACTGGAAATCAGTTTTTGAAGCTTCGTCGAAAGGAGGAGCGAAACAAGCGACGCCGCCACGAAAACACAAAAGGCAATCAGGAAATATCGCCTTAGACGCGAATACAAAGCTTCCAAATCTGACTCGACG
This sequence comes from Limisphaerales bacterium, assembly GCA_046595315.1. Classification (GTDB taxonomy): domain Bacteria; phylum Verrucomicrobiota; class Verrucomicrobiia; order Limisphaerales; family CANJXF01; genus CANJXF01. The sequence continues at coordinate 37,330 of JBKJOZ010000133.1, forward strand.
TACACGGTGCCGATGAACTCACCCTTATGTTCAATCCGGCGAAAAATGTGCAGCGTATCGCCGTCAAAATAATACCCATCCTCAGGAACCACTTTTGGGAAATTTTGCCCCTCATCCTCTGCCCGCAAGTAAACCGCAAAAACTTCCCGATTCTTCGTGTAAATACAGCCCGCTTTGATATTGGGTTCCGCCCGAAGAGCCGACAACGTTTCCACCGCACTTTCCTGATCATTAAAATTTAGCGCCGCCGTCGAATTGTTCCCCACAATTTTTGCCAGTGTGGAGAGATTTCTCACCAGCGCACGATGCAACGTGACCACGTCGTAGGTCGCGAACGTCACGCACGTCAGGAGCAGCGCAACCCCGCTTGTCAGCATGACAATTAACGCCTGCTTTCGTTGGAGCGAAAATTTGTGGAGAAATTTCATGATTTCTTCGGCCACTTTTCCTAATCCCTCAAGCAAGGATTGAAATGAATGGCGAAAATCGCGTAGAGCCGGTTTGACTTCCGGCTATGTCTCAAATTGGGATGAGTCTGCCAACTTTTAGTTTTGTAAATTTTCACACCTATCATTTTCGCTCCGTTATCGATAATTAAACACTGCAGAACTGGGGTTATAGCCGTAACCATGCCAAAATAGGAATTTAGAGGGAAACTGAAGAGACCAATTGGAGACTCGAGGTGCGATCTGAAAAAAGAGGTTTATCCGCGGTTCGCGTTCGGGATATTTACGAAATTAACAGCAGGTTCGCCTCGCAACACCCGATCCAAATCCTCACACACGCACTCCATCGTGCGAGTCTGCGCTTCTGCTGTGAATGCGCCGATGTGCGGCGTCAGAATTACATTTTCCATTTCCACCAACGCCGATTTTTCCTGAGGCGGTTCCACTTCCCGAACGTCCAATGCCGCGCCGCCCAGATGATTATTTTTTAGCGCGATGAGCAAAGCCAATTCGTCCATCACGCCGCCGCGCGACGTGTTGATGAAAAAGCTGCCGGGCTTCATCGCCGCAAATTTTTCCGCGCTGAACATGTGCTTTGTCTCCGGCGTCAGCGGCAAATGAACCGTCACAAAATCAGCAATCGCCAAACCTTCTTCGAGTTTCATCGCGAGCGTCGCGCCAACTTCGCCCACGTGAATAGAATCTTCCTCAATAAACGGATCAAACACGACCACACGCATTCCAAAAACTTTCGCGCGCGCCGCCACCATCCGTCCGATGCGACCAAACCCGCAGATCAAAATGGTTTTTCGATCCAGTTCGATGCCGGTGCAATTTTTGCGGTCCCATCCGCCAGCCTTGGTCGAGCGATCGGAAAACGGAATTTTTCTCGCAAGGGAAAGCATCAGGCCAAGCGTTAATTCCGCCACGCTCGTCGCATTGGCAGTGAGCGGCGCAATGACCACAATCCCTCGTTCCGTTGCGGCTTTAACATCGATGTTGTCGAGGCCAACCCCGACGCGACCAATCGCAAGTAGATTGGGCGCGGCGGATATAACTTCAGCGGTGAGTTGTGTTTGATTGCGCACCATGACCGCACGCGCGTCACCGAGAAGATTTTTAAGTTGCGCAGAATCTTTCCAAAGCGCCGGTTCACGAACGATTTGATATTTGCCCGCGAGTTTTTCAATCGCAGGCGAATCAAGTTCTTCTGAAATCAGAATGTCCATTGCCGGAACTTTTACCTTTCTCCGCGCCTCCGCGTCTCCGCGGTAAATTTAAATTTTGTCCCAATCAATCGGTTTAGTAATGTCGATCCTCTGCAATTGCTCCTGAACCGCTTCGGGATATTTTTGCGCTGCGCCCGTGTTGAAAATCAAAACACGATCCGTTTTTTTGATCGTTCCACGTTTCAACAATTCTTCCAGTGCGCCGAGGCAAATCGCCGTTTCAGGACAAAGCGCAATTCCTTCACTCGACGCCGCCATCTGCATAAATTTCGGAATATCTTTTTCCGCCGTGGCAATGGCGACGCCGCCGCTTTCGCGCACCGCATCGAGAATCATAAAATCTCCGACCGCCACCGGCACACGAATCCCGCTCGCGACCGTTGCAGCGTTTTCAAATAATTTTGCGAAGCGCTCACCTTTGTCGAACGCGGTGGAAATCGGCGCGCAACCTTCGCTCTGGCAGGAAATCATTTTCGGTTTCTTCGGCGATTTCAGCCAGCCCATCGCTTCGAGTTCGGCGAACGCTTTCCACATGCCGATCAAACCGGTGCCGCCGCCGGTTGGATACAAAATTACGTCGGGCAATTCCCAGTCGAATTGCTCGGCGAGTTCTAGCCCCATCGTTTTTTTGCCTTCGATGCGATACGGCTCTTTCAAAGTGGAAAGATCAAACCAGCCTTTTTTCGTCTTTCCTTCCCCGACAATTTTGCCGCAATCATTGATTAGCCCATTCACCGAAAACGTTTTGGCGCCCGCCAGATAACATTCCTTTTTGTTAATCATCGGCGTGTCTTCCGGCATGAAAACGTAAGCCTCCATTCCCGCGCGCGCAGCGTAAGCGGCCATTGCGCCGCCTGCATTTCCAGCGGTCGGACACGCGACTTTTTTTATCCCAAATTCGTTTGCCATCGAAATCGCCATGGCCATCCCGCGCGATTTGAAACTGCCGGTCGGCAAACGGCTTTCGTCTTTTACAAGCAAACTTTTCATACCGAAATGCGACGCGAGCCGTTTGCAATCGAGAATTGGCGAAATGGTTTCCGTGAGCGAAACGATTTTGTCCGGATTGGAAATCGGCAACATTTCCAGATAGCGCCAAATTGTCGGCGGCCGGCCGACCAAATCTTTTTTGGTAAAATTTTTCTTCAGCGCTTCGAGATCGTATTTGACCCAGAGCGGGCGATTGCACGCCGTGCAAAGATTGTGGATTTTTCCTTTTTCGTAGTGAACGCCACAGTTGGCGCATTCGAGATGAGTGACAAAATTCATAATAAGATTGAAACGTCGCGCTGCGGCCGCGTCAAGTGAGCTTCCGGTAGGTTTTAGGTTTTCGGACGAGAGATGTTTTTAAAATAAAACCAGCGACTAAAGTTTTTTGCCGGTCAATTTCTCAAACGCTTCCAAATATTTTTCCGTCGTTTTCTCCACGACATTCTTTGGCAGCACCGGTGCGGGCGGTTGTTTGTCCCAATCCAACGTTTCGAGATAATCGCGGACGAATTGTTTGTCAAAACTCGGCTGGCCTTTGCCCGGCTGATATTCGCTGGCAGGCCAGAAGCGCGAGGAATCCGGCGTTAAAACTTCATCGATCAAAATTAATTTTCCTTCGAAAAGCCCGAATTCAAATTTGGTGTCGGCGATGATGATGCCGCGCTGGCGGGCGTAATCGCGACCCGCTTTGTAAATTTTCAAACTCAAATCACGCACCTGATTTGCGATTTCACTGCCCACAAGTTTTTCCGCTTCTTCAAAGGAAATATTTTCGTCGTGCCCCGATTCCGCCTTGGTCGAGGGAGTGAACAACGGTTCGGGCAACTCCGCCGATTCCGTCAAGTTTGCTGGCAACTGAATCCCGCAAACCGTTCCCGATTTTTTGTATTCCTTCCAACCGCTCCCTGACAAATAACCGCGCACGATGCATTCGATGACCAGTGGCTGCGCCTTTTTCACGATCATGCTGCGCCGCGCGATTTTGTCTGCGAACGGTTCAAGATTCTTCGGCAACGGATCGTTCGCGCCAGCCAGCAAATGGTTCGGAACCAGCGCGGCAAATTTCTCAAACCAGAAGTGGGAAATTTGTGTGAGCACTTCGCCTTTGCGGGGAATGCCGTTGGGCATTACGCAATCGAATGCGGAAATGCGATCGCTCGCCACGAGGAGAAAACTGTCACCGAGATCAAAAACTTCGCGGACTTTTCCGCTGCGAACTTTTTTGAGGCCAGGCAAATCGAGTTGG
>JBKJOZ010000256.1:0-5907 GCA_046595315.1 Limisphaerales bacterium
CGCTTCCAACTACACCGAATATCTCGAAAAATTTATCGCCACCTGCAAGCCGACGGTCCTGAGCTACGACAATTATTCGCTGATGGACGATGGCAGTTTGCGCGACGGTTATTGGGCGAACCTTGATTCCATCCGCAACGCTTCGGTAAAATATAAACTACCTTTTTGGAATATTGTGTTGAGCGTCGCCCATTTTAATTATCGCGAGCCGACGGCGGCAGATTTGCGTTTTCAAGTTTACACCACGCTGGCGTATGGCGGAAAAGGGATCGCTTACTTTTGTTATTTCGCGCCGCAAGTCGGCAATTATCGCGGTGCGCCCATTGATCAATTTGGAAACCAAACTGCGTCGTGGCAATGGATGCAAAATGTGAATCTCCAGGTCGCCAAACTCGCGCCAACGTTGCTGCAATTGATTTCAGATGGCGTTTATCATTTCGGCGAAGTTCCATCCGGCGGCCACGCGCCCACTGAGAAAAGTTTGGTCAAAGGCTCCGGCGACGCTGATTTCATGTGTGGCGATTTCACAGACGCGGTCGGCTCGCGTTACGTGATGATGGTGAATAAAAATGTCACGAAATCCCGCGTGTGCGCTCCGCAATGGCGAACTCCACCCAAAAGCGTGCAAAAAGTTTCGCCCTACACTGGAGAACTCATCGCGTTCGAAGGCGAACAGGTCTGGACAGCACCGGGCAGCGGCGTGTTGCTCAAGGTGCAATATTGAAAATTTCAGCACTGCCCATTCGACAATGCGGGCTTGTTCTTGGAGGTCGAGCACATGACTTCTTTCACCGAAAAAATGTGACGTCCAAACTGAAGGACAATTAATGGGAGATCGCGGGGTTTGGTTGAGGCAGAATTTACAGAATTAGAGACAGGCAGAAATTGTCCCCACCCCAATTCTGTAAATTTTGTTAATCCTGTCTAACTTCACCCCACGCCGATTTCCCTTTGCATCCACGGCGCGACTTCGCAAACATTCTGTCATGCATTCACGTATCAAATTTTTTGCGCAAACTTTCGTCGCACTGATTAGCTGTTTTATTTTTGCGATTCCTTCAGACGCCGAGCAAAACAAAATCCCCTCCTTCGATGAGATGACAAAATCCAAACTCGACGTCTGGGGCGAAGCCGCCATGCGCGAAACGAACGGCGCGAGTTACGAATTTTTTGAAAAACTTTTACCGCCGCCGCGTTACGTCAATGCGGATTTTAAATATTACCCGATTGTTTTCAGCGCACCGAACTCGAAGGTGAAGGGTCGTCTGATCTCCAACGGAAGCGGAGTAAATTTGCGAGGCGGATCGGCTGCGTGGGTCAACAATGGCACTCCCGTGCTCTTTCGAGTCGGACCGGATGCGGGATTATTCGGCGAACAACTTTCACGCCTCCAACATCCAACATTGGCCGAAGGTTATTTGCCGATTGCGACGATTCGCTACTTGCATCCGACGCCCGTGCAGGCGGGCGGCACCATTCCGTTGAACCAGACGCGGTTGGATCGGGCGCCCGAAATTTATCAGCTCGAAGCGTTCGGCAGCGTGGATCCGGCGTTGGCGGAAAATGGCGTGGTGTTCGTGAAATTTTCTCTCGTGCAAGGCAGCAACGGGGTCATGACAATTGAGGTGGATGCGAAATCGTCCGTCAAATTCGCCAACGGAAAAGCTACAGACGAAAAAGGCAAGGTGCTCGCTTACTTCGACAAATCCTGGGCGATGGAGCGCGGGGGGATTCGCGCAAAAATCACATCGAACAAATTTGCGTTCGTCGCGATTCCCACCAAGCCGCTGGACGATGGCCAGGCGGCGATTTCATTGAATGCCACCAGTTACGAAAGCCAGCGGGAGGCTTGCGCAACCTTGTGGAAAAAAACTTTGGCGCAAGGAATGAACGTCGAGACGCCCGAACCGATGGTCAACAACGCGTGGCGTAATTTGCTGATCCAGAATTTTGAACTGATCAATGTGGATCGCATTCATTACAGCCACGGCAATCAATACGATAAAATCTACGAGGCAGAAGGCAGCGACGCGACCTTGGCGATGATGGTGTGGGGATTTGAAAACGACGCAAAACGGTTAATGGTTCCGATGCTGGACTTCACGCGCAAAGGTCTGGAATTTCATCAAGCCGGGTTCAAGTTGAACGATGTTTGCCGTTACTATTGGCAAACGCGCGACGCGTCCATTGTCAAAGATTTTCGCAACTGGTCAAAACCCGAGCGTTATCGCACTGGACCAAAAGAGTTGGTCTCCGGCTGGGAAAGCGAGGCGAAGCGCTTGGATGAAAATCGCACAGGCGCACATGGGTTGTATCCGTTGGAACAATATTGCGGCGACATCAACACGCCGGTGCAAACCATGAATGCCAACTCCAAAGCGTGGCGTGCGTTGCGCGATCTGGGAACGGTGCTGGGCGAAGTAGGTGAAACAAAACTGGCGGAACATTACAATAAAGTGGCGAGTGAATTTCGAAAAACCGTTTTGACCGCCATTGAAAAAAGCTTGGATCGCTCAACCAGGCCGCCCTTTATTCCCATCGCCCTTTACACAAATGAAATGGCGCACACGCCGATTTGCGAAACGCGCATTGGCAGTTATTGGAACATCATTATCGGCTACACGATCGCCAGCGGAATTTTTCCAGTAGGCAGCGCGGAGGAAAATTGGCTTCCACATTATCAGGAACAACACGGCGGACTCGCCATGGGAATGTTGCGCGCCGGTGGACAGGAAAATACTTTTTGGAACAGCGAATATAAAATCAATCCTCTCTACGGGACGCGTTACGCGCTCGACGTTTTGCGCCGCGACGATCCGGAACGCGCTCTCGTCAGCCTCTACGGAATGTTAGCTCAAGGTTTCACGCGCCACACCTTTATCGGCGCAGAAGGTTGCTCCCTCAAACCGCTTGATGATGGGGGACGACTTTTTTATTGCCCGCCGAACAGCGCAGCGAACGCCCATTTTCTTTCGATGTTGCGCTACACGCTCATTCAAGATTCGGATTTAAACGACGACGGCAAACCGGAAACATTGCGCTTGGCGTTAGCTTCACCGAAGCGTTGGCTTGAAGATGGCAAATCTTTCAAAGTCGAACGAGCGCCCACGGCGTTCGGTCCGGTTTCTTTCAATGTCCAATCGAAGTTAAGTCAGGGTGAAGTTATCGCTGAGCTACAATTGCCCGATCGAAACGCGCCTGAGAAAATTCTATTTCGTGCGCGTGTGCCGGATGGTTGGAAAGTTGTCTCTGCAACGTCTGGCGGAAAATCTCTCACCGTGGACGAACGAGGAACAGTGGACTTGACGCACCAAAAAGGAAAAATCGCAGTGCGCTTCGCGGTGAAGAAAAATTAGGGCTTTAACAATTCATCAACGCGGACGAATTCGTAGCCGCGTTTTTGAAGTTCATCGAGCAACGCGCCAAAGCGTTCGTGCATTTTGTCCGTGCGATTTGGCCCGACGCCGAAATGAAGCAGGAGAAGAAAACCTTTCAGCCCATTGGGATCGTCACGTTCTCGTTTGAGAATGCTGTCGAAAATGATTTGGGATGAGACAAAGTTTTTCGCGGCGTCTTCGGTGTAGTCCGCGTTAGACCGAGTGCCGGGCGTGTAATTGATCAGCGTTAATCCAAGCTCGCGGCTCCAGGCAACGATCTCCTCGTTGTAATGTTCGTAGGGCGGAATCCAAAATTTGATTCCTTTTCGTTTCAAACCCACGTCTTGAATTTTCCTGAGATTCTTTTCCACGTCATTTAGAAAAAAATCTTTACTGACCAATGTATTCTTCGGTCCTTCCCATGGGCAAAGTAGCGGATGCGTGTCGGAATGGGGTCCGAGGTAATGACCTTCTTTCACAATCCGCTTTGCCAGCGCCCGTCGTTTAGGATCGGTGAAAAAATTTCCGGTGAAAAAGAAGGAGGCTTTCGCGTGATGTTTGGCCAGTTCGTCGAGGATTTTTTTCCCGCCTTCGGCAAATTGATCAGCGGTAAACTCCAGAGCGATTTGTTTTTTATCTTTCGGGCCGCGAATGATTCCGCCTTCGCGAAATTCAAGATCGCTGGTGCCAGCAACCGCTTTCAAGCAAGCGGCCAACAGAACTGCAGCCAAGAGGGATTTCATCCTGCACTTTTCCTTTTTGATCGCCGTTGCCAAAAATAAATTGGCAGGCCAAGGGCGATCAGGATTAATCCAATTCGTGATTCGGCGGGACTGGTTTTCAGCGTGTTAAACAAAAGCCAGACTGCAACCACAACAAATAGCAACGGCACGACTGGATACCCAAAGGTTCGATAAGGCCGTGGCGCATTGGGCATTTTTCGGCGAAGGACAAAAACGGCGGCGCAACATGCGGCGTAAAAAATCATTCCAGCGAAGACGACGCCATCGGTCAGTTGATCGAATGTGGCTGTGAGCGAAAGAAGGCTTGCCCAAATTCCCTGCATGATAATTGCGGCAACTGGCACCGCGCTTTTTTCGCCAAGTTTTGCAAAGGTGGAGAAGAACAATCCATCGCGTGCCATGGCGTAAGGAATTCGCGCGCTTGTCAAAATTGAGCCGTTCAACACGCCGATGACGGAAAGCAGCACGGCGGCAGAAACGAATTTCGGGCCGTACGTTCCAAGAAAAGTAACCGCGGCTTTGCTCACGACCGGAGGGCTATTTCCGTGCAGTGACGAGCTGGCAGTTACGATTTCGGAAAAAGGTAGTCCATAAAAATAGGCCAGGTTGATCGCTCCATAAACGGCCAGCACAATTCCCATTCCAATAAAAATCGCCCATGGAATATTGCGTCCGGGATTTCGCACTTCGCCCGAAACCATTGGCATGTTATTCCAACCATCGAAGGCCCAAAGTGCGGCAAGCATCGCTGCACCGAACGCCGAAAAGCCAGCCCAGTTGGCCGAACCGGCGGGAGCGCGGAAATTTTCCCACGTCGCATTGGGCGCAAAAAAGAAAACGCCGATGACAATCGCCGCGATGCCCAAAACTTTTCCGAAGGTCAGGATGGATTGGATTCTTCCTCCGAAAATGACGCGGGCACAATTGAGCGCGGAGAAAAATAAAATGATTCCGACCGCGACGATCTGTTTGATGCCGAATTGCCAGTCGATTTTTATCCCGAACAATTGAAAACTTTTTGTTAGCCAGACGGCATCCAGAGGAACAAACGCGGAGAGAAATAGTGCAAACGCGACGCCGAAACTGGCGACGGAACCGGTCGAGCCGATGACGATTCGCATCCAACCGAAAAGAAACGCGGGCAAATCTCCGTAAGCTTTACGGAGAAAAACGTATTCCCCACCCGCTTCCGGCATCATTGCACCGAGTTCGGCATAGGTCAGCGCGCCAGCGAGGGATAAAATTCCGGCGGCGAGCCATGCCAGCAAAACAAGTTGGGGCGAGCCGACGGCTTGCGCCATTTTCGCCGTTTTCAAAAAAACGCCGGTGCCGATGATCGTGCCGACGACAAGCGCGGTGGTGTCGCGCAAATTCAAACCGCGAACGAGTTGGGATTTTTGGTCGGACATATTTTAACCGAACATCAATCGGCAAATAATAATGGAAGCAATCACGCTCGTTAGATCCGCGAGCAAACCAGAAGCGACGGCATAACGCGTCCGGCGAATTCCCACGGAACCAAAATAAACTGCGATGACGTAAAAAGTGGTTTCAGTGCTGCCGAGAATCGTCGCGCCCATTAAGCTAACGATGTCGTTGGGGCCGTTTGTTTTTACCAGGTCAGAAAGCAAAGCGATGCTTCCACTCCCACTCAGCGGACGCATTAAAACCAGCGGAAGCAAATCGGTCGGAAAATGCACGAAGTCCAAAACCGGTTTGAGAATTTTTGTAATGAGGGCGATTCCGCCAGCGCCGCGAAACATTCCAACCGCCGTGAGAATTGTGAC
>JBKJOZ010000298.1:0-7186 GCA_046595315.1 Limisphaerales bacterium
TAGAGCGCTCGAAGAATTTGTTCGCATGGAGAACGGCGAATATTTGAAGTCTTATCAGCAGCTCCAACATTTCACGAAAAAAGCGATTCAAGCGAAAACCGAAATGGTGGAAGCCAATTTGCGTTTGGTAATTTCCATTGCGAAAAAATACACGAACCGCGGGCTTTCGTTCCTGGATTTAATTCAGGAAGGGAACATGGGTTTGATGAAAGCGGTCGAAAAATTTGAGTATCGACGCGGCTACAAATTCTCGACTTACGCGACGTGGTGGATTCGTCAGGCAATTACCCGTTCCATCGCCGATCAAGCACGCACGATTCGTATTGCGGTGCATATGAACGAAACGAACAACAAGTTGATGCGCGTGCAGAAACAGTTGATTCAAGACTTTGGCCGCGAACCAACTCCCGAAGAGCTTTCGGACGAAATGGCAATGCCAGTGGATCGCGTTCGCGCGGTTTTGAAAATGGCGCAACAACCCATCTCGCTGCAATCACCGGTCGGTGACAGTGAAGACACAAACTTCGGCGATTTCATCGAAGATAAAGCGGCTGAAAACCCATCCGACATGACGAGCTACAGTCTGTTGAAAGACAAACTGGGCGACGTGTTAACCAGTTTGACGGAACGCGAACGCAAAGTTTTAGAACTCCGGTTTGGAATCGGCGATGGCTACGCCCGCACGCTCGAAGAAGTTGGGAAACAATTCAAAGTGACCCGCGAACGCATCCGGCAAATCGAGGCGAAAGCGTTGCGCAAAATGCGTCACCCCACGCGTATCCGGCAGCTTTCGGGATTTCTGGAAACGGAAGAGCCGATTTAAATTTTGGTCATTTTTAGAGAATCCTCTGAGTGAAAACTCAGGGGATTTTTATTTTTCGGAACGATAGACTGGCGAGGCTGATGCAATTGTTTGCCAGCCGACGGTTGGAATTGTAGCGTTCACGGACTTCGGGCCCGTAGCTCAGCGGTTAGAGCAGGCGACTCATAATCGCTTGGTCCTCGGTTCAAATCCGAGCGGGCCCACCATCCTTTTCAGTTTTCCCCTGCCCACGTCATCGGGCTGATCCCGATTTCCAAATTCGTGGTCTGGTGTAAAATTTTTGAGCCTACATACCGAAGTCACAGTAGAGGCTTCGTTAAATAAATAATGAAAAATAGTTTGTTACCGCAAAAGCGATGCTCAACCGGGGTTGAAGGATTGGATAATATTCTCGGCGGCGGTTTGCCTGAAGATCGGCTTTATCTTTTACAAGGAGAACCCGGTTCAGGAAAGACGACGTTGGCGCTGCAATTTCTTCTGGAAGGAGCCAAAATTGGCGAGGTCGGCCTTTACATCACGTTGTCGGAAACGCGGGATGAACTTCTGGCGGTGGCGGATTCGCACGGCTTAAATCTGGATTCCATTGTCTTACTCGAGCTTTCCACGATCAACGAACAGCTTGGCGAAGCGGGCGAAAATACGTTCTTTCATCCTTCTGAGCTGGAATTAAATAAAACCATTAACGTGCTGCTCGCTGAGGTGGAGCGGGTCAAACCGCAACGCATCGCTCTTGATTCGCTTTCAGAATTTCGCCTCCTTGCCGAAAATGCGCTCCGTTATCGCAGGCAAATGTTGAAGCTGAAGCAATATTTTGCGGGGCGGCACTCCACGCTTTTGCTGTTGGATGACCGCAGTGGCGAAGGCAGCGATCTCCATGTGGAGAGCATTGCGCATGGGGTTATTTCGATGGAGCGCATGCCGGTGACGTATGGAGTGCAACGACGTTGTTTGCAAGTGAACAAACTGCGTGGGGTAAAATTCCGCGAGGGCGCTCATGATTACATTATTAAGACAGGGGGGCTCAGCGTTTTTCCGCGCCTCATTGCGGCGGAACACGCGAAAGCGTATTCGCAGGAGCCGATTTCGAGCGGAATAAAAAGTTTCGACCAGCTAATGGGCGGAGGACTGGATCGAGGAACTAGCAACTTGTTTATCGGACCGGCCGGCGCGGGAAAATCAACGCTGGCTATTCAACACGTGGTGTATGCGGCAGAGCGCGGTGAAAATTCTGTCATTTTCTCATTCGATGAGAGCACCAAGACTTTGCAGACTCGCGCCACGGCTCTTGGAATGCCCATTGCCAAACACATTGAATCTGGAAAAATCGTCGTCCGGCCGATCGATCCTGCAGAACTTTCCTCCGGAGAATTTTCAGATTTCGTTCGGTGCGCGGTTGAGAAAAACGACGCCCGAGTGATAATTATTGATAGCTTGAACGGTTATCTTAATTCGATGCCGGATGAGAAGTTTCTTAGCCTACAGTTGCATGAATTGCTGGCATTTTTGAGCCATCAAGGCGTGGTGAGTATTATGACTGTTGCTCAGCATGGCTTGGTCGGGGCGATGCAAAGCCCGGTAGATGTAACTTATCTCGCGGATACGGTTATTTTGATGAGGTATTTTGAATCCAGCGGGTGCGTCAAAAAAGCCATTTCAGTGATTAAAAAAAGGAGCGGTCATCACGAAGATACCATCCGCGAATTACGGATGGATGAACAAGGCATTCATATTGGCGAACCGCTCATCAATTTTCATGGCGTGTTAACGGGCGTGCCCACTTTTAACGGCAAAACTGAGAACGGCAATAATGGCCCACAAAAATAATATCAGCGAAGAACGAATCCTCGTGCTTGCGCCCATTGGTCAAGATGCGGCTAATGCCTCCGCACTTCTCCAGCGAGCCGGGTTTCTACCGGAAATCTGCGAAAATTTGATTCAACTTTGCCAACAAGCCAAGGAAGGTGCGGGCGCAATTTTAATCTCCGAAGAAGCGTTATTCGGCCCAATGCTTCCCTGTTTCGTCGAATTGCTCAAAAAGCAGCCGTCGTGGTCAGACATACCCATCGTCGCCATTACCAGTGGTGGCGACACTACCCATGCGAGCTTTCGAGCCTTCAATGAGTTTGGCACAAGCGGAAACATCACCTTAATGGAACGTCCGTTTCGCGGGATCACTTTAATCAGCACCCTCCAAGTCGCCTTGCGCGCGCGTCACCGTCAATATCAAGTGCGCGACCTCATGGAAAATCTCGAAAAACGCGTTGTCGAACGCACCGCTAAATTGGAAGAAACGGTTTCTGAACTCGAAGCGTTTTCCTACAGCGTTTCACACGACCTGCGCGCCCCGCTGCGAGCGATGCAAGGCTACTCCCAATTTTTGATGGATGATTACGGAGCTCAGTTGGATGAAACCGGCAAAGATTACGTCGCCCGTATCATCAATTCCGGAAACCGGCTGGATCGATTGATTCAAGATGTTCTGACTTACAGCCGTTTCGCCCGCAGCGAACTGGAAATTCGCCCGATCAATTTGGAAAATCTGGTCAAAGAAATTGTCCAACATTACCCAACCCTGCAATCGCCGCTGGCTGATATCAAAATCGAAACACCCCTCGTCAACGTCATGGGCCATGACGGTTCCATGACCCAGTGTGTTTCCAATCTTTTGAGCAACGCCGTAAAATTTGTTCCCTCCGGAAAAGTCCCCCAGGTAAAAGTTTGGACCGATTACATCGGCCCCGAAGTGCGCGTTTGGTTTCATGACAATGGAATTGGAATCGATCCCGCACATCAAAATCGCATTTTCAAAATGTTTGAGCGCGGGCCACATGAAACTAAATACGATGGAACCGGTATCGGCTTAGCCATCGTCAACAAAGCCGTCGAGCGAATGGGCGGAAAAGTCGGGGTTGAATCTGCCCCCGGTAAAGGCAGCAAATTTTGGATCCAACTTCCGAAAGGCTAGACATGGGCTCAGGAACAATTTTATTGGTCGAAGATAATGAGGACGACATTTTCTTCATGCAACGCGCCGTGAAAAACGCCCAAATTGGCAACCCACTTCAAGTGGTTACCGACGGACAGCAGGCGATTGATTATCTCCAAGGCGCGGGGAATTTTTCAGATCGCATTCAACACCCTCTCCCTTGCTTCGTCTTGCTCGACTTAAAATTGCCGCACAAAAGCGGCCATGAAGTTTTGCAATGGATTCGAGAACAGTCCCTTTTCAAGAACCTTGTCGTGATAGTCCTGACGACTTCCCGCGAAACCCGCGATTTAGAAAAAGCCTACGAACTAGGGGCGAACGCATTCCTCGTGAAACCGCCCGGCGCTTCTCAACTAATGGAAATGATCGTCGCCCTCAAACAGTTTTGGCTCGTCCACAACGAGTTTTCACCCCACGCCGCTTGCTGATTACTTCGAGGTTTTCCAATTTTAACCCTTGTCTTTCTGCGCCCTGAATCTCACGCGGCAGTGCGATTGTGAGCAACAATTCCTTTTCTGCATTTCGCTCTTATGCGACACTCGCCGCGCTCAACACCAGCGCATGAAAAACATCGTCTATTTCGACCTCGAAACGCAAAAATCCGCCGACGAGGTGGGCGGTTGGGGAAAAATTCGTGACATGCGCATGAGCTTGGGTGTGACTTACAGCACGGCGCGCGGCGATTACAAAATTTACGGCGAAAACCAAGTCAACGAACTGATCGAAGAATTGCGCCGCGCGGACTTGGTCGTCGGCTTCAACAATCAACGATTCGATTACGAAGTGTTGCTCGGCCACAACGATTTCTTCGACCCCACCCAAATCCCGACGCTCGACATGCTCGTCGAAGTTCAAAAAATCTTACAACATCGCCTCTCCCTCGACTCCATCGCGCATGCGACGTTTGGTGTGGAAAAAACGGCCGAAGGGTTACAAGCCATCCGCTGGTATCGCGAAGGAAAACTTTTGGAGATCGCGGAATATTGCTGCTTCGATGTGAAAATTACCAAGCTCGTCCACGAATACGGCGTCACCCAGCGGCAACTTCATTACACTGATCGCTTCGGGAAAAAAATGACCGTGCCGGTTTGCTGGTGAAATTTATCCCGTCTCGTTTTTCCGGCAAACCCGCTTTTCGCATTTTTAGCGCCAACAATTTTCGGAACGGCTTTGCAGACTTTTTCAAAACCGAAAAATTCCGTGCAACGTTGGCATTCGTGAAAAATTGCCATCAATTTTAAGTCTGAAGGCGGAGAGGAGGAGCCGCCGAAATGTTTTTCTCTTTTTGCCTTGCGGCCTTTTCTCGCCGTTTTAATTCCGGAAAATGTTCCGCAGCCACCATGTAGCCCACGCATGTAGCCGCACCGCAGCGGCAAGGATGCTCCTTATAATCTTCTAAACTGTAAGAATAATTAAACGTGATTTCATCGCCGGGTTTGATTTCGCGACGGGCCATGATCCAAATCTGGTCGCCAAAAAATTCGGCTTCGCAATTCGGCGCGCAACTGTGATTGATAAATTTAGCCGGGTTCCAGCCGACGTCGCCATCCAGATCAAATTCATCGTCGAAGTTAAAAATATAGGGATTGTTCGCCTCGCAACGCGCCGCCGATTCCGCTTTGGTGATTTTCTCGCCGACGTACTCGATGACCGGTGCGCCCCTCTTAATCCGCTCCTTTGCGAATGCGCCCCGGTTGTGAATACTGGATTCACGGAATTCGAGCGCTGCGCCCACTTCCAAAACTTCGTCCATTTTCATTTATTTTTGATCGCTCATCGGTTCTCCGCGACGCAATCGACCCCTATTTTGCCAGACGTTGAGAAGAGCGACAAACATCATTTGCTTGTGAACGATTCGCCCGCTCCCTTATAAAACTCGAAACCCGTTCAATCGCGTGAATCGAAAACCATTTTATCACCATCTTTATTTCCAGGTTTTAATCGCAATTGTTCTGGGCGTATTCGTGGGGACTTATTTTCCGGCGGACAAGCCGTTCACGTTTCATCTCTTTGCATCCCAATGGAGTTTTGACGGCTCAATCCTCAAGCCGCTCGGCGATGGTTTCATCAAGCTCATCAAAATGGTGGTCGCGCCAATTATTTTCACCACTGTCGTCGTCGGCATGGCGGGCATGGGAAGTTTTAAACGCGTCGGTCGCGTCGGGCTCAAGGCGATTCTCTATTTCGAAGTGATGACGACCCTCGCGCTGCTCATCGGCTGGGTTGTCGTAAAATGGATTCAGCCCGGCGTGGGCGTCAACGCACATCCCAATGCGCTTGATACAAAAGCTATCGCGCAATACGTCACCAGCGCGAAAACGCACAACGTCGTTGATTTCGTTTTAAATATTATCCCCACCAGCATCGTCGATGCGTTTGCCAAGGGTGACATCATCCAGGTTTTGTTCTTTTCTGTTTTGTTCGGACTCGCGCTCGCGGGCATGGGTGAAGCCAACAAACCGATTGTCCGCTTGATTGACACTTTGTCGGATGCATTACTCAAAGTGCTCGGCATGATCATCAAATTAGCGCCGCTCGCCGCGTTCGGTGCGATCGCCTACACCACGGCGACCTTCGGCACCTCCTCCATCACCGCGCAGCTCAAATTGATGGCATGCGTTTACATCACGAGTTTGTTTTTTATTTTTCTTCTTCTCGGTGGGTTGTTGAAATTTCACGGGATCAGTCTGTGGAAATTTCTGAAATTTATTCGCGAAGAAATTTTCATCGTGCTTGGCACCGCTTCGTCCGAATCCGTTTTGCCGCGCATGTTGACACGCTTAGAACAATTGGGTTGCTCGCAACCTGTCGTGCGCCTTGTGTTGCCGGCGGGCTATTCCTTCAACATGGATGGCTCCTGCATTTACTTGACGATGGCCGCCATTTTCATCGCGCAAGCCACCAATGCCAATCTCACCATCTGGCAGGAACTCACCGTCATTCTGGTTTGCCTCATCACGTCCAAAGGCGCGGCGGGCGTCGTCGGAAGCACGTTCATTACTTTGGCGGCAACGCTTTCCGCGCTGCATACCATTCCAATTGAAGGAATGGTTTTGATTCTCGGCGTGGATCGTTTGATGGCAGAAGCGCGCTCCGTCACCAATTTAATTGGCAATGGGGTGGCAACGGTTTTGGTGTCAAAATGGGAAAACGAATTTGACCAAAAAAAGGCTGACGCTGTGCTGAATAGCGCCGTTCCCCCACCCGCCAGCCCTACGGTTTTGGTCACTTCGCCTGAGAATCTTGGTCCCGATGCCGCCGAGGAATTGCGCGAGCCTTAAGCTTCCGCGCGGTGAAAATAAACGTACCAAACCACTGCGCTAAAAATTCCGAGCGCCAAAATCATGGTTCGCCAAAAAAAGGTGTCTGCTTTGATG
>JBKJOZ010000326.1:0-3238 GCA_046595315.1 Limisphaerales bacterium
GTCAAAGAACGGAAGACAATGATGTCATCAAGACGATTCAAAAATTCCGGACGAAAAACGCGCTTGGCTTCGTCCATAATTTTTTCGCGCATTTTTTCATAGGAGCTCTCGTCGCTGATCGGCGAAAAACCCATCGACGATTGTTTCTTGATCGTTTCCGCGCCGACATTTGAGGTCAGCAAAATAATGGTGTTCCGGAAATTGACGACGCGGCCCACGTTGTCGGTCAATTTCCCTTCTTCGAGAATTTGCAAAAGCATGTTCGTCACATCGGGATGCGCTTTTTCAATTTCGTCGAAAAGGACGACGGAATAAGGCTTGCGGCGAACTTGCTCCGTGAGTTGTCCACCTTCTTCAAAACCGACATAACCGGGAGGCGAACCGACCATGCGCGAAGCATTATGGCGTTCCATATATTCGCTCATGTCGAGCTGAATCAGTGCCTTGGAATCGCCGAATAAAGTTTCCGCGAGCGATTTGGCGAGGAGCGTTTTTCCAACCCCAGTCGGCCCGAGCAAAGCAAACGTGCCGATCGGGCGCTTGGGATCTTTCAAATCCGCGCGCGAGCGCCGAAGCGCTTTGCACATGGCGGCAACCGCTTCTTTTTGGCCGACGACCGTTTTATACATTTCCGATTCCAGCGCGAGCAACCGTTCCGCTTCCCCTTGCTCCATGCGTTTCAGCGGAATGCCGGTCCACTTGGCGACGACATGCAAAATGTCTTCTTCATCGACGATGACGCGCTTTTCTTCACGACTGCTTTTCCAAGCATTGATGACGGACTCCAATTTTTCCTTGGCCTGCTTTTCCTTGTCGCGCATGGAAGCGGCGCCTTCGAAATCCTGATTCTTAATCGCCTTTTCTTTTTCTCCCTTGATCTCTTCAATCGACACTTCGATTTCTTTGACTTCCGGCGGACGCGTCATAGCACCGATGCGCGAGCGCGAACCAGCTTCATCCATCAGATCAATCGCCTTGTCAGGCAAAAAACGGTCGGTGATGTAGCGGTCAGAATATTTCACTGCTGCTTCAACGGCTTTGTCGGTGATCTCGGCTTTATGATGTTCTTCGTATTTTCCGCGAAGCCCTTTCAAAATCAAAATTGCTTCATCTACCGATGGCGCTTCGACTTTGACCGTTTGAAAACGGCGTTCGAGCGCGGCGTCTTTTTCAATGTATTTGCGATATTCGTTGAGCGTGGTTGCTCCAATGCATTGCATTTCCCCACGGCTAAGCGCGGGCTTGATAATGTTGGATGCGTCCATCGTTCCTTCAGCGGAACCAGCTCCTACAATCGTGTGCAACTCGTCGATGAACAAAATGATATTTTTTGCGCGGCGAATTTCGTCCATGACCGCTTTGATGCGTTCCTCGAACTGGCCGCGATATTTTGTGCCCGCAACCATGAGCGCGAGATCGAGTGTGATGACCCGTTTTTCGCGAAGAATTTCTGGCACATTGCCGCGCGCCACTTCCTGCGCAAGTCCTTCGACGATGGCTGTTTTTCCCACACCCGCTTCACCGAGCAGCACTGGATTATTTTTCGTGCGACGGCAAAGAATTTGAATGACGCGCTCGATTTCGGGTTGGCGACCAATCACCGGATCCATGTCGCCTTTACGCGCAATTTCCGTGAGGTCGCGGCCAAACGCCTTCAACGCTGGAGTTTTCACGTCGCCTTTTTTCTCTGGCGTTTTTTCCGCGCCGCTGCCGGCTGCTTCACCACCCGCAGAAGCTTCCTCTTGTCCCGCGAAATTTGGATCCAGTTCCTTCAAAATTTCCTGACGCGTTTGCTCGATATCAACATCAAGATTTTTCAAAACACGAGCCGCCACCCCGTCACCTTCGCGCAAAAGCCCCAGCAAAATATGTTCGGTGCCGACGTAAGTATGATTGAGCGCCTTGGCTTCCTTGGCCGCGAGCGCGAGAACTTTTTTGACGCGCGGTGTGTAAGGAATATTCCCGATCATCTTTTGGTCGGGACCAGTGCCGACTTGTTTTTCGACTTCCATGCGAACCGTGTCCAGATCCAGTCCGAGTTTTTGCAAAACGTTCACCGCCACGCCTTGGCCGAGCTTGATCAGCCCGAGCAAAAGATGTTCTGTCCCCACAAAATTGTGGTTGAAACGGTCGGCTTCCTTGCGGGCCAGCGCCAAAACTTGTTGGGCGCGCGGCGTAAAGTTATTCATCGCTTCATCGCTCATAATTTAAATTGCTACTGCTGGTTTGTTTTGTCCAGCGAACCGGTTTCGCCGCTGGATTTTGCATTGGGGCGATCCACTTTTTTTAATCGTTCGCGCACCATGTCAGCACGCAGCACATCGCGTTCCTCGGCGGCGAGTTTTTCCGTAAATTGTTTCTGCAAATGGGCCGGTTGCGTGACGATGAACAGTTCATCGATCAATCCGCGTTCCACCTTTGGAAATTGGCCGAGATCAACTCCGAGGCGCATCAAGGAAAGCAAATTCATCGCTTCCTTGGACGAAATGCTGTGCGCATTAGCCAAAATTCCGTAAGCGCGACCAACGTGATTGAAAACCATCTTCGGCTTTTTCTCCAACAATAGGACACGCGCATTTTCTTCGTGTTCGATTATTTGCAAAAGCACTTTGTTGAGCCGCTCGACGATATCGGTTTCCGTTTCGCCGAGCGTCATTTGGTTGGAAACTTGAAAAACATTTCCCAGCGCTTCGGTGCCTTCGCCGTAAAGTCCGCGCACAGCGAGACCGAGTTTGTTGACGGATTGAATAATTTGGTTGATCTGTTCCGCGAGAACGAGACCGGGCAAATGCAGCATCGCGCTGACGCGAATTCCAGTGCCGAGATTCGTCGGGCACGCCGTCAAATAACCGATCTCAGAATTGAACGCGTAATCGAGTCGCTTCTCTAAATCGGAATCCACCTGGTCAATCGTCAGCCACGCTTGTTTGAGTTGAAGACCGGGCCGCAGCGCCTGCATCCGCAAATGATCTTCTTCATTGATCATCACGCAGAGCGATTCATCCTTGTTCAAAACCAAACCGCTTCCGGCAGTTTTTGCCGCATGTTCGCGGCTGATCAAATGCCGCTCCACGAGAATTTGTTTGTCGATGTTGGTCAAATGATCCATCGATTCCGAAAAAGCATTCACCATTTGCGGCAAACTTTCGACCGCGGGACGAATGGCTTCGAGCGCTTTGACGCGATCCGGTTTTTTCGCCCAACCGGGAAACGGCAAACTTTTTAAATTGCGGGCGAG
>JBKJOZ010000018.1:0-29926 GCA_046595315.1 Limisphaerales bacterium
AATCTGTTGAGCGATTTTGGAGTGGATAGCAAAGCAGAAATAGAGAATGCCTTAAATGGTGTGAGAACGATGTTGATAGCGTTACGACAAATGCAGCAGCAGAATCTCGATTTCATACAGACAATTGTCTCCTTGCCGAGAGTTACATCCGCATTTAATAAAGCTCGCCGACACACTATTGCCGTGCTGGAGCATCTTGCGGTTGAAGTCAGCGCCTCAATTAATTTGGTCTCAGAAGTTGAAAAGCTTTTGTTGGATCTTTTAGAAAAAAATGAAAGTCACACTTAACTGGCTCAAACAATACGTTGATTTCGATTGGTCGCCTGAAGAATTGACCGAGCGGCTCACCATGCTCGGACTCGAAGTCGAGGGCGTCCAAAAACTGGGTGGCGAATTTGAAGGCATCGTCGTCGCGCAGGTTTTGACGAAAGATAAAGTTGCCGGGTCGGATAAATTGTTTGTTTGCAAAGTCAATGATGGCAACGGCGAGCGGCAAGTCATTTGCGGCGCGAACAATTTCAAACCGGGCGACAAAACCGCGCTGATTTTGCCGGGCGCATCGTTGCCGATGAAACCGGGCGACAAAGAACCGTTCACGATCAAGGTTCGCAAAGTCATGGGCGTCGAATCGCACGGCATGATGTGTTCGCCGGAAGAACTTGGGTTGCCCGACAAAGTGGATGGAATTTTAATTTTGCGCGAAGACGCAACTGTCGGTCAGACGTTCTCGGAATATTTGGGCCGCACCGGCAGCGATGTTGTTTACGATTTGGAAATCACCCCGAACCGTCCCGATTGGAACAGCGTCATCGGCATCGCGCGCGAAATTTCTGCGCTCACTGGGAATCCGCTGAAAATCCCGGTCATCCAATTTCTCAACACGGAGTCGGAACCGATTTCTGGTTTGGTCAATGTGCGGAACGACGAGCCGGAATTATGTCCGCGTTACACCGCGAGAATTGTTCGCAAAGTAAAGATTGCGCCGAGTCCCGCCTGGCTGAAAAGCACTTTGGAAAAAGTCGGTCTGCGCAGCATCAACAACGTCGTGGACATCACCAATTTCGTGATGCTCGAATGCGGTCAACCGTTGCACGCGTTTGATTATCATTTGTTGAAATCAGCGGTTGAGGACAACCGCCCTACAATCGTGATTCGCCGCGCCAACGAGGGCGAAAAATTCACGACCCTCGATGGCAAGGAGCGCACTTTGACAAATCAAATGTTGCTCATTGCTGATGAAACCAAGCCGGTTGCGCTGGCAGGAATTATGGGCGGACAAAATTCTGAAATCAACGAGCAGACCGTCGATGTGCTAATTGAGAGCGCGTATTTTAATCCGCAAAATATTCGTGCCACTTCAAAAAAGTTAGATCTGCGCAGTGACTCTTCTTATCGGTTTGAACGTGGCGGTGACGTGGGAATTTGCGATTGGGCCAACCGCCGCGCCGCGCAACTGATTTGTGAATTGGCAAACGGGCAAGTCCTCGGCCATTCGATTGATACTTGTCCGAGTCTAACCGCGCCGAAGGAAATTAATTTACGCCATGAAAAAGTTTCCGAATTGCTTGGTGTCAAAATTTCCGCGAAGCAACAGGTCGAATTTTTGGAAAAACTTGGGTTGGAAATTGTCGTCTGCAACGGCGAAGAATTTTGCACGGTTCGCATTCCGACTTTCCGCGTTGATCTGAAACGTGAGGTGGATTTGATCGAAGAAATCGTGCGGCTCCACGGCATTGATAAAATTCCCGCGACGCCACCGCGAGGCGCGATTGGCGCGAATGCGTTTGATAAAACTTACGATGAAATTTCAGACGCGCGAAAAATTCTTGCCGCGCTTGGATTGAATGAAGCGCAAGGACAAACGCTGATTTCCAAAGCTGAAGTGAGAAGCGCGAAGGACGAAGAAATCGTGTCGCTCGCCAATCCGCTCAGCTCTGAAATGGATGTGTTGCGCCCAAGTTTACTGCCGGGATTGCTGAACTCGTTGCGTCACAATTTAAACCGGAAAAATAATGACGTGGCGTTGTTTGAAGTTGGGCGTGTTTTCTTGAATGCGAACGGTGCGGCAAAAGAAGAGCGACGTGTAGCGATCACGATTACGGGACAACGCAATTCACCTTTCTGGAGCGGCGCGGAACGCGATGCGAAGTTAGACATTTTCGATTTGAAAGGTTTGCTGGAGGAATTTCTCGAGCAATTCGGTTTACGCGGGATCAGCTTTGTTCGCCGCAGCGAAAGCACTGCGCTTTATCTCGAGTCGGCCACGATCCAACTTGGCAAACTGCCGCTGGGCGAGGTGGGTCAACTCGTGCCGACGCTCGCGAAAAAATACGATTTGCGCGACGCGGTTTTTCTCGCGGAACTGAATCTTGATTTGCTCCTGGCGCGTCGCAACACGGCGAAATCGTTCAAATCGTTGCCCGCATTTCCATCCATTCGTCGCGATGTAGCGATGCTCGTTCCCGAAGCGACCACGCACGAAACTGTTTTGAATTTGGTGAAACAATCCAAGCCGCAGCATTTGGAGAACGTGGAATTGTTCGACGTGTTTCGCGGGAAAAATATTCCTGCCGGACAAAAAAGCATGGCGTATGCGTTCACGTATCGGAACGCGGAGCGAACTCTGACGGACACCGACGTGAATGCCGCGCACGAAAAACTGGTTGAACAATTTAAGGCGAATTTAGGCGGAACAATGCGCGACGCGTAGTCGCCTCGGAATGGAGGATCGCAAAAAACAGCGCGGAGAAAAGGGGAATAGTTTTGCGAGGAACCCTTTCTTAGATACTCTTTTCCGCGTTGATGACCCCGAGTTTTTCTATTTCGTTTTGGAAGGATCGCACTTCGGTTTTCAAGGTTATTTTTTGGTGTCTATGGATTTCCATTTTCACGGCCAGCGCAGCTTCCGAATATAGTTCACGCCTCTGGCAGATGGAGGACGGTTTGCCGCACAACATCGTTCAGGCGATCACGCAGACACGCGATGGCTACTTGTGGATCGGAACGAGGGAAGGGTTGGCGCGCTTTAACGGAGTGGCTTTTGAAATAGTTGATTTGCCTCTGGATTTAACTCACCCGAACATTTCCGCGCTGCACGGATCGAAGGGAGGCGACCTTTGGATCGGCACCGATAATTTTGGATTGTTGCGATTGGCTGACGGAAAAGTTTTTCGATGGAAGACTCCAAGCGGGACGAAAGATTACGCGGTGAGCGAAATCGAGGAAGACACGGACGGAACAATTTGGATTAATTCTTCCGAAGGAATTTTGCGGATGGAAAGCGAGGGGTTGGTCTCCACCGGATTAAACAGAGCGGCGCCTATCTCCCATGGCGTTGATGGAACGGTCTGGGCTGCGCTCGATGGCTTGAAGCGACTCAAAGGAAACACGGTCACGAATTATGCAGGTCAAAATATTCCTAATGGTGTTAGGAAACTTTTGTGCGGGCGTGATGGTGTTTTGTGGGCGGGCCTCAACCGGGGATTGGTCAGGATCGAGGATGGGGTGGGTCGGTTTTTCAAAAAAGGCGAGGGCCCCGGCGGCTATGTCAGTGTCATTTGCGACGATCGCGAGGGGAACATTTGGATAGGGAGCTACCTGGGACTTTCGCAATTTGTGGACGGCCAATTCATAACTCAAAATGAAAATGAGGAAGGATTTTATCGAGTTTATTCGATTTTTCAGGATCGAGAAGGAAGCATGTGGATCGGTTCAGAGGAAGGTTTGTCGCGGTTGACCTTGAAGCGATTCACCACTTACACCAAGCGCCAGGGTTTGACGCAAAATAATGTGGTTACCGTTTGCCCCAGTTACGACGGGAGTGTTTGGATTGGGGTCTGGGGAGCGGGCATCCATCATTTGAAGGATGGGGAAATTACCATTTACAATCGGACGAATGGCCTCTCCTCAGATTTTGTGATGGCGCTGTGCGAAGGTCGCGATAAAAGCCTTTGGATCGGCACAGATGTGGGTTCGGGATTAAACCGGCTCAAGGACGGAGCGGTGACGCGCTATGATAAAACTGAAGGGTGGGTGACCAACCCCAAGCCGGTCATCACGGCGCTCGTCGAAGATGAGGAAACGAATCTTTGGGTCGGAACCCGCGAGGGGGCCAATCATTTAAAAGACGGAAAGTTCACCCGCTACACCACCAAGGAGGGTCTGAACAATAATAAGATTAATGCGATATGCCAGGGACACGCTGGAATTATTTGGTTTGGAACCGACGAAGGCGTTAACCAGTGGAACAACGCGCAATTTGTAAATCTTTCGACGAACCAATCTCGCCTAAAAACTCCAGTGCTGTCGCTTTATGAAGATCACGAAGGCACCCTTTGGATAGGAACGAAGGAAACGGGGTTGGCGCGTTTTAAGAATGGGAAATTCGATTTTTTCACGACGCGGCAGGGACTTTTCAGCGAAGCTATTTATTCCATTTTAGAAGATCGTCGAAAAAATCTTTGGCTCAGTACGAGCAAAGGAATTTTTTATGTGAGCAAAAAAGAATTGGAAGAAGTGGCTCGTGGCGTTCGGCCTTGGGTGACGTCCATGACGTTTGGAAAAACGGACGGCATCATCAGTAGCGGACAATATCGTGAGGTCACTCAACCGGCGGCGTGCAAAGCGACCGACGGGCGTCTCTGGTTTCGCACAACTCAAGGTGTCGCCGTAGTCGATCCGGAAAAAATTTCCATAAATAGATTGCCGCCATCCGTTGTTATCGAGGCGCTCGTCGCGGATAAAAAACCCGTCCGAGTTCATGGCGCTAAAGTTAAAGGACAAAGTCATAATGAAACGTTGAACATTGAACCCGGTCGGGGCGAATTGGAAATTCATTACAGCGCCCTCAGCTTTCGCGCTCCGGAAAAAAACCGGTTCAAATACAAATTGGAAGGCGTTGATTTAGATTGGGTGGATGCGGGCACGCGACGAGTTGCTTATTACAACACGATTCCGCCGGGAAACTATCGGTTTCGCGTCATCGCATCCAACAACGATGGGATCTGGAACGAAAAAGGTTCGGATGTCGCGTTCGTTTTGCAGCCGCATTTCTGGCAAACGTGGTGGTTTCTCGGCGTCTGTGGAATGGCGGCGACTGGATTAGTGGGGGGCACCGCACGGTATGTGACACGAAAAAAGTTACAGCGCAAACTGGAACGACTCGAACAGCAACACGCTATCGAAAAGGAGCGATCGCGCATTGCCCGTGATATGCACGACGAACTTGGAGCAAAGCTCACGCGAATTTCCTTTCAAGGTGCGTCCGCCCAACGACGACTGACCAATCCGGTCGAGGTTGGTCAGCAAATTGAAAAAATGTCGCAGACCGCGCGGGAGTTGGTTTTGTCACTCGACGAAATCGTTTGGGCGGTTGATCCTGAAAATGATTCGCTCGATAATCTCGCCAATTACATTTGCCGCCACGCCAGCGAATTTTTTGAAAACAGTCCTATTGCTTGCGAGTTCGTTATTCCGGCGAAGCTGCCGGATTGCCGGTTGGCGACGGACGTTCGGCACAATGTATTTCTCGCGGTGAAAGAGGTGCTGAACAATGTGTTGAAACATTCCGGCGCGGTCCGAGTTGAGATCACCATTTCCGCTGAAGTGAAAATTTTTAAAATCATCATTGCCGACAATGGTCGCGGCATCGCGAAAGATGAGAGCGAGCCAAAAACAAAACGCACCGGGCATGGGTTGACGAATATCCGGGAGCGGATGAACGCAATCGGCGGGGAGCTTAAACTGGAAAATGAAAGTGGAACGCGCATTGAATTCATCGTGCCTTTGCGCGAAAAATTTCAGTGAACCTGTCATCCATTCATCCGACTAAGAAATTTTGAAAACTGCTCTACCATTCAAGCAGACCCAAATGAGCACCAACTGCATCAACGTTTGTATTGTGGAAGACGACGCCGGCTTGCGCGAAAGTATTTGCAATTTTATCGAGGGCAGTTCCGGTTTCAAATGTCTCGGTGCGTATGCTTCCGGTGAGGAAGCATTGATGGGGATTCCGCGCCTGAAACCGGAGATTGTCCTCATGGACATAAATCTTCCAGGGATCAACGGCATTGAATGCGTCAGAAAGCTCAAAGAAATAATACCAAACATCCAGACCATGATGTTGACGGTCTATGAAAACAGTGACCGGATTTTTGAAGCGCTGGCGGCAGGAGCTTGCGGTTATTTATTAAAAAGCACACCGCCGGAAAAACTTTTGGAAGCTCTCGAAGAAATTCGCAATGGCGGGTCGCCCATGTCCAGCCACATCGCCCGTAAAGTTGTGCAAGCGTTTCAGCCCGTCGCGCGGAAGACGCCGTTGACGGAACAACTTTCTCCACGCGAACAACAGGTGCTGGAGCTTTTGTCCAAAGGCTGCGCTTACAAACAGATTGCCGCCCAAATGGAACTGAGCATGGGAACGATTCGCACTTACATCCGCCGAATTTACGAAAAACTTCATGTCAACTGCCGGACCGACGCGGTGGTCAAATATTTGGATGCGACAGCCGCGAAGTCTCCCATCTATTCGCGCCATTGATACAGTCCAATTGTCGTCGTGTCATATCTTCATCCGACTAGCGAAAATTCCTGGAAAAATAGACAGTTCGATTCGTTACCCAATGCAAGCGTCATCAACAACCGTTAACAGTCTTTTACTCCGTGAGAAATTCATGAAAATCAAAAACCAAATTCCAGCGCAGGGACATGTCAGTAAAATTGTTTTGGTAACGGCGTTCACACTTGCGGCCTGTTTTAATTCCGTGCGCGCCGATATTAGCACCGGTTTGCTTCTTCGCCTTGCGCTGGACGAAACGAATGGCACGACTGCGGTGGACGCGACCGGCAACGGCCACAACGCGACGTTGTTTAATTTTCCAGTGGATGATTCTCAGTGGACGACCGGTCGCATCAGTGGCGGCTTGCGGTGCAATACTGATTTCACCGGGCTGCAATATACGACCATCGATGATTCAACAAACGGTTTAAATTTTGCCATCAATCCGAACCCTGCGTTCACGTTGGCGGCGTGGGTTCGCGGTAAAGTCAGTTCCGCGCAAACGAATGGATCAGGGATCATTGCCAGAGGTTATGGTCGAGGCGGCGAACAATATGCCATCGACACCTTCGGAAGCAGTTTTCGTTTTTTTGTGCGTGATGCAGCGGGAGCAGGCGGGTTTACGATCCAACAACCGGCCGGCCCAACCAATGTCGCTGACGGCAGTTGGCAACACGTGGTAGGAGTTTTCGACAGCACGCTGAGCACCAATCGATTGAAATTATACATCAATGGTCAACTGATCGGCCAAACCAATGGGCCGACTACCTTGTTTAATTTGGCGCATGATGTGAGCATCGGTTCTCGCGAGGATAATATCTCTTCCGGTTACAATCTTCCTTTTACTGGGATCATGGATGAGGTGCGAATTTATAATCGTGCTCTTGTTCCTTCTGATGTTCAGGAACTTTATTTGGCTGCGGGGCTTGCGGCGCCCTCCATTGTGGTCCAGCCCCAAAGCATCAGCCGATTTGTTTCAGAGAATGCGACATTTTCAGTGGCAGCCGATGGAACTTTCCCGCTTCGTTACCAATGGAGAAAGGATGGAGTAAATATTCCCAATGCAACAAATTCCACTCTTACCATCACTCCTCTTGTCTTAACCAACGCTGGAACTTATGCCGTGATGGTTAGTAACTCTGTTAACTTTGTGGTCAGTTCAAACGCTGTCCTGACGGTAACGCAGCTCGCCACCGATGACTTTTCCACGGGATTGATTGCGTGGTGGAAATTTGACGAAACCAGCGGCAACGTGGCGGTGGATTCGTCCGGCAACGCCAACAACGCGACTCTGTACCAATTCCCCTCGGATGGTTCGCAGTGGAAAACAAATGGGCGCCTGGGCGGTTCGCTCCGTTTTAATGTCACCGGAGGAGACGACGGCGGGGATAAAAACGATTACGTCTGGACGGACGCTCCCATTCCTTTTCCGTATAATTCCAACACGTTCTCATTCACTTTTTGGATGAAAGTGGTTGGAACTGAGCACGGAGCCAATCCACGCATGATCACGCCCGCAAACGGTTTGGCGACGGGAAATCTTCCAGTGTGGGAAATCTGGCGGCGAACCGGAGCTTCGGGCGGACTAGCGGGCGTCGGACCCAATAACCCGCGCACCAGTGAAACGCCGGATTTTGTTTGGAAACATTTCGGAATCGTTCACGACATCACAGCGGGCAGTTACACCCTTTATGTCAACGGGGTTTTCGCAACAAATTCCGCAACCACATTTACCCGCGCAAATCCGAGCGCATTCCGATGGGCTATTGGACATTCCGAAAACCTGACCGCGACGGGCGACGTGGATTTTTTCCGGGGTGAACTGGATGATTTCCGCATGTATAACCGAATCCTTTCCGCGAGCCAGGTAGCCGCTCTCTATTCCGCTGCGGGCTCTCGCTACGGATTTGATCTCCAGCCCCTCGGAGCCAATAAAGTCATCCGAGACACCTTCGCGGTTACGGCTCGTGCAGGCACTACAACGCCGGTTCCAATTTCTTATCAATGGATTCATGAGGGCACGAATATTCCCGGAGCAACGAATATTTCATTTACGATTCCAGCAATTGATTTGAGTGACGTTGGAAATTACGCGCTGGTTGCCAATAGTTCGGCGGGAATTATCACCAGTTCCAACGCGTTGCTGGCGGTGTCAACCAACCTGCCGTTGGCAGATTTGACCAACGCTTTAACTGCCTACTACACATACAACGAAACGAATGGCACGGTTGCGGCCGATTCTTCCGGGAATAACTACACCGCGAATTTATTGAACTTCCCGACGGACAATTCTCAATGGGTAACTGGCGTGGTGGGCGGTGCATTGCGCTTCGGGGCCGTGGGCATGAGTAACCTTGTGGTGAGCGCTGATGGTTTTTCTTTTGGCGATCCCGATAATTTTTCTTTCAGCTTCTGGGCAAAACGCGATCCGGGCGCTCAGGGAACCAACCCTCGGTTTATTTCTCCAGCGGGGAAGGATTGGATCGTCTGGAGACCAACGGAAACAGCCGGGGCAAACCCTGCAGGGGTGGGACTTTATATGCCAGCGACCAGCGCACAGCCTGCGTCTAACACGTGGATCCATTTCGCCTGCGCAATGGATCGGCTCAGTAACAAATATTCGCTTTACGTGAATGGAATTCGCACGGTGGATAAAGCGATCCCGGTCACCGGTCCTTTGGTCGGAGTTAATGGTGGAACCGTATCAGCAGTAAAAGCCGTTCCTACCACCTTTTTGCAATGGGTGGTTGGCCATTCGGAAATCCTAACGAACCATAGTGAGTCGTTTCGCGGTAGTCTCGATGATGTGCGAATCTATAATCGGCAACTCAACATCAACGATATCGAGTCGCTCTACGTTTTGGGAAATCCTTCGCCAGTCTTATCGGTCAAAATTTCTGGAGCAACCGCAACCCTCACTTGGAATTCGTGGGCGCTCGGATTCATTTTAGAAAGCACCGATACGATTGGCGGCACTTGGACAAATGCCGGTGGTTCTCCAACGCTTTCAGGTTATTCATTCAGCCAATCCGTTAGTTTGGTAGGTGGCGCGAAGTTTTATCGTTTAAGGAAACCATAATTCTCCGAGAGAAATATGAAGCGAACAGCCAATACAAATAAAGCGCGGAATTCAGACGGTTTTACGCTGATCGAACTATTAGTCGTCATCGCAATCATTGCCATCCTTGCGGGCCTGTTGTTGCCGTCGTTGGCCAAGGCAAAAGAAAAAGCCAATGGAGTGAAATGCATGAGCAATAGCAGGCAGCAAATCTATGCCTGGAGAATGTATTCAGATGATAATCGTGAAGATTTAGTTTCAGCCTATCAACCTACCGCCGCCCATCCTATTTGGGTCGAAGGAACCTTGGACTATAACGGGGCAAATCCATCGAATTACGACATCAACCAAGACCTGATAAGAAGTCCGCTTTGGCCTTACGTGGGAAAGAATCAATATGTGTTCCGATGTCCGGGAGATCGTGCGACCGTCACGGTGGGAACGAAAGTGTTGCCGCGAATTCGCAGTATTTCTATGAGCCAAGTGTTCAGTCAAAACGGTCCGTGGCTCACCGGCACTTTTACCGCACAAACAGTTTGGCGAGTTTATGATCGAATGACCCTGATCGTTAAGCCGACCAAAACTTGGGTATTCATGGATGAACATCCCGACAGCATCAACGCCGTTGGTTTCGCCAATCAATGCAGTTTAACGAATGCTGGAAACGCAACCATTATCGATTTTCCGGCGAATTATCATAATGGCGCCGTTGGCATGTCGTTCGCCGACGGACATGCGGAAATCCATCGATGGATTGGTTCAACGCTCCGCAAGAAGCCAACCATCAACCAATACATTCTTGGTTCGGGGCCTGTCCCGGCAGGAGATTCGTGGGTCGATATCAAATGGCTCGCTGAAAATACAACCGTGCGTCGCTAGCGCTGCAGATATAGGAATTCTGTTTAAATGTAACATCGTCCAAACAACAAATAGCGGTCAATTGGTTCCAAAACGCCGTGTCTCAAAATTAAAAAAAATATTATGAAAAACACCCTCTGGAAAACACTTGTTCTGTTATCCCTCTGTCTCACGGGCAATGCCTTTGCTCTTTCTTTTAACATACCGGCGGGATCAATTAGTGACCATTCCAATCCCAGCATCGTCGGTAGTATTGCATGGTATTTTGCCCAATATGGAGGTGGCACCCAAGCTGCCCCAAACACGTTTTATCTCACGACGGATGGGGGCACCGTTTCGCCATATTATCTCAATAATACATTGGTGATGCCGCCGTGGGCCAGAATCAGTGAATCAGGAACGACCGATGCCCGACTTTATTGTTCCAGCACTTGGGCATCCTCCGGCGCGCCCGTGGTGAGCATGGATACCGGCTGCATTTTGCTGCACGTCGAGGTCAACTGTCAGTGGAAATCACAAACAGGAATATATGGAGGGTCCCGTGATTCGATGCAGGTAATTGATGTTATCGTCCAAAACTCTGCTAGGATGAGCGACTCTTTCCTGATTCGTTTCCACGACACCACGAATCTACTAATCCAAAATTGTCTATTACGGCGTGCCGGCTGCGACAGTTCAGAGAGTAATTTCAACCGGTTGGGCAACCTCATCAAATTATACGGTGGGAATGGCGTGACGATTACTGGAAACAACATGGCAACTTGCGGTCACGCGGGCATCGCCCTTACCAGTGGCGCGGGGCCGTGCCTGAACGTGAACATTAATAACAACACGATTTTTGACGTCGGTCGTTCCATCATAAACACTGCCGACGGCATTACTTGCTACAATAGCGGTGTGACCATCGACCGAAATATCTGGATCCAGAGCAACACAATTTATAACTCTCAAAACCACGGCGTTCATGTCGATGGCCGAGGATGGCACATTGAGAATAATACCATTTACAACTGCGGTTTATCTACTGCTGCTTCCAATATTTATTTGGGTTCGGGAGGCTGCAGCCAATATAGCTCGATCAAAAATAACTCCCTGAACAATTGTCCAATCGGCGGAGGCCCCTCCATCAAAGTTCGATCCTACAAAACCGGCACGATTACGGTGTCAGGCAACACCGGTTGCAACGGCGTCGAATACTCCCTCTCGGGTTGTAATTAAGCCTAGCCGCAATCCCAGAGAATACGTGGGTCGTATCAAATGACTGGCGCGGAACACAACGTGCCTCGTTGAAAACAAATCAGCAAAATGAAAAGAGGTTGAGAATAGTTCTGTTCTCATTTCAAAAAAATGCGGTTTGCCTGCTCCAAACAGAACGGTTTCCAAATCCTCATCCTCATTGCGCTGAATTTTAATTTTTCTGCGCGCGCTGATATCACAAATGGCTTGGTCGCTTATTGGAAATTTGACGAAACCAATGGCCTCACCGCTTTTGACGCGACGACTAACGGGCATCACGCGGTGTTAGTTAATTTCACCGGAAATTCTCAGTGGGTTTCCGGCCACACCAACGGCGGACTTTCGTTCAACGCAAATACTAACAACCAACGGGCGACTATTCCTGACAGCGATGGTCGGCTGAACTTCGGCGCGAAAACCAATCCGGTTTTTTCCCTCGCACTGTGGGTGAAGGGTGTGCCGGGGATTCAAACTTCGGGGGCAGGTGTTCTCGCTAAAGGCTACGGGCGGGGAGGAGAACAATTTGCCATTGATGTTTTAAGCGGAGGATATCGTTTCTTTGTTCGCAACGCCGCCGGAGTGACTCAGCCCGATGTGCGTCCTGGAGTTCTCGTGGATGGCACGTGGCAGCATGTCGTGGCCACCTTCAATAGCCTCGACAGTTCCAATGGGATGAAGCTTTACATCAACGGTTCATTAGTGGGGAAAACGACCGCATCTCCAACCCTTCTCAGCAACGCGCACGACATCTCTTTCGGTTCGCGAGAGGATAACATTTCTTCCGGTTACAATTTGCCTTTTTCCGGAACGACGGATGAGGCGAGAATTTATGATCGCGCGCTCAGCGCAGCGGAAGTGCAGCAACTTTATTTTGCATCGGGGGGAAATCCGCCGCCGCCGAACAGCGATTATAATGCTCTCCGGTTGCGCTGGCTTGACACTTTGAATGGCGGAACAAATCTAAACGCCGCAGATCCTGACGTGGTAAATCGTCTTGCCGAAATTTCCACCTCGGCCCAAGCACTCTGGAACAGTTTGGATCAATCGGCGACGCGAACCTTTCTTTGGAGCGATTTGTCGGGCACAGCCACCAACTCCAGCCAGCTTTGGTACACCTACGATCGTCTGAAAATTTTGACTTTGGCTTACGCGACAGCGGGAACAACCCTTCACAATAATCTCACGCTCAAGAGCAATTTATTCAGCGCGCTCGATTGGATTTACACGAATCGCTACAACGAAAACAAAACGGAATACGACAACTGGTGGCATTGGGAAATCGGAGTGCCGCTGCGCTTGAACGACATCACGGTGCTCTTGTTCGATCAACTCAGCGGCACGCAAATTACGAATTACATGAATGCCATTAACAAATTCACTCCGTCGCCAATCGGCACCGGCGCAAATTTGTTGTGGAAGGCAACCGTCGTTGGTGTGCGAGGGGCGATTATTCGAGACACCGCAAAAATTTCTTCGGCGCGCGCGGCGTTGAGCACTTTGTTTCCATTCGTCACCACCGGCGATGGTTTTTACAACGACGGGTCGTTCATTCAGCACAACTATTTTTCCTACACCGGCAGTTATGGAAGTTCGCTGATGGTTTACATCGCGCCGTTATTGCAAATGTTGAAGGGATCGAGTTGGGCAGTGACCGATCCGAAACAGACCAATGTTTATCAATGGGTTTATAATTCGTATCAGCCGACGATTTACAAAGGCGCGATGATGGACATGGTGCGAGGTCGGGCGGCTTCGCGCGAAGCGGAAACGGATCAAATTATCGGGCAACAAACCGTGGCTGCAATACTTCGGCTGGCTGAAACCGCTCCGTCGTCTGATGTGGCTAAGTTGAAGAGTATGGTGAAATATTGGATTCAATCCGATACCGCGCAAAATTTTCTGGCCACGGCTGACCTCGCCAGCATTCCTTTGGCGAAAACAATTTTGACGGATTCGAACCTGATTTCTCGCGGTGAATTGCTCGGCCATTACACGTTTGGCTCGATGGATCGCGTGGTGCATCTACGTCCCGGATTTGGTTTTGGCATCAGCATGTCGTCGAGCCGGATTGCGAATTACGAATCCATCAACCTCGAGAATTTGCGCGGTTGGTATTCGGGCGAGGGGATGACCTATCTTTACAACGAAGATCAAACCCAATTCAGCGACGGTTTTTGGCCGACTGTGAATGCGTATCGCTTGCCGGGGACGACTGTGGACACGCAGGGACGCGCGGCGAGTTCGGGTGCGAATTATCGCGGTACGAATAACTGGACCGGCGGCGCGACCTTGGAAAATTTTGGCGCGGCCGGAATGCAGCTTGATGCCTGGAACAGCACTCTTACGGCGAAGAAATCATGGTTCATGTTCGGCGACGAAATCGTTTGTCTTGGAGCGGGAATCACCAGCATCGACAACCGCGACATCGAAACCATTTTGGAAAATCGCAAGCTGAACTTGGCTGGAAACAATTTTCTAACGGTGAGCGGAGTGTTGAAGCCAACTTCGTTGGGTTGGTCGGAAATGATGTCGAATATTTCATGGGCACATCTAGCCGGGGGCGTAAGCAACGCCAGCGTTGGTTATTATTTTCCCCAAAGCGCTTCGCTAAAAGGCCTGCGCGAAAGTCGCAGCGGTTCATGGTATGACCTTAATCACACCGAGGTTAAGACGACGACAACTCTGACGCGCAATTATCTCACGCTCTGGTTCGATCACGGAACCAATCCAGTGAACGCGGTCTATTCCTACGTCCTGTTGCCCGGAAAATCTGCGGAGGAAGTTGCCAATTACGCCGCGAATCCGAATGTGGTT
Source organism: Limisphaerales bacterium (assembly GCA_046595315.1). GTDB lineage: Bacteria > Verrucomicrobiota > Verrucomicrobiia > Limisphaerales > CANJXF01 > CANJXF01. The sequence continues at coordinate 14,523 of JBKJOZ010000018.1, forward strand.
GTTCTGCAAAATTCGGCGGCGATGCAAGCGGTCAAAGAAAACCAACTGAACATCACTGCTGTAAATTTTTGGAACGACGGTTTGCAAAATGTCGCGAACATTACCACAGACAAGAAGGCATCCGTTGTGATGCAGACAAGTTTTACAAATCTCGCAATTGCTCTGGCCGATCCAACACAAACAAACACTGGAAATATTTTAATTACGGTGAATCAACCCGTGGCCGAAATCCTTTTTCTCGACGCGGGAATGACGGTGATGCAGTTGAAGCCGACATTGCAATTCACGGTCAACACTGCTGGTGCGAAAGGGAAATCGTTTCGCGCGAATTTTTCTCTCGACGTCACAAATTTCACTGGCTTCCAGAACCAATATTTCTCGGCGTCACAACGGGCTGATTCTTCGACCAGCGGTTTCAACGCTGATCCAGATCACGATGGGATAAGCAATTTGATGGAGTACGCGTTGATGCTTAATCCGCTCCAACCCAATGCCGGGGTTTTGGAAGAGCGCGTCGAGAATGGCCGATTTACGTTGATTTATAAAAAACGGAAACTCGCAACCGATCTTTTTTATGCGGTGGATATTTCGCCGGACTTGGTCACGTGGGATACGAGCGGGACGCAATTTGACGAAATAGTTTTATCGAATACTTCGAGCGCTCAAGTCATCCAAGTTTCTGATAAATCAGCCAGCAATGCATTGACCCGCTATTTCCGGCTCCGAGTGCAACTTCAACCATGAAAACGAGAATGTTCACTTCATTCTGAACTCCGCGTTCGGTTTGGAGCGGTAAATTCTTTTGCATCGGTTTTCCGTTGGTTTATCCTAAGTCACCCTGAACGCAATAAACTCGATCACGCAATATGCTTAAAGTAACTGGCAACGGTTCGGTGACGACGTGTGACGGCATCACGCGCCGTGATTTTCTCCAAGTTGGAACGCTGGGCGCGCTTGGCTTGAGCATGTCAAAATTCGCCCAACTCAAGGCTCTGGGAGCGGTCGCAAAAGGAAATGATGAAAAAGCCTGCATCATGATTTTCAATCTCGGTGCCCCGGGACAGCTTGATACCTGGGACATGAAACCGAATGCGCCTCGCGAGATTCGCGGGCCGTTCAAGCCGATCAAAACGAATAATCCCGACATTCAAATCTCAGAAATTTTTCCGCTCATGGCCAAGCTCGCGGACAAATTCTCGCTCGTTCGCAGTGTTTATCACACGGCGGCGGCGGTTCACGACACCGGCCATCAAATGATGCAGACCGGGCGGTTGTTCACCGGCGGCGTCAACACGCCTCACGTCGGTTGCGCGTTGGAATATTTGAAGGGGCGCAAAACCGAATTGCCGGCTCACGTGATTTTGCCCGAACCGATGGGACCGACTGGCGGAAATCTTCCACACGGTCAGGACGCTGGATTTTTGGGCAAAGCTTACGATCCATTCGCGCTGAATGCCGATCCGTCGCAGAAAGATTTCAAAGTGCCAGATCTTTTGCCGCCGAAAGAAATTGGCGAAGCGCGATTGGAACGTCGCCGCGAACTGCGCGAAGTCGTTGATTCCACGGTGAAGAATTTCGAAGCGAGTCCGAGCGCGGCACTGATGGATAATAATTTCGCATCGGCGTATCGGCTGATGACGAGCAAGAAAGCGCGTGAAGCATTTGATCTCACCAAGGAGCCGCTGAAAGTTCGCGAGCGTTACGGCATGACGCGCTTTGGCCAAAGTTGCTTGCTCGCGCGGCGTCTCGTCGAAGCGGGTGTGCGCTTCGTCACGATCAATACCTTCATCACCGTGTTCGACGAAATCACCTGGGACACGCACGGCTCCAAGCCGTTCACTTCGATTGCGGGCATGAAGGAAATTGTCGCGCCGATGTACGATCAAGGTTACAGCGCGTTGCTCGAAGATCTTTTCGACCGAGGCATGTTGGATAACACGATGGTTTGCAATCTCGCTGAGTTCGGTCGCACGCCAAAAATAAATCCGGCGGGCGGTCGCGACCATTGGCCGAATTGTTGGACGGTGAAATTTGCAGGTGGCGGCGTCAAAGGCGGTCGTGTCGTGGGCAAGAGTGACGAAATCGGCGGCTATCCTGCGGAACGGCCCGTGCGCCCGAACGAAGTCGTGGCAACAATTTACAAATCTCTCGGTCTCGATTTGGAAACGCATTTGCCGGGACCAAATTCGCGTCCCTATCCGCTGGTCGATTTCGGCACGCAACACATCAAGGAATTGTTTTAGCAGAGTTCTGCCACAGAGGCCTAGAGAACACAGAGGAAATTGAAATCCTGATATGATTTTCCTAAAGAATTATTTTCAAAAATTGGCGAAGCTGCCGTGCAGGTTCAATCTCCTCCGCGTTTTCGTTCTGTGCCTCTGCGCCTCTGTGGTGAACTTTTCCCAAGCCGGGGAGTCAATCACCATCATCCCCCAAAAGTTCAAGTTGAGCGGACAAGCCGCACGGCAACAATTAATTGTAGAAAAAGTTCGCGACAAACAATTGGTGGAGCAACTGACGAATGTTGTTTTTCAAAGCAGCAATTCGAAAGTGATCAAAATCAAAGACGGCGTGGCTTTGCCGGTTGGAAACGGAGCCGCGACCATCACTACAAAGGTTGGAAATAGAACTGCAAAAACGGAAGTGGGCGTCGAAGGAATGGAGAAGCCGTTCGAGTGGACATTTCGCAATCACGTTCAGCCTGTGCTGGCCAAAGCCGGTTGCAGTTCCGGCGCATGTCACGGCGCGGCGGCGGGTCAAAATGGATTCAAACTTTCTCTGCGCGGCTATGATGACGACGCCGATTATCTCACGTTGACTCGCCACGCGCTTGGTCGCCGCGTGAATCCAGCCGATCCCGGTCGCAGTATGCTTTTGACGAAACCGACGACCGCCGTTCCGCACAAAGGTGGAAAAAAATTTGAAGTCGATTCCATTGATTATCGCGTGTTGTCCGAGTGGATTGCCTCGGGCGCGCCCGGTCCCAAAAAGGAAGACCCGCGCATTGAGAAAATTGAAATCCTGCCAGATCATGTGGTGCTCACGGCGGACGCGAGCCAGCAACTTATCGTTCGCGCCACGTTCAGTGACGGCCACACCGAAGACGTCACGCATTGGGCGAAATACAATGCGGCCAACGCAGCCGTTTCAGTGGTGGATGATAATGGTTTGGTCAAAGTAGTTGGAAATGGCGAGGGCGCAATTACTGCGTGGTATCTGAGCAGAATTGCCATCGCGACTATCACCGTTCCTTACACCAATAATGTTTCTTCCTCCGTTTTTGCCAGGGCCAAGCGACGTAATTTCATCGACGACCTTGTTCTCGAAAAACTCGAAAGCTTGAAATTGCCACCATCACCGCGCTCGTCTGATTCGGAATTTTTCCGGCGCGTTCACCTCGATACGATTGGCGTCCTTCCCACGGCTGACGAGACGCGCGCTTTTCTCGCCGACAAATCTTCCAGGAAGCGTGACGCCTTGGTGGAAAAACTTTTACAGCGTCCTGAATTTATCGATTACTGGAGCTACAAATGGTCGGATCTGCTGTTGGTCAGTAGTAAAATTATTGCGCAAACCCAGCGTTTGAAATCTCCAGCGACGGCGGCTTACTACAATTGGATTCGCCAAAACGTCGCCGCAAATACGCCGTGGGATCAATTTGTCCGCGAAATTATTCTCGCTCAAGGCAGCACGCTTGAAAATGGCGCCGGAAATTTTTATGTACTGCACGACAACCCGCGTGATCGCGCCGAAAATGTTTCTCAAGCCTTCCTCGGCATGTCGATCAACTGCGCCAAATGTCACAATCATCCGATGGAGAAATGGACCAACGACGAGTATTACCAATTTGCAAATTTGTTTGCGCGCGTTCGCTCCAAAAACGGTTCGGGTGGTGAAGGGGACAATATCATTTTTGTTTCGACCGATGGCGATTTGGTGCAACCGCGCACCGGCAAGCCGCAAGTGCCGCGTCCGCTGGAAGGAAACGAAGTCCCGATCGATTCGACCGAAGATCGGCGCAGAGCCGTTGCCGATTGGCTCACGTCTCCGCGCAATCCGTATTTTACCCGTTCAATTGTAAATCGAGTTTGGGCTAATTATTTCGGTGTTGGGCTGGTCGAATCCGTGGACGATTTGCGCAAGACGAATCCCGCCAGCAATGAAAAACTTCTTTCCGCCGCTGCCAAATATCTCGCAGAACAAAAATACGATTTGAAGACTTTGATGCGGATGATTCTGCAATCGGAAACTTACCAGCGCACTAGCATTCCACTCCCGGAAAATGCCGGTGATGAACGATTTTATTCGCGTTACTACACCAAGCGTTTGATGGCAGAAGTGTTGTTGGATACGATCTCGCAGGCGACGGATGTTCCGACCGATTTCACCACAGAAAAAGTTCGCGGCGGTCCCGCATCCACCGCTTACCCTAAAGGTTTGCGCGCCTTGCAGTTGCCTGATTCGAACATTGATTCTTATTTCCTCGAAACATTTGGCCAACCAGCGCGCGAGAAAACATGCGTTTGCGAACGCACCGCTGAACCGAATATCACGCAAGTCCTGCACATCGCTAACGGCGACACCGTGAATAAAAAGCTCGAAGCAAAAAGCAATCGCATCGGTCAATGGCTCGAAAAGAAAATTCCAAACGAAAAAATTATTGAAGAAGCGTTTCTGACTGGTCTCAGCCGATTACCCAGCGCGAAGGAAAAGGAGAAATTCCTAAAAGTGTTGAATGAAGCCAAGCCAGAGGAGATTCGCCCGGTAGTTGAGGACATGGTCTGGGCAATGTTGAGCAGTAAAGAATTTCTTTTTAATCACTGAGGCCATGCGTTTTTTCTTCTCAATCCTATTCGTATTTGTCGCCATCAAATTGACTGCGGCAGAACCCGTTCCTGCGAACGACTACGCTGCCGTTCACGCCCTCTTCGACAAATGCTGCATGGATTGCCACGGCCCCGACGACCCGGAAGGCCACTTGGTTTTGGAAAATTTTGGATCGCTGATGAAGGGTGGCGAAAGTGGCGCGTCGATCGTTCCCGGAAAGAGCAGCGATAGCCTGCTCGTAAAAATGCTCGAAGGAAAAGTTGAGAAAGACGGCAAAAAAATCGTCATGCCGCCGGGAAAGAAAAAGAAACTCGAAGCCGCAGAAATCGCCATGATTAAAGCCTGGATCGACGCTGGTGCCCAAGCACCCGCCGTTGCCCATGCTTTGGTTAAAGAATTGGTTGTCCCCAAAATTGTTCCGAAAGTTCAACCAAGAAATGCGATCAACGCGCTCGCTTTTTCTGCGGCGCAAAACCTTATCGCCGCCGCTCGTTGCGGCGAAGTTGATTTGATTTCCACCGAGAGTCGCTCGCTTGTGCGAACGTTGTCTGGTCATCGAGGAAATGTGAACGCAGTTGTTTTTTCCGCCGATGGTTCGCAGATCTTTTCCGCATCCGGCGAAAATGCGCTTTTCGGCGAAGTTGTTCAGACAAAGGTTTCCGATGGTTCACTTGTCCGTAAGATGCAGGGCCACCGGGATACGATTTATTCCGCCGCTATTTCGCCCGACGGAAAGATTTTGGCCACTGGGAGCTACGATCAAAAAATAATTTTATGGGATGTGGCGACGGGAAAAGAACTCAAAACACTGACGGGTCACAACGGAGCAGTGTTCGGGTTGACGTTTCGTCCAGATGGAAAAATTCTCGCCAGTGCCAGCGGCGATCGCACCGTGAAGTTATGGGACGTCGAAAAAGGTGAACGCCGCGACACGCTCACGCAGTCGCTCAAGGACGTTTATGCCGTTGTCTTCAGCGCCGATGGAAAAAAACTTTTTGCGGGTGGAGTGGATAATCGCATTCGTATCTGGTCAATCAGTGCAACGGCGGTGGAAGGCTCAAATCCGATTCTGGAATCAAAATTTGCGCATGAAGGTGCCATCCTTCGTCTCGCCGTTTCGAGTGATGGAAAAATGCTTTTGTCGTCTGCCGAAGACCGTGCAGTAAAACTGTGGGACACGGCCGAAATGAATGAAAAAATACTTTTAGAAAGACAGCCGGATTGGTGCGCGGGTCTTACTTTCGCTTCCAACAACAAAACGATTGTGGTGGGGCGTCTTGATGGTTCGATGGGTTTTTATGATGCCCACAACGGAAAATTGATTTCCACGACGGCGGCAGTCGCAAAACAGGAATCAGTTTCGAAATAGCATCTGTTATGAAAAATAATTCTGTTCGTCTGCTTGCGATCCTTTTAATTCTCAGCGCTTCCACATTATTTGCTGCAAAAAAGTTGACGAAGGAAAAACCCAAACCTGCCGGTGAGAAGCCTGAGATTTCACGGGTGGAGCCGCGAGGAATCCAGCGCGGTGTCGAAACAAAAATAAAAATTATCGGAACTAACTTTGTTGGGCTGACGGATTTAAAATTTTCCCAATCGAAACTCCGAGGTGAAATTATCGAGGACGAGAATGCAACCGAAGCGTGGATTCAAGTTAAAGCTGATTCGGATTTGGTGCGGGGCGACTACGATTTCACTCTGAAAAACGAAAAAGGCGAGAGCGGTAAAGTGAAGATTTATGTCGATGACTTGCCGCAAATTCATGAAGGTGACCCACTCTCCAACGTTCCGAAAACGCCCGTAACTTTTTGGGGTGTTCTCGATCCGAGAGCCGATCGTGATGAATGGAAGTTTGAAGCGAAAGCTGGGGAAAATCTCGTGATTGATTGTGCCGCCAAATCGCTCGGGTCAAAAGCAAATCTCCTGGTCGCATTGTTTGACGCCACGGGAAAAATGCTGGCGGATAATAACGGCTTTGACGGCGGTGATCCATTGCTCGTCCACAAAATATCTAGGAGCGGAATCTATCAATTACGCGTTTCAGAAAAAATAATGGGCGGTTCTCCTGAGCATTTTTATCGGTTGTCAGTGGGTGAATTTCCGGAGGTGGTTGGTTGCTTTCCTTTAAGCATTACGACTAATTCGCAAGCTCAAGTCGAATTGATCGGTCACAATCTTCCTCTGAAAAGCACGGTAAATGTTAATGCCGAAAAACCGGGTGAAATAGATGTTCCGATAGATTTAAAAAAATATCGCTCACGCAAAACGTTGAAAGTTTTGGTGACAGATCGAATCGAAGCGGTCGAAATCGAGCCGAACAATTCCCCGACGGAAGCAACGAAACTCCAGGTTCCCGGTGCAATTAATGGACAAATTACAGCGATAGAGAAGGGGACTGCTCAGGACACCGACCTTTTTCAGTTCGAAGCGAAAGCGGGGCAACGTCTGATTTTTGAAACGGCTGCAGCGCGACGCGGTTCGCCCATTGATACGAAAATTGAAATTTTGTACGCAAATGGCAAACCAGTTGAGCGACTTTTGCTGCAGGCGGTTCGAGATTCGTGGATTAATTTTCGTCCGATTGACGCCGTTTCCCCCGACATCCGTGTAGAAAATTGGGAGGAGATGGAGCTGAACCAATTCATGTATTTGCAAGGTGAAGTCACACGAATTTTCCGAATGCCACAGGGTCCCGATTCTGGTTTTCAATTTTATGCAACAGGTGGAAAACGTTACGCGTACTTTGACACCAGCCCGATGGCTCATGCACTCGACGAGATTTGCTACATCGTTGAACCGCATCCGCCCGGAACTAAATTGGTGTCAAACGGCTTGTCGGTTTTTCCCATTTTTTACGCTAATGACGATGACGGCGAACGAAAACTGGGCAGCGATTCGCGAATTCATTTCGCTGTGCCGGGCGACGGAACTTATTTGGTTCGGGTCAGCGACAGTTTAGGCCGGAGCGGGGACCGGTTTGTCTATCGCCTGTCCGGGCGCGAAGCGAAACCGGATTTTCAAGTTACGTTGAACGGAGCGAATCCGACGGTAGCTCCAGGCAGTGGACAGGAATTTTCATTCACCGCTGAACGAATCGATGGTTTTGATGGCGACATTGCACTCGAGATCAGCGGGACGCCAACCGGGTTTTTGGTTTCAACACCCATTGTGATTCAAGCAGGTCACTTCACCGCCAGCGGCACGGTTTGCGCCGCGGCTGACGCGAAGAATCCAAGTGCAGAAATGTCACAAACAAAAATCACGGCGACTGCAATGGTGGACGGGCAGAAAATGGTCAAAGACGTAAACAATTTTGGAAAAATTAATTTAGGCGAATCCCCAAAACTGGTTGTGGCCATTGAGCCGTACGCGGAAAACGAAACCAATTTTATGGCTCGTTCTATTTCCGATAAAACGTTGGAGATTACAATTGCGCCCGGCCAGATTGTTCCGGTCTGGTTAAAGATTCATCGTTCCGGCCACGATGACCTCGTCACATTCTCAGTGGAAAATCTTCCGCATGGCGTGATTGTGGACAATATCGGGCTCAGCGGTGTTTTAATCCCCAAAGGAGAAAATGAACGGCAAATTTTTCTCAAAGCAGCTAAGTGGGTTCCGGAAACGGATCGGTTTGCCTATTGCCAAGCGAAACAATCTGGAAATCCAACGTCGCTTCCAGTCTTGATTCACGTGCGGCGACCAACTTCCGACCAGAAAGTTTCAGCGCTGAAATAAATGCGATTTGCTGCGATCAAAACTGTTTTAGAAACCGAGCGTCGTTTTCGTAAAACAAACGAATGTCATTAATCCCATATCGAATCATAGCGATGCGTTCGATGCCAAATCCAAACGCCCAACCGCTCCAAATTTCAGGATCGTAACCGACATTTTCAAAAACCTGCGGATGAACCATTCCGCAACCGGCGATTTCGAGCCAGTCTTTGCCCATTTTTTTGACGAGCGAACTCGAGAAATCAATTTCAAAACTGGGCTCGGTGTAGCTGAAATAATGCGGGCGAAATCGAACTTTTACATCAGAACCCATCAGTTCTTTAAAAACAAATTCGACCGTTCCTTTTAAGTCGCCGACCGTCACATTTTTATCCACATAAAGTCCTTCAATCTGGTGAAAGGTGGGGTTGTGCGTGGCGTCCGCGTTGTCGCGCCGAAAAACACGGCCTAGCGAAATGATACGCACAGGCGGTGGTTGTTTTTGCATCACTCGAATTTGAACTGAGGACGTGTGGGTTCGTAAAAGTTTTAAGTTTTGAGTTTCGAGTTTTGAGTCAGCTTCACTTTTTACATAAAATGTGTCCTGCAAATCGCGCGCGGGATGATCGGCGGGAGTGTTGAGAGCGTCGAAGCAGTGAAACTCGTCTTCAATTTCCGGCCCGTCTGCGACCGCAAAACCGATTTTTCGAAAAGCGCGAACGATGTCGTCGGCCACTTGTGTGAGCGGATGAAGTTTACCCAGGGGACGTCGGCGTCCCGGCAAAGTAAAATCCGTCGGATCTTTTGGTAGCGCGGATTTTAATTCCAATTCAGAACGGCGCTCTGCGAGGGCGTTTTCCAAATCCACTTTGGTTTGATTGATAAGTTTGCCGGCTGCGGGGCGTTCTTCCTTTGACAACGTCCCGAGCTGTTTCATCAGGGTGGTAAATTTTCCGTTGGCGCCAAGGTAAGTTCCCTTGGTTTGTTCCAACGCCGCCGAATCGGCTGCGGCCGTCAAATCAGCCAGGGCGGCTTGTTTAAGCGGTTCTAGTTCGTTCAAGAAAGACATAATGTGCGAGAAGTTTTGACCGAATTTTGAAAATTTACAGAATTATTTTTTAAACAGTTCGCCACCATTTCTGCCGTAAAACAAAATAGGCGACCATTTTATTGGTCGCCTATTTGCGGATTCAAAATTTAATTAAACTTTTGCGGTTTTCGCTGTCTTGGTTTTCAAAGCGCCTTGTGCCAAAGTAACCAATTCTGCGAATGCGGGTGCGTCAGTAGCAGCGAGGTCGGCCAAAACTTTGCGGTCGAGCGTGCATTTTGCGGCTTTTAAGCCTTCCATAAAGCGGCTGTAGGTCAATCCCGCAGCACGTGCTGCAGCATTGATACGGATCTGCCAAAGCGCGCGGTAGGTGCGTTTTTTGACCTTGCGATCGCGATAGGCATATTGGCGGCCATGATCGAGCGCGTCGGCGGCGTAGCGGTAGAGTTTTGAGCGGCGCAAGCGAAAGCCTTTGGCGGCTTTAATTGTGCGGATGCGGCGTTTGCGGGAGGCAGGTGAATTTGTAACACGCATGGGATTAAGTCAGTTGAATTTAAATTAGTGGCTAAACGGCAGATTTTGCAAAATGCGATACATGTCGGTTTTATCGACCATTTTGGTGGCGCCGAGACTACGGCGGCGTTTCGAGCTTTTGCCCTGGAGCAAATGCCGCTTGCCAGCGCGTGAAGTCTTAATTTTGCCACTGCCGGTTATTTTAAAACGTTTGGCTACCGCTTTCCTAGTTTTGATACCTTTGGGTCGTCGCATATGTTGATCGTTCTCTTAAAAAGAGCGCGCAATATAGGTGGGTAATTTTTAGGAAGCAAGTGGCAATTTGCAGTAAACCACATTTAGTAATCAAGATACACTTGCTGTAAAACCGCTCGCTTCATCGAAGGTGTTTCACGAAGAATTCCACCATTTCTATGTCCGGTCTGGCGCCTTCGTCGCGGTGACGGACAATACATTCGATGCCTAATTTGTCCATTTGTTCCTTGAGATGGAGCCCGAAGTTGATGTGGTGGATGCCTTGACCTGGGCGCGCATTGGCAGGAAGGGGGCCTCGCGCTTCGCTGTAAAATGCATAAACCGGCGGGTCGTTCTTACTGAGCAGCGTGATAGGGGAAGCCGCTTCGTAAAGCTTGTGTGCTTTAGGCGTGTCGAGTTCGTCCCCCTTTAACCCGTAAAAATCTTCGAGCGCTGGATGATTGGCCGCAGGTTCACCAATCCATTCCTTGATGACTCGCGGGTCGTAACTGGATTGCGCGCCAATGACGGCTATGCAGTTGAGCCGCGTCGATTGACGCAACACTGGGTCAGCATTTTTCGCGTCGGCCATGTCCTCGTGGAAACCGATCCAGAGCGATGTGCCCGCACCGGCGGATCCACCGGACGCCCCAATTCTTTTTGGATCAATGTTCCATTCCTTCGCCTTTGACCGCGCGAACTGAATGGCGCGCGCCGAGTCCATGTAGTGCACTGGAAAATTTACTTCGGGCGAAAGGCGATAATTAATCGTCATGACCGAAATGCCCTTGGCGATTAACCCTTCAAGAAGGGCTGCGGGTAATGTTTCCTTGCTACCGGCGCGGAAACCGCCGCCATGAATGTAAACGACGAGCGGTGTCGGCTTGTCCGACTTGGCTTTCCAAAGATCAAGCGCGTTAAGATCGTGTGGACCGTATTTCACGCCCGACAGATCGGGTGTTGGTTTCGTGCCGCCTTTGCCGGACTTTTGGGCGTGCGCAAGCGAGGGGAGTAGGAGCATCGCGAATAATGCGGCGCGAATAATGTCGCTCAGTGTTTTCATGAATGACGTTTTTTAAATAAATCGATTGCGACAATCTCACAGACGTTGATTTCTTTGGGCGTGTTACAAAATTCTACGGCCAGCGCCGCCGCTCAACTTGGGATACAAGGTTCGCAAAAAATTTCTTAACAAAGTTAACCCGTAGAATACCGTTCACTCATTCCGGTTCGTAATTTTTAAGAAGCAAACGGAAATTTGACAGGAATTTGAACGAGAAAAACTTTGGGTTTCATCCCTTAAATACGCGAGAAATGAGCAATGTCGAAAACGAGTCGCAAATAAATCGCCGCCAATTTTTGGCTCATTGCGGCATCGGCGCGGGAGCAATCGCGGCATCGGGTTTGGTCGGTTGCACGGGAGTTCCGGTTGGAGACAATCGAAACTTCTTGCGCGCAGGCGTCGCGAAGCACCGCATCACTCCGCCGATCTGGATTCCTTATTTGACTTCATCTGGAAATGGAGCTTCGGCTCCGTTCAAAGGTGTGCATGACGAACTGTTCGCCCGCGCATTGGTTTTGGACGACGGCAAACAATCCATCGCGCTTTTGTCGGCGGACTCGATTGGGTACGACAACGCGCTTCTTGGAGCGGGGCGGGATTTCACGGCAGAGTTGCGAAAACGCATTTCATCAAAAACCGATTTGCGCCCGGAAGCCGTGATGATCGCGAGCACGCATTCGCATTCCACACCGGAAACAATTTGTTTGAGCAACCTTCGCGAAATCGCCGGAGTGGAAAAATGGTTGGAAGCACAGTTGCAAAGTTTGGCCGAGACAGTCATCGAAGCGTGGAAAACTCGCGTGCCTGTGAAAGCATTTGCGGGAGCGACGAAGGTTGAAAACGTCGCGCGCAATCGAAGAATCTTGCTCAAAGATGGAAAGCTCAGTCGCTACGGCGCGATTCCATCCGAGGAAAAAATCGCCACACCTTGGGCGTTGGACGAAGATTTATCCGTCGTCTATTTGCAAAAAGAAAACGGCGATGCTCATTCCGTTTTGTTGAATTACACGGCGCATCCAGTCGTGGCGATGTTGTTGCCGGAAGTTTCAGCGGATTATCCTGGCGTGGCTTGCGCGGAAGTGGAGGCCGCATTTCAAGGCTCAGTGTGTTTGTTCACTAACGGTGCGGCGGGAAATGTGAACACCGTTTCAGTCTCTACAAATTTCAACGACGTGAATCGCATCGGGAAAAAACTTAGCGATGCGGCCATTGCGCAAATTGGACGACTGAAACGAGAAACGCCGATTGCCGAACCGACTGTTCACGTTGCAGCAGAATCCATCGAACTTGAACCGCGCGAATGCCTCACGCTTTCCGACGCCGAACGAATTGCGAAAACCGATCCGTCGCCGGTGAACCAAAGAATTTTGCGCCTTGCGCGTAAACTTTCCGAAGGACCGATACGCGCCGAAATCCAAGCGATGAAACTCGGCCCGTTGAAATGGGTTTCCATTCCGGGCGAAGCCTTTGTCGAAACGGGTTTGGCGTTGAAAAAATTAGGCGCGTCATTCGTCGTCGGTTACGCGAATGGTTGGATCGGGTATCTCCCGATTCGCCGGGCTTACGACGAAGGTGGATACGAGGTTGATCTGGGCGCGTGGAGCCGTGTCGCCCCCGGCAGCGCGGAACATCTCGAATCTTTCGCGCACAAACTGCTCAACAAAATAAATGCTTAGAATATCGTTTTCGGATTCGGCGCCTGTATTCCCGTTCCAAATTTTTATGCGAATTTTTATACGAATCTTTATTTTTATTTGCGGCGTCGGATTTCATCTCTACGCGGTGGAGCCCACAAATTCAGCCGGTCAAAAATTGCCGAGCCTTTCGCCAGTTGAACCCGCCGACGTGGCCAAAACTTTTCGCACGCAAGGTGGTTTCAAAATGGAATTACTCGCCAGCGAACCAATGGTTACTGACCCGGTTGCCATGGTTTATGACGAGAACGGTTTGGCCTACGTCGTCGAAATGAACGATTACCCTTACACCGACAAAACCACGCACGAACCTTGGAAAGAAAATACAACCGACAAACCAATTGGCCGCATCCGCGTACTCGAAGATACGAATGGCGACGGCAATTTCGACAAGAGTTGGATTTTCGCTGATCAACTCTCTTGGCCGAGCGGGATTGTTTGCTGGAAAGGTGGCGTTTTCGTGACGGCCACGCCCGACATTTGGTATTTGAAAGACACCAACGGCGACCACAAATCTGACATTCGCAAAAAGGTTTTCACCGGCTTTCACAAATTCAATGTGCAGGCCGTGATGAACAATCCGGTCTGGGGGCTCGACAATAAAATTTACGCTGCGGGTTCGGGCAACGGAGGCAGCGTTGTCCCCGGCGAAAAACCGGACGCAAAGCCCATCACTTTTTCGCACAACGATTTTCGATTCGATCCAATCACGGAAAATTTCGAGGTGATTTCCGGCGGCGCGCGGTTTGGAAACACCTTTGACGATTGGGGAAATCGTTTCCTTTGCAACATTCGCAATCCCGCGCAACAAGTCGTTTTAGAAAATCGTTACCTTGCGCGAAATCCATTTCTCGTTGTCAAAACCGCGATTCACGATTCCGCCGAAGCGGGCGATACGCTGCCCATTTATCGAATCAGTCCTCTCGAACCGTGGCGCGAACTTCGGGGGAAACGCTGGACGGCTGAAAATAAAAAAATTCCCCGGAGCGAATTAACGGGTGGCGGAGTTTTTACTTCAGCGAGCGGAATTACAATTTATCGAGGCGCGGCTTACCCGAAAGAATTTTACGGAAACGCTTTTCTCGGTGAAGTCGCGAACAATGTGATCTATCGCCAGATGATGACTCCCGACGGCGTTGTTTTCAAAGCGCAACGGCCCGAGAAAAACGTCGAGTTTATCGCGTCCACCGATACTTGGTTTCGCCCGGTGAATTTCGTGAACGCGCCGGACGGAACGCTGCACGTGCTCGATATGTATCGCGAAACCATCGAGCATCCGTGGTCGATCCCCGACGACATTCGCGAGCAACTTGATTTGCGCAGCGGTATGGATCGCGGGCGAATTTATCGTTTAGCTCCGCCCAATTTCAAAGTTCCAAAAACTCCTCAACTTGGGAAGGCCACGATGGCGGAGCTTGTCGCGACTCTGGAAAATCCGAACTCATGGTGGCGCGAAACGGCGCAGCGTTTGATTTTTGAACGTCAGGACAAGAACGCGATTGAGCCGCTGCAAAAATTACTTCGCCAAAGTTCAAATCCGCTCGCACGTCTTCACTCGCTTTGGTGTCTCGAAGGTTTGGGCGCGCTGCGCGACGAAAATATCGTGTTCGCACTTTCCGACAAATCACCGGGCGTGCGGGAAAATGCCCTCAGACTTTCCGAATCGCGCCTCGCGAAATCGCCGCAGCTTTTTGAGAAAGTCATTTCACTCGCGAACGATCCCGAAATCCGCGTTCGATTCCAAACTGCGTTTTCGCTCGGTGAAACTAACAATGCAAAAGTGGCTGGAGCATTACTGGCGATTGCCAAACGCGATTCAGAAAATCCTTGGATGTCCACCGCAGTTTTAAGTGGCCAGCCCGATACCTGTGTCACCCTCATTTCCCAACTTTTGCGCGATGGAAGCTTCGTCACCAACCGCGCGGGACAAAATCTTTTACGGCAGATGACTTTTGTTTTGGGCGCGCAAAATAAGACGAAAAATCTTTATGAAATTCTGAACGCTTATGGGCTCATTCCATATTGTGATTGTAAAATTCAGGAAAGTTTTATGGGTGGATTTGGCGATGGCTTGCGGCAAGCAGGGAAAAATTTCCGCACGGCGTTTCCAAATTCTGAATCAATGGGCGCGAAAAAAATGGATTCCGTGTTGAGCGAGGCGATTCAAGCGGCCCAAAGGCAAACTGATTCTGTCGCAAAACGTCGCGAAGCCATCCAACTGCTAGGTTACGAGGAATTTGAAAAGGCGAAGGACATTTTAGCAAAATTGCTGGATGCGCGTGAACCGCAGGAAATTCAATTGGCGGCGATCCGC
>JBKJOZ010000234.1:0-4035 GCA_046595315.1 Limisphaerales bacterium
TACGATGACACTGTAATTTGTCGCGTCACTCGAGGAAACGTTCACCAACGTCAATGTCCCCGACGTCGTGCCAGAAATATTTCCTCCATCGGTTAGATCTAAATTTCCTTTTTTCCATTGATAAATTAACGGAGCCGTTCCAGTCGCTGCGACGGAAAAAGTCGCCTCACTCCCTGCGGCGTTGGTTCGGCTCGTCGGTTCGGTCACAATGGATGGCGAGGCAAGTCCAGCAATGAATTGGAGCGAAGCATTTGTGCGCGCCAAACGCAAACCCCCGGCACTGTTCGCGGCATCATCCACGCCGGTCAAAACCAGCGTGAGGCGATTGCTCAAGGCGTAGTCTCCGAGACGCGGGATAGTGAATGTGTAAGTCGTCGAAGTGGCTGACGAGAAAAACGCGGACGCACCAATGGGCGTAGCCGTAAATGCGCCATTGGACAAAAGTCCGTTTGAATTGGTGTCGTTGGCTTGCGCTGCGCTCCACGTGATGGTGTCGGAGAAGTTTGTATAAGACTGGTTCAATGCCCAAAGCTGCGCGCGCTGCGCGAAGTTATTGGTGTGAGTTGTGACGGTGAAAACGGCTTGGGTGTTAAGGTTTGCGCCGAGGCCCGTGAGATCAAATTGGAAATAAGCTTTGCGCGAAGCGTCAAACGGAGACGCATTGTATTTAATTAAAATGTAGCCGGTCGCCACTTCGTCTTGATTGCTGGTCGCGCTCGCGCCACCGCGCACAAACGCTTCAATTGTCGCGGGCAAAGTCTTTGGATATGGCGTGCCGGGCGGTGGAGAGACGGTCACGTTGACGGTCGCGGAACTGGTTCCACCTAGCCCGTCGGAAATGGTGTAATTAAAATTATCCCCCCCGAAAAATCCGCTGTTTGGCGTGTAGCTCAACGTGCCGTTGCCGTTGTTCACGACGCTGCCACTCGCGCCTTGCGTGTAAGATAAAATAGAAAGCGCGCCACCATCAATGTCGCTATCGTTGGCCAAAATATCAATCACAACCGAGGTATCTGCCGCCGTCGTCGCGCTGTCGTTTGCCGCAATTGGATTATCGTTCACAGAATTTACCGCGATGAAAACAGTCGCGACACCAGAATTGGTCTGACCGTCGCTGGCTTGGTAAGTGAAACTGTCCGCGCCAAAAAAATTTGGAGTTGGCGTGTAAGTGAAGCTGCCGTTGCTGTTCAAAGTCACAACGCCATTCGACGGATTGCTCAAGAGAATTGCGCTCAACAGATTCGTCTCCGCGTCGAAATCATTATCAAGAACACCGGGCGCGCTGACGGTGAGCGGCGTGTCTTCCGTAGCGATGTAATTGTCGTTCGTCGCCACGGGCGCTGTGTTGACGGCGGTGCTTTTGAAAACGAGACGCAGGATTGGTCCACTGCCACTTTCTTTGCTGAGAATTTTTACTCCGTCCGGTTGTGTATCGCCAGCGACGAGTGAAGGAAGCGTTACGTCCCAACGCGGGTCTTGCGAAATGAGAAATGAAATCGTGCTGTTGGACTGCGCGCGAAGGTAACTCGTCACGTCGATTAATTTTTCGCTCGGTGTCGTGGAAGAAACAACAAGTTGCCCGACGATGCTGACATCCGTTCCCTGGCCACTGACAAATTGTTTAGAAATCGTGACTCCGTTGGTGACGTTGCTTTTGAGATTCGGCGCGTTGTTCCACGTGAGCGCATTTTGCGTCCAGGTGTTGTTCGTGATTGCATAAACATGGGCCTGCGCTGTGGTGCTGACCGTCGCGCTGCTCGCTTGCAACGACACCACCGCGTATTGAAGTTCAGAAAAATTATTGGTCGGCAATAGGAATTTAATAAAAGCGACGCTGCGATTGGCGGTGCTGTTCGTATCGTTTCGCGCAGTCAAGGTGCCATTCGCGCCGTAATTGATGGCTTTGTTCACACCGTCACGAACGTCGGCATCTTCGGTCGCTGCGAGAATTTGTTCGGGCGATTGTGTTTCGCTGGAAATCGTGATGAGCCAAACAGTGTTCGATCCTTGGGTGCCGAGAGTCGATTGCGCGGCGCTGACAGTGGTCCAAAATTTACCGGCTCCGTGAAAATTTTCGCTGACTTCTTCGAGGAGAACTTTGGTTGAGTCGGAAAGATTCAATGCGGAAAGATTCAAATTTAAACCGATGTCGCTAGCCGTGTTGTTGGCGGAAAAAATATAATAACGTTTGGCCACTGGATCGTAACTCGTCTGCACATCCAGACCACTCGCGCCGGAACTTTTTACGGTGTTGAGCCGATTGCGTCCGGGAGCAAACGCAGTGTTGAACAACCGCCAGACTTCGCCCGCCTTCGTGATGCCGCCGGTGTTGTAAGGCGAGTTGTCGTTGTCCACATAATGCATCCCGTTTTTGCGGTTGGGATACGCATCGCCCGCTTCGCCTGTAGTCTGGCTAAACTTGAAATTGTAAAGTTCCTCCGCACCGTTCTGCATCAGATTCACCGCGATGGAACCGAACGCCGGATATTTCGATGGATAATCCAGCGTGTCCGGAATGGTGTCGAAAGTCCCCGCCGTGTTGACGTTGAATTCTGAAATGCTGACCGGGAACGGTGTTTCCGGCGCCATCGCGTTCGAGATCGAAGTGCGCAGGCTGGCGAGGTTGGAACCAAAGCCCGACGGCGTGACGTTGTATTGATGATAATCGTATTGCTGAAACAGGAGAAAATTGGAATCGGTCTGCCCAAGATAATTCAAGTGCCGATTGGTGACGGCTGCTGCCGACCAACTGTTGTAGCTCGGCGTGGTGATGACAGGCGCGAGAAACTTGGGCACAAGCGATTTGCCGTAAAGGGCATTCACGTCCGCCAGCGCGCTCTGCATGGCGTCGGAACAAAGTTGCAGGCGCTGCAAGAAATCCGCTTGCGTCAAACCGTTCGCGCTGGAGTGGTCGGGCTCGTTAAACATCTGGTAACGCTCCACATCAAACGTGCGGCCGAGATAAAACGCCTCGACATAAAAGTGCTGCCACAATTCCCATTTGTTCGCCCAGTCATTGGGATCAGCGATCAGAAAACGCGCCTGAGTGACGGTCAATTGCGCGCAGATTTGGATGCCGAGTTTCCGCAACTCGCGGGCAGCGTAATTGACGCGGATACGGTTTGCGGTGCCCCCACTGGAGCCGAGGTCCACCGTGTCGTAACGATTGCTGAAGTAAGACCAATTGATGTAAGCCGGATTAAACGGGTCCGCGCGCAAAGCTGCTTTGCGCGAGACAAAAGAAGTTTGATTCGTCACCCCATCGCCTACCGGCGAAATGTCATCCGTCGCTTCAATGGTGGTGGGTGAAATAAATATCCGCGCGCCTTTGACTCCGGCATAACGCCACCAATCGCGCGTGTTGCTGTTCGTAATAAAATGTCCTGAATTGTAAGCGAGCAGATTGGGCGTGGCTCCGAGGATGTTCGTTTGCACGGTGAGCGTCGCGGTCGGCGCAACATTTACCGAGAGCGTCGCGCTGCTGCTCGTGGCCGAACCCGATGCGTTGATGACGATCACCGAATAGCCCGCCGCATCACTTTGGGTGACGTTCGACAAAGTTAAATTTGCCGTCATCGCGCCCGAAATATTTCCACCATTGAGCAAAGTGGAGCCATTTTTTCTCCATTGATAAACGAGCGGTGCCGTTCCGGTGGCCGCGACGTTGATGACAACATTTGCGCCGACAATAACAGTTTGATTTTGTGGCTGCGTCACGATGGACGGCGCGACGGTCGCTTGAGCGAAAAGAAGATTTTGGCTTGCGATGAACCCGAAAAGAATTGCGAACGTGGAAATCCAAGCCTTGAACAACGGTTTGCGCTTGGAAATCATCGGCTCAACTCTAGCCGTTTTGAACTCTTTTACACAAGGGTTTATCCACAATACTCCACTCGCAAATGTCCATTTTTGCGTTCAATAAGTTGGCGAAGGAGATCAGCGTCACCAGGCACCCGACGAAAATTATTTCCATGCCTCAGTGGCTTACTTATCGGATTCCAGTCAGGCGATTGCCCCGCTTGCATCCGCCAAATG
>JBKJOZ010000346.1:0-5273 GCA_046595315.1 Limisphaerales bacterium
CGTGGAGCGAGAGTTTTTTTACGAAAAAAAATGTCCGTCGCATCGTCCGCCGTGGGTGAACACCGCGAAGATCTGGAGCGAAGGAAACCAGCGCGACATTCATTTTTGCATGGCGAACGATTTGCCGACGTTGGTCTGGGCGGCGAATCTGGCCGACTTGGAATTGCACACATCATTAGCGCGTTACCCGAAAGTGCACACGCCGACGATGATGGTGTTTGATCTGGATCCCGGCGCACCGGCGGACATCGTGCAGTGCTGTCAGGTGGGCATTTGGTTGAGAGAAATATTTGAAAAATTGGGGCACCAATGTTTTCCGAAAACGTCGGGGTCAAAAGGTCTGCAAATTTACGTGCCGTTAAATACGTCAACGAGTTATGAGATCACTAAAACATTTGCCAAAAACGTCGCCGAACGTCTCGAGCGTGAGCATCCAGAACTGGTCATTTCTAAAATGGCAAAAGCCCTTCGTGCGGGAAAAATTTTCGTCGATTGGAGCCAGAACGATGATCATAAAACCACCGTTTCCGTTTACTCCCTCCGCGCAAAAGAAAATCCCACTGTTTCAACTCCGGTAACCTGGTCGGAAGTTGAAGCCGCGCTGAAAAAGAAAGACGCCGCGAAACTGGTTTTCAAATCGCAGGACGTTTTGAAACGGGTGGAAAAACAGGGCGATCTTTTCGAGCCGATTCTCAAACTCAAACAACGATTGAAGGCGGGGATGGCGTTGTGAAAAAAAATGTTTTCGACGACACCGGGTTGAAAACGTACGAGGCGAAAAGAAATTTTCGCCAGACGAAAGAACCGAAGCCGCGCATCCCCAAACCAGCGCGCAAAAAGCAATTGATGTTCGTCATCCAGAAACATGACGCGACGCGATTGCATTACGATTTCCGGTTGGAGATGGACGGCGTTTTGAAATCGTGGGCGGTGCCGAAAGGGATTCCGACGCGACGCGGCGAAAAACATTTAGCCATTCACGTGGAGGATCATCCGATGGCTTACGCGAACTTTGAGGGAACTATTCCAGAGGGGAATTATGGGGCAGGGACCGTCATGGTTTGGGATACGGGCACTTATGAAGTGACTGGAATGGAACCTTCGTCTGCATTGAAAGCGGGCAAGTTGCATGTGCAATTGTCGGGCAAAAAACTCAAAGGCGAATGGGCGCTCGTCCGCATCAAGCCGCGTCCCGGCGAGAAGGAATCATGGCTGCTTTTCAAAGGCGGTGAGGACGTCAAACCGTTCTCGGCCAAGAAAGAGGACGAATCAGTTTTGACCGGTCGTTCCATGAAAAAAATTGGAAGCGACAACGATGCGCAATTGGGAAGCAGTCGTCCGGCGAAAAGAAAATCGGTTCCCACCCCTAGTACAACTGCCGCCAAAATTTCAAAAAAAATTCCGCGCGTCTTGTCAGGGCTCAGTCCGCGCGCAGTTGATTTTGTGCCGCCGATGAAATGTCGGCTGGAGGAAACTCCACCGAGTGGCAACGGCTGGATTTACGAAATTAAGTTCGACGGCTTTCGTGTGCTTGCGATCAAACGGCGCAATCAAGTTCAGCTTCTGTCGCGTTCCGCCAAAGATTTGACGACGCGATTTCCGGAAATTGTGGAAGCAGTGCGCAAACTTCCGGTGAGCAATGCGATTCTCGATGGCGAAGTCGTCGCGCTCGATGCGCAAGGCCGCTCCTCCTTTCAACTTTTGCAAATGTCCGCCCTGCCGGGTGAAAAGCGGCCGCCGCTTTGTTTTTACGCGTTTGATTTGATCAATCTCGAAGGAGAAAACCTTGCCGGTCTGCCGCTGGTGCAACGCAAAAAATTCCTGCAAACCCTGATCGAGCCGGAACATGAGCCGATCCGGTTCTCGGCGGACATCAAAGGTGACCCGAAGAAATTGCTCGCGGAAATTCGCAAGCGCGGCCTCGAAGGGATGATCGCAAAACGTCTCGATTCCAAATACGAGGCGGGGCTGCGCACGGGCGCTTGGGTGAAAATTAAAATCGTCAGCGAACAGGAATTTGTGATTGGCGGCTACACCGCGCCAAAAGGTTCGCGCGATCATTTTGGCGCGATCCTCGTGGGGTATTATGAGAAGGGAAAATTCGTTTTCGCCTCCAAGGTGGGAAGTGGTTTCAACCAGCGCTTGCTCGCTTTGTTGCACCAACAGTTTCAAAAACTAGAGCGGGACGATTGTCCGTTCGTGAATTTGCCGGAAAAACAAACCGGACGCTGGGGGCAAGGCGTGACCGTGGCGGAAATGAAACGGTGCAAGTGGGTTGATCCAAAGCTGGTCGCGCAAATTCATTTTACGGAGTGGACGCGCGACGGGCATTTGCGGCATCCGGTCTTCACCGGTTTGCGCGAAGACAAAAATCCCTCCGAAGTGGTGAAGGAAAAAATCCAATGATCAAACGTCACGAAAAAACGGATGGGCCCAGGATGAATGGGCGTAACGTAAATGCGGCCCAAAGCACTGGCCCCCGCGCGGCGCGTCCCGCCAACCGCTCTACGGCCAAGGCCAGCGACGAACCGCCGACGCTGCGTTGCCGCATCAATGATGGGTTTCGCAAATTTGCCCATCGCACTTCCGAGATGGTCGGGAGCCCGTGGTCTTTTATTCTCGCGGCGATCACGCTGGTGATTTGGGCGGCCCTCGGCCCCGCGTGCGAGTTCTCCGATACCTGGCAATTGGTCATAAATACTGCGACCACCATCGTCACGTTTCTGATGGTGTTCCTCATCCAAAACACCCAGAACCGCGATGCCAAAGCGATTCATCTCAAGCTCGATGAATTGATTCGCGGAGTGAAAGGCGCGCGCAACAAGCTGATGAATCTCGAAGATTTGTCCGAAGAGGAATTGACCAAGCTGCAAGAGCAATTCAAACGGATGAGCAACGCGCCGCAACATTCTGCTCCGCGCCATGACCCCGAGAAGTCGCCCGCACCGAAGGCTCCATCCGAAACTGCCTGAGCTGTCTGCGCGGGATGTCTCCTCATTGCGCGGACGGTTTGCCGCGCTGACGTTGCTTCAGGAGGCCCTATGCAAGATCACGCTGGTAAAAATGATTCGATTTGGACGACGACCGCCCGGATTCCAAGTGCTCCTCTGCTGCAAAAAAATACGGTGTGTGATGTTTGCATTGTGGGCGCGGGCATTGCCGGTATTTCCACCGCCTACATGCTGGCTCGCGAAGGCAAATCGGTGGTTGTTTTGGATGACGGGCCGATTGCCGGTGGCGAAACCGAACGCACCACTGCCCATCTTTCCAATGCCTGCGATGATTGGTATTTCGCGATGGAAAAAATGCATGGCGAACATGGCGCGCAGCTTATTGCCGACAGTCACACGACGGCTATTTCACGCATCGAGGAAAATATTTTTCGCGAACGGATCGATTGCGACTTCGAGCGGCTAGCTGGATTTCTTTTTGTGCCCCCGGGCCAATCGTCCGACCTGCTTTCCCGCGAACTCGATGCGTGTCACCGGGCGGGTTTGATGGATGTTGAATGGGTTGATCACGCTCCCCTGGATGGATTTGATACAGGCGCTTGTCTCCGGTTTCCACGGCAAGCGCAATTTCATCCTCTGAAATATATGAGCGCGCTTTCTGATGCTATTCTCGCTCGGGGCGGTCGCATTTTTTCTGGAGCGCACGTCACCAAAGTGGAAGGGGGCGAACATCCGCGTGTGACCACTGCTGCCGGGCAACTCGTCGATTGCAGCCACGTCGTCGTCGCCACCAACAGTCCGATTAACGACTGGGTCGCCATCCACACCAAGCAAGCCGCCTATCGCACCTATGTGATTGGGGCCAGAATTCCGCGCGGTTCCGTGCCACGCGCTCTCTACTGGGACACTTGCGAACCGTACCATTATGTTCGCGTCCAAACTTTGCTAACCGCGAATGGCGAATCGTCCTACGACGTTCTCCTTGTCGGCGGCGAAGATCACAAGACCGGTCAACCCCCCGAGCTGGGTGCGCCTTTCCAGAACCTGGAACGGTGGGCCCGCGCACGCTTTCCCATGTTCGAGGCCACAGAGTTTCGCTGGTCCGGGCAAATCCTGGAACCGGTCGATGGCGTCGCCTACATCGGCCGCAATCCCTTGGACAAAGACAACGTCTATATTTGCACCGGCGACTCCGGGCAAGGCATGACCCACGGCACCATCGCCTCCATCCTTTTGACCGACCTCATCCTTGGCCGCGACCATCCCTGGGAATCTCTTTATGACCCCTCCCGCATCACCTTGGGCGCCGCGAAAACTTACACCCTCGAAAACCTGAACGTCGCCGGCCAATACGGCGAATGGTTGACGCGCGGCGAAGTGCAATCCGTCGAAGAGATTGCGCCCGGCGACGGCGGGATCGTGCGGCGCGGTCGCACGAAGCTCGCCATCTATCGCGACCCAGCGGGACAATTGCACGAGAAGTCGGCCGTCTGTTCCCACCTCGGCTGCATCGTCCACTGGAACAACGTGGAAAAGACCTGGGATTGCCCGTGTCACGGCTCCCGGTTCGATAATGCAGGCGACGTGCTCAACGGCCCCGCCATCTATGGTTTAAAAGCCGTCGAGAGCCATCACGAGGAAGAGATCCACCACTGATATGCCAAGTGGAATTGCCATCCCGCCAACTGGAACCAGCGGTCGCGCCACGAGCCCGACGGCTGCGAAGGGGAGAGGCCGAAAGTGGACTCCCCACTCCGCGCCTCCGCGTCTCCGCGTTGAACCTCAGGGTGCAACGCCGTTGATATTTCCCAATCCGACCCGCTTTTGGCTCAACGCCACCCCCCTTTCATCAGAGAGCGCAGCAACATAGAGATGGTTCCCTTGTTTTACTCTGTGGAGTCGCGTCTCTCTGATGAATTCCTTCGCCCAAAACGGGTGCCCGCGAGCCAAAACTGCCTGAGGAATTAGCCACAGAGGCACAGAGAACTCAGAGAGTTGGCGGAAGAAGAACTCACTTGCACGCTTACGACTCTTTCCCTCTCCGTGATCTCTGTGCCTCGGTGGCTAAACACTGCTTTCCGCCTCCGCCCGTGCTCATTCCGACTACTTTGGAACCGCAAACAGAACCGCCGTTCATCAAATTGGAAGCATCTCTAATATAAAACCGTGCAGCCGCATCACGCTCACATGCTTGGAATCGCGGTTTAAGTGAAGAGAACCGTCATTTTGATGCTTCCGGAGGCGAAAAGCTCACTTCTTCCCCAGTTAAGTGTGCCAAAATGGCAAAGCGATACGCCGGAATGGCAAAGCGATACGCCGGAA
>JBKJOZ010000051.1:0-4137 GCA_046595315.1 Limisphaerales bacterium
TCTTTGGCAACGATGCGCCAAATGCGGCCGTGTTCGTGGTCGCGGCGTGGATCGCGAAAATCAACTTCGCCATGTTGAATGATTGGATTGGACCAATCGGCGATGTAGAGCGCGCCGTCCGGGCCAAACTTCGCGTCGATGGGACGGAACGTGACATTGGTCGTGCGCAACACGTCGGGCATTTCCTTGGTCACAAAACCGGCACCTTGTTCCTCCAACGAAAACCGCACGACGCGATGCGCGCGAAAATCCGCTGTGATCAAGTTGCCTTGCCAGTCGGCGGGAAACTGTTGGCTCGCGACGGTTTCGAGTCCGCAAAATTTTGGGTAGCTGCCCGGGCTGATGGATTTCATTTCGCGGCGCATTTGGGCGTAAGTAAAATAGGTCGCACCGGGAATTCCGTAATTAATGCCGTAACTTCCCGCACCGTCAGTGACGAAAGAATTTCCAAATTCATCGAAGTGATGTCCCCACGGATTGCAAAACCCTTTCAGGAAAATTTCCAGTTCCATTGTCGGCGGACGCAGATGGAAAATCCCGCCGCTGTTCAAACGCACGACGCCGTTGGGAGTTTCGATGTGGCTATGGATGTAAATGGATTGGTCGAAATAAAGTTGGCCATCATGCCCCCAGCGCAACGTGTGCAAAATGTGGTGCGTGTCTTCGGTGCCGAAACCGGAAAGTACGATTTTCTTTTCGTCCGCTTTGCCATCGCCGTCGGTGTCTTTGAAATGAAGCAATTGTGTTCCTTGCCCGACGTAAACGCCGCCATCGCCGGGAGCGACGCCGGTTGGGATTAACAAACCATCCGCAAAGACGGTGGATTTTTCGGCAACGCCATCGCCGTCGGCGTCTTCGACGACCAGAATTTTATCGTTCGCTTTTTCACCCGGCGCGATTTGCGGATAGACCGACGAACTCGCAATCCAGAGGCGACCTTGCGGATCGAAATTCATCTGGATTGGTTTGGCGAGCAGCGGATTTTCTGCGAACAAATTCACTTCAAAACCCGGTGCTACTTGGAAATCGGGCAGGGTGAGGGTGGGATTGGTCAGCGTTTTTGCGATGGAAGATTGAGCGTCGCGCG
Organism: Limisphaerales bacterium; assembly: GCA_046595315.1. Taxonomy (GTDB): domain Bacteria; phylum Verrucomicrobiota; class Verrucomicrobiia; order Limisphaerales; family CANJXF01; genus CANJXF01. The sequence goes on from JBKJOZ010000051.1 coordinate 1,088, forward strand.
CAGGGCGGCGATTCGATTTTTCACTGCGCAGCTTGAAGATTTTTTCTTCCTGTTCCTGCACCAGCGGATCGAACATCGGGATTTCCTTCGCGTTCTGGCCTTGCTCGTATTTGCGAAAACCGAACAGATACGTTTCGTTTTGCGGGCGCCAGCGATTGAAGAATAAATTATTTTTTGCGACGATGACCTGGCGAAGTTCTTCAGTGGCTTTTTCGTTCAGGCGAATGGGTTTCCAGCCAAGATTTTTTTCAATCGTTTCCGCAAGCAAAGCGTAACCGTGCGCGTTTAAATGAATGCCGTTATCGGTGACGGTTTGTCGTGGAGTCCAGTCGAAGAGGGAAACGAATGGAAAATCGCGTTGGTCCGCAATTTCCGCGATGGCTGTGCTGTAGAGTGCGAGTTGCTCGTTGTGTGCGGCGGGATCCGCTGATGGCGCGGGAAGTTTTTCGTGGCGAATCGGGCTGAGCAAAACGAAACGCACTGTTTTATCACCGGCAATTCCCTGAATCGTGTCGATTAATTTGCCCAAGTCCGTTTTGAATTTTGGCAAACCAGCTTCGCCCGCAAACGAACTGGCCATTCCGTAACCGAGGAAAACAACGGTCGGTTTCAGCGCGGCGATTTGTTCTTTAATTTTTTCAAACTGTTTTTCCGGATCCGCAAAATCAAAACGGCCACGCGATTCTCCGGCGGGTGAATCGGCGCTCCAGCCGAGATTGCGCACGATGAATTTTCGGTCTGAAAAGCGCGTGTAAAGCCGCGTCTCGAGATAACCGAATTCCTGTTCCCGTTCGATCAAGGTGTCTCCCAAAAGCACGACGCGATCGCCATCAAAAATTTCAAATTGCGGCGCAGCATGGGCGATGGAAAGTAGGGCGCTGCAAATCGTGAAGTATGAAAAAAGTTTAAGAAATGTGGGTTTCAAGATGCGGAAATAAAACTTGGTTTACGGATGCCAATCAAGCCGCGAAATATTTCGGGAGGCTCAAAAATTGATTCAACAAAGGTTTCCCGTTGAAGATGTAAAGAGTGGGCGTAGATTGTCATCATGAGCGGCTTAGAATTCAGAGAGGTTGTTTCACTCCTCATGCTCATTCCGTTTGGCTTGGTCTTGGGAACGGGGGTTTTGTTCATTTTTTCTGCGGTGCGTTGGGCCCGGCAACGGCGCGAGACAAACGAACAATTTGCCCACCTGAATTTTTCGCCCAGTTTTTTTGTTCGATCTAATTTCCGCGAATCGCTTTTCGGCCAACCGTGCCGTTGGCTGGCGATCAAGGCCAACCACCTGAGCACCGTGCAGGACGCGTTGCATCTGAGTGCGCCCATGCCGTGTTCATGGGAAGAAGGTTTGATCGAAGCGCGCGAACACAAATTGTTTATTTCCCCGCCGATTTCCGGTTGGGTGCTGGTGGTGGGGTCGTGTTTGCCGGACCCGACGGAAGACGTGGATAAATGTTACCGTTTTTTGACCGATTTGAGCCGCAAACTTGGCCACGTCCAATTTTTCAGCGCCAATCGCGTCCTCAACCATCATGCCTGGGCGTTGATTGACAAAGGTCGTGTATTTCGCGCTTACGCTTGGGCGGGCGAAACACTTTGGAATCAAGGTCAAGCGACGGCGGCCGAAAAAGATTTGAAATTGGTTTGTTACGATTATGTCGATGGCCGCGTCAGTTTTGATCAAAAAGATTCCCTGGTGCTGAACACTGAGCGCGTTCCGTTGCTGGCGTCGCGTTGGAGTTTGGATCCGTCGTCCATTGATGAGCGGCAGTTTAACAACGGCTACGGAATCACGGGCGAACTTTTCCATTCCAAACAAAATTGAATCGCGGAAATTCCACTGCGACGACCTGTTTCTATTCGACAGTCGAAATTAGTAATTCATAATTTGTAAATGGTTCCCGAAAATTGCCCCAATTGCGGTGCGGATTTGCCGCGAAAAGCCAAGGTTTGTCCCGAGTGCGGTTCCGACGAAAAAACCGGGTGGTCTAGCGACGCCTACGCAAGCAGCCTCGATCTTCCCGATGACGAATTTAATTACGACAAATTTGTGGAAAATGAATTTGGCGCAAAAAAGAAAGTTGTCCCGCATGGTTTGCATTGGTTTTGGTGGGTGGTTGCGATTGCTATTGTGGCCGCGTTGCTTTTTCTTTGGTTTCGTCGGTAAACGAAAAATTTCGCTGGCACTCAATTAGTTTATGCTAAAGTTTCGCGAATGAATTTATCGACCGTGCCGTTTGAAATTAGCGACCCCATCAACGCGCAGATTCTCGCCATCTCCGAAGACAAGATTCAAGGGTTTCAGCGTGATCCGCTAAGAGAAATTTCCCGTCAATCCCAAGTCGAGTTACCCGTGGTTATGGAGCGAATCAAAGCCATGCTTGAAGCGGGAACGATCCGACGCGTTCGCCAGACTTTGCTCGCGACAAATCTCGCGCAAGGCTCGCTCGTCGCGTGGCAGGTGCCGCAGGAAAAACTCGATGCCGCATTTAATTTCATGTTCGAGCAAGACCCGTTTTCCGGCCACGTCGTCACGCGTTCGACCGATGCCGCGACGCCCGGCTCGAATTACAAATTGTGGACGACGCTGAAAGTGCCGCAGGGTTATTCGATGACGAAACATTGCGAATTTCTCGCTCGGAAAACCGGCGCGGGGCATTTTCGGTTGATGCCGGCGAAACGTCTTTTCGCGTTGGGCGTTGGACATATTCGACGTCGGGGCATGGAGCCAGGCAGCAAAAGCGAGGCGCTCGCCGAAGTGACCGACGTGCAAGTGGTGAAGTTAAACGATTTGGAATGGAGAATTCTCACCGCGCTTAAACGCGAATTCGCTTCGGAAGAATTGACGGAAAATATTTGGCAGTCGCGCGCGCAGGAAGCGGGAGTTCCGCTGGAAACGTTTTATGAAATCGCCGAGGACATGAATCGCCGGAAAATTATCGGACGTTTTTCCACGTTTCTGGAACATGTCAAAACTTTGAAAGATGGCGATCGTGTGACGCGATTTAACGCGTTGTTTCATTGGGCGGTCCCGGCTGGGCGCGAAATCG
>JBKJOZ010000181.1:0-8425 GCA_046595315.1 Limisphaerales bacterium
CGAACACGGCATCCAAGTCGGTAATTTAAATCATCGTCCTGAAGTGCAAAAACTTTTGGCAAAATTGAACACGCTGCCAATCGGTCAGGCGTTGAAAATTGGTTTTCTCCGCTCGCTCATGCGCGCGCGTTACGCCGTGGAACCCCTTGGCCATTACGGGTTAGCCAAAGCAAAATACACGCATTTCACATCGCCGATTCGTCGCTACGCGGACCTCATCGTGCATCGCGTTTTGTTCGACAACGTCCATGTCTCGAATTTAAAAATCAAAGAAACCGCTGATCATATTTCCGAAACGGAACGCAATTCCGCCGATGCCGAGCGCGATAGCAAAGACGTAAAACTTTTTGCATTTTTGAAAGCGCAATTAAAGTCCGGCGAATTGCAAAGTTATCCCGCGCTCGTGACGGACGTGCGCAACATGGGATTTTTTGTCGATGTGCCGGGCGTCGGGTTGAGCGGGCTCGTCCATCTTTCGTCGATTCAGGATGATTTTTATGTCTTTGATCCCGCGCGCAATCATCTCATCGGCCGCCGCACACGCCGTATCATCAAACTGGGCGATAAAGTCACCGTGCAAATTTACAAAGTGGATTCGTTCAAAAAGCAGGTCGATTATCAACTCGCCAAGACGAGTGCGCCCGTTATCCCGACCGCGCGTTTCAAACAACCTCCTCAAGCCAGCGGCGAACGCGCCCGCATGTCAGTCGGCTCACGCAACCTAATTCCATCGAGTCACAAAAAATTCTCTACACCAAAACGCAGCGGGCCTACCAATCGGCGAAAAAAGGGGAATTAAGATTGCGGCAGTTGGTTTAGTGGCAGGGTTTGTCCCTTGAATTCCAAGGGCTTACCCACAAGTTCTTCTGGGGTTCGCTTCATAGACAACGCGAGGCGCTGCCCGCAGAGTGGGATCAGTCAACTGTTAGGAACTTCATTAACTTCAGAAAAGTAGGAGTCCTCGGAAGCTGTAAATCACAATGCCAAATATGACCGCACAAACTAAAACCGGCTTGCCGGAAATTCTTAAAAAATATGAAACCGATCTGCTCGCCGATTGGTTGAAAGAACAAACTGCTTTGGCGACACGCCAGCAAGTTTCGTTGAAAGAAGGTGAGCTAAAATCGCAATGCTCAGAATTTCTTCGTCTCTTGCGCAAAGGCACTCAAGGCAAAAGTCCTGATATTTCCACGGAAGAATGGACTGAGATGCGCGAACTGCTTACGTCCGTTTCTCGTTCCCGTGCGCAACAAGGATTCACTCCCACACAAACCGCAACATTTGTTTTCTCTTTCAAAAAACCGCTTTTTATTCGGCTCCGCAAAGAATTCAGCAACAACGCTGACGCCTTGGCAGACGAAACGTGGACCGCAACGGACTTGTTGGATGAACTCGGCCTTTTCACCACCGAGATGTTTCAGAAGACGCGCGAAGAAGTCATTCTTCGTCAGAACCAAGGATTGCTCGAACTCTCCACTCCGGTGGTCGTGCTTTGGGAAGGAATTCTCGCGCTGCCACTCATCGGAACTCTGGACAGCGCGCGCAGTGAACTCGTCATGCAATCGCTTTTGCAAAAAATCGTCGAGACCAGCGCATCCATCGCCATCATCGACATCACTGGCGTGCCGACCGTGGACACACTCGTGGCGCAACATCTTTTGAAAACCGTGACCGCCGCCCGCCTCATGGGTGCAAATTGTTTCATCAGCGGGATTCGTCCGCAGATCGCTCAAACGATTGTTCATCTCGGCGTGAATCTTGGCGACATTACGACCAAGGCAAATCTCAAGGACGCTCTCGCGCTCGCGATGAAGCAATCCGGTTTGACCGTGGTAAACACGAAAAAACTCGCGAAGGATCTCGCTGTTTAATTCTGAGAAAAAAGATCCGATCTTTTTTTCCTCAGTAAAAACGTATGGAACGAATTCCAATCTTGCGCATGGGCAACCTGTTGCTCGTGACCATTCAAGTCGATATGCACGACCGCCTGGCGATGAGGCTACAGGATGATCTCACCAACCAAATCGTCGCGGCCAACGCTCGCGGCGTGCTGATTGATATTTCGTCTTTGGACATCATCGATTCATACATCGGCCGCATGCTTTCCAATATTTCCTCGATGAGCAGCGTTTTGGCCGCACAAACCGTGGTGGTCGGAATGCAACCCGCTGTGGCGATTACGCTGGTGGAACTGGGTATGTCGATGCCCGGCGTGCGCACCGCATTGAACGTAGAAAAGGGAATGGCGCTTCTCCGCACTTGTCTGGATTCAGACAACTCGGAGGTCGAAGATGACGATTCTTAAAAGCGAAAGTATCCCCATCATCGTGGAAGAAGACATCGTTCGCTCCCGCCAAATCACCCGCAAATGGTCCGTTGATTACGGCTTTAAAATTGTGGACCAAACAAAAATCGTGACGGCGGTCAGCGAGTTAGCCAGAAACACGTTCGTTCACGGCAGAGGCGGTTTCATGTTGTTGGAAGCATTGGAAAACAATATGCGAAAAGGACTTCGCGCTACATTTGAAGATCGAGGGCCGGGCATAGCCGATATTGAGCAAGCGATGAAAAATGGTTTCACGACAGCGGGCAGTCTCGGCCTCGGCCTCGGCGGCGCTCAACGATTATCAAACGAATTTGATATTACTTCCACCTTGGGCGAAGGAACTCGCGTCACCATTGCGAGGTGGGCATGAATAACAAATCTATTTCTCTCCGGGTTTCCGAATCTAGCGCGGTGGGTGAAGCCCGACGCGTGGCGATGGGTTTGGGAGAAACGCTTGGATTCCATTCCGTCAAAACCGGCGAAATCGGAATCATTGTGACCGAGCTCGCGACGAATCTTTGGCGACATGCGGGAGAAGGCCAAATTATTCTTCGCGTGGTGACCGCGCCCGGCAAATTGACCAATTCCCCTCGCATTTCAGGTCTGGAAATTCTGGCCATCGATAAAGGGCCGGGGATGGATTTGGAAAAATGTTCGCGCGATGGTTTTTCTACCGGTGGTTCCGCTGGCATCGGGTTAGGTGCCGTGGCACGGATGTCCTCGTTTTCTGAAATTTATTCCAGGCCCAATCAAGGGACGGTTTCTTTAGCGCAAGTCTGGGCTACTCCTCTCCCGAAAACATTTTTTCCAACTCCAGAAATTGGCGCGATTTGCGTGCCGATCAAAAGCGAACAAGTCTGTGGCGACGCTTGGGCCGAAAAACACACCGAAGCGGGCCAACAACTCTTTCTCGTAGATGCATTGGGGCATGGAATTGGAGCAGCCAACGCTGCCGACCAGGCCATTCAAACTTATCGCAATCAAAATCTCCCGGCCAAAGAGATGATTCAAACAATTCACCTCGCCTTAAAAAACACCGTCGGTGCCGTTGCTGGTTTGGTGGAAATATCCCTGACAAAACAGACCCTCTCTTTTGTAGGCGTCGGAAATATCGAAGGAAGAATTATCCATCTGGAGGGGAAGAAAAACCTCCTTTCCCACAATGGAACCGTCGGTCACGTCATGCAAACGGTTCGCCAATGGGATTATCCTTGGTGCCATGGCTCCCTCCTGGTTTTGCATTCAGACGGAATCTCAGGCAAATGGGATTTGGAAGACTACATTGGGCTTTCCACGCGCCACCCATCCGTGATCGCCGGTGTCATCTACCGTGATTTTCGGCGGGAACGGGATGACGCGACTGTCATCGTCATGCGCGAACCATCAGACGCGTTTTTGCAAAAATGAAAACGCGTTTATTAAAAGTTGAAATTGGCTACGAACACGACGTCGTGCTCTCACGCCAACGCGCTCGCCAAGTCGCCGCTTTGCTCGGGTTTTCGGCACAAGAACAAGTGCGCATCGCCACGGCTGTTTCTGAAATTGCGCGCAACGCCTTTCGCTACGCCAAACGCGGCAAAATCGAATTTTTTATTGAGACGTATCCGGCAGCAATCCTGCGGATGATTCTGACCGACCAGGGTTCGGGCATTGCCAATCTTGAAACAATTTTAGCAGGCAAATATATCTCCAGAACCGGAATGGGGCTCGGCATTCTTGGTGCAAAAAAATTGATGGATAATTTTCAGATCGAAACGGGCTCCCAGGGAACCGCTATCCTGATGGAAAAAATAATTCCTAATTGTGAAAATGAATTTAACACCCACTTTTTCACCCGTTTTTCCGAAGAAATTACTTCTCAACCTTCAGAGGAACCGTTCGTGGAATTGCAGCAGCAAAATCAAGAGTTACTCGCCGCATTTACCGAGTTGGAAAATCGACAAAACGAACTCGCGCGCCTGAACCTCGAACTGGAGGAAGCGAAAAAACAACTTTTCCTGCAAAACGAATTGCTTGAAGACCGCGTCGAAGAACGCACTTGCGATTTAAAAGAGAGCCTCCAGCAAATGGAACGGTTTTGTTATTCCATCGCCCATGATTTAAAAGCGCCGCTTCGCGCCATCAACGGTCTGACCATGATTTTGAGAGAGGAGCAAGCCTCGGCATTTAATGATGCTGGAAGAAAATGCACCGACCGCATCATGCAGAGTGCCACGCGGATGGATCTTTTGATTGCTGATTTACTCGAATACGGGCGACTCACACACATCGACGTTCCGTTTTCTTTGATTAATTTAGGCGTCGAAATTAATAAAGTTCTCGAATATTTACGGGGAGAAATCGTTTCCAAAAACGCAATCATTGAAGTTCAAAAGGGATTACCGAATGTTCTCGGCAACTCCGTTTTACTGCACCAAGTGTTATCGAACCTGATCGAAAATGGACTTAAGTTTGTGAAAACCGATGTCACGCCAAAGTTAAAAATTTGGGCGGAAAAAGGAACTCCAACCGAAGAAAACGGAGTCGTCCAAACCACCACACGACTTTGGATCGACGATAACGGCATCGGCATTGCCACGGACTATAATCAACGCATTTTCAAACTCTTCGAACGCTTGCATGGAGAAAATTCTGATTACCCCGGGACGGGAGTGGGGTTGGCGTTGGTGCACAAAGCGGTTGAGCGCATGAATGGATTGGTCGGCATGAAATCAGTCGCAGGTCACGGCAGCCAATTTTGGATCGAGCTGCCTAATAGTTAGCCCTGCCAGAAACTGGATCGGTCGAAGTCTCGTGAATCCAAATCGCCGGAGTTGGTAGATTGTTTGCCGGATTACACTTGGCAATTGGGGCGCATCAAGTTAGCAACGGGCGAACAAACACTTTCTTATGACCATTTTCATCGGTTGTCTCATTGGATTCGTCGCGTGGTTTTTGGTTCGTTACTTCGCAGCGGGATTTTTCACTGTGAACCAAAACGAACGCGCGGTGAAAACAAGTTTCGGTCGCGCGGAACGGGTTTCCAATCTCACTACGCTGGATGATCCTGTTTCAGAAGCGCTCAACGCGGACGAAAAAACTCGATACGCTTACCCGCAAGTCCGCGTCATCCTGCCGGGTGGGCCGTATTTCAAATGGCCGTGGGAAAAAATCCACAAAGTTTCCATCGCGACGGAAACAATGAATATGGCGCGCGATCCAGAAGATGCAGATGCGAATTACGGCGGGACGATTCTCGAAGCGGTGACGAAAGATCAGTTGAACACCGGCTTGACGGGGCAAATCCGTTACCGCGTTTCTGAGAGAAACCTTTATGCGTATTTGTTTGGTGTGAAAAAACCGATTGTTCACGTCATGGCCTATTTCGTTTCCGTCTTGCGCGAACGCATCGCCAATTTTGAAGTGCCACCAAAAGGAGCGGACGGACAAGACCCGACACCCGATTCCGCCGCAGTCATTGGAATTTCGATTAACGACATTCGCAAAAACTTGCGCGACTTGAATGAACACATGGATTCTGAATGCCGCTCTTCTGCCGCGCGTTACGGCATGATGCTGGACGCGTCGCTCATCACGGGAATTGATCCGCCGCCCGAAGTGGAATCCGCGCTCGCCGCCATCAACACGGCCTACAACCAGGTTTCTTCCGACATCAGTCTCGCCCAAGCCGCCGCCGATCAAAAAATTGTGCAATCGAGGCGCGCCGTCGAAATCGAAACGCTCAAAGCGCAAGCCGAGGTCGAACCATTGACCCGTCTCGCCACACAATTGACCGAACTGAAGAAAAGCGGCCCAAGCGCGTTAGCCGCTTACGTGCGAAATGTCCGGCTGACGTTGTTCGAGCAGGCGCAACAAGTTTTTCTGGAGGCACGGAAATGATTCAAATGTTTATCGCGGCAGTGGCGACTTTCATCGGTTGTTTCCTCGTCATCCCGATCATTCTCGCCTTGGCGCGTGGACTCGGTCTTTACGTCATTGCGGAAGAACGGCGCTGTTACGTTTACATGTTGTTCGGAAAAGTCATCGCCACCATCGACGAGCCGGGACTGCATTTCCTTTTTCCAAAAATGGGCTGGAGAACTTTGGCCATCCCGTTCATGGGCCAGCGTCACGTTCTTGATATGCGATTAGATCAGGAATATTTGCGCAGTCAGCCGGTCAATTCCGAGGAAGGCGCGCCGATGGGCATTGGCATCTGGTACGAAATGTTTATCAGCGACCCAGTTTCTTATTTGTTCAAAAACACCGACCCGCGCGGCTCTCTTGCCGCAAATGTCAGCAACTCAACTGTGCGTTGCTTAAGCAATCTTCCGCTCGGTGAAATGCTCGTTAATCGTCACCCGATGAGCAACACCGTGCGCGCCGAAGTTTCACCCAAATCGCACGAGTGGGGTTACAAGCTCGGTTCCGTTTACATCCGCAAAGTTCATTTCCGTGATGCCGGCATGATCAAACAAATTGAAAGCAAAGTGGTGAATCGATTGCGTCAGGTTACTTCTGCGATCAAACAAGACGGCGCGAATCAGGTCAGCATCATCACCAGCACGGCAGAGCGACAAGCCGCAAAGGAATTCGCCAAAGCTGCGGCGATTCGGCCGCAAATCGTGGGCGCAGCGTTGCAAATCATTTCAGAAGATCCCGAAGTCGCGCCCGCGCTTTTTGAAATTTTGGAAACGCAAAAAATTATTTCCGGCGAAGCGCGCATCACCATGGTTCCAGAAGGAAATTTACTTCCCCAGTTGTTGGCGTCCACGGAAGCGGCGAAGTAACGTTCGTTGTGCGAACATTCAAGACGGCGTTTTGCGAGGAGATATTTAATATTGCGCTGCGACATTTTCGTCACAACCTTTGAGCCTTAATTATGGCCGAAGCCAAAAAACACGTTTACGACGAAAGCAAAATCAAGACGCTCTCATCGCTGGAGCACATTCGATTGCGCACGGGCATGTATATCGGGCGCATCGGCAACGGCTCTGATCACGACGATGGTTGCTACATTTTGATGAAGGAAGTGATCGATAACACGATCGACGAATTCATCATGGGCCACGGGAAGGAAGTTTTGATTACGCTGGAAGACGGCGTTATTTCGGTGCGCGATTACGGTCGTGGAATTCCGCTGGGCAAAGTCATCGAATGCGTTTCGCAAATAAATACCGGCGCTAAATATAACGATGAGGTTTTTCAATTCAGCGTTGGTTTGAACGGTGTCGGCACGAAGGCGGTGAACGCGCTTTCCAAAGAATTTTACGTGCGCAGTCATCGCGACGGAGAATTCGTCGATGCGACTTTTAAACAGGGCAAACTCAAGAAAGAAGGCAAAGGGAAATCGGATGAGCCGAATGGAACGTTCGTTTGTTTCGAGCCTGACCCGGAGATTTTCAAGAACTCGCAGTTTCGCACGGAGATCATTGAGAAGCGGTTGAAGCATTACAGTTATCTGAACAGCGGGTTGAAATTAATTTTCAACGGACAAACTTTTCAATCGCGTCTCGGCTTGATGGATTTGGTTCTGGAAGATTTGAAGGGCGACAACAGCGAGCCGATTTATCCGCCGCTTCATTACACGAGCAAGACGTTGGAATTTTGCTTCACCCACACGAACACGCGTTATGGCGAGACGTTTTTTTCGTTTGTGAATGGCCAATACACGGCGGACGGCGGGACACATTTGAGCGCGTTTCGCGAAGGCTTGCTCAAGGCGGTCAACGAATATGCCAAAGGAAAATTTGAAGGCGACGACGTGCGTGAGTGCATGATCGGCGCGGTGGCGATTCGCTTGAAGGATCCGCTCTTCGAGTCGCAAACGAAAAACAAATTGGGCAACACGGAGATTCGTTCCGAACTGGTGAACACCGTTCGTGAAGAGTTGCTCCACTTTTTCAACCGCAACAAAGATGTTGCGCAAAAAATTGTCGCGAAAGTCGAGGACACGCAGCAACTCCGCAAAGAATTGCAGGACGTAAAGAAGCTCGCCCGTGAACGCGCCAAGGCGATCACGATTCGCATTCCGCAACTGAAAGATTGCAAAGTCCATTTCGACAAGGCGAAGGGCAAAGGCAAAGGCTCGATGGTTTTCATCACGGAAGGTCAGTCGGC
>JBKJOZ010000370.1:0-6502 GCA_046595315.1 Limisphaerales bacterium
AACGCCGTTTCAGGATTCACGCCGGCACCCGTCAGTGGTTTTACTCCAGCGCCCGTGAGCGGGTTCTCCCAAACTCCTCTGCGCGGGCTCACCCCCAATCTTAATGTTGCGCCCGGAACCAGCAGGCCATTGACGACTACCACGGGTGGCTTCGGCACCGCCAACCCGACGCCTTTGAATCCGAATGTGATTGTTTCACCGCCGGTTGCTCCCACCGATACCAATCGAGTTTTGCAGACGCCGTTGTTCTAAGAGCAATTTGGATTCTGCGCGAACGCGTATTCGGTAACGATTTTTCCGTTGACCAAATGTTCTTGGATGATGCGTTCCAAAATGGCGGGTGAACAGGAGTGATACCAAGTGCCTTCTGGATAAACGACAGCGATGGGGCCGTTTAAACAAACGCGGAGGCAATTTACTTTGCTGCGATAAACCAGAGGGTGCGGCCCCACTAACTTGAGTTCTTTCAACCGTTTCTTCAAAAATTCCCAGGCGTGCAAGCCAGCTTCTTTGCTACAACATTTTGCTTCGGTTTGGTCAGCGCAAAGAAAAATATGCCGAGAATATTTTTCGATTCCCAGCGACTGAACTGCGTCGGCTAATTCTTCGTGCATGGCGGGAAATTAACTGACCTTTTGCGCGGTTTAAAGCCCACGTTCCGACGGTCCCCAAGTAACGCCGGGAAGAGTTCGTAACCGTTCCTCGTGACCGCTCGTGCTGGGTTGAAATTGTTCCGAGCGATGAAGCAATGCGAGCAAAGCGTTCGCCACCGCTTTTGGTGATTCCATGGGAGTTGCGTGCCCGGCACCGGGCAACTCGACATAGTTGGCGTCCGGAATTAGTCGCGCCATTTGCCGCGCGCGTTCGACTGGAATGATTTTGTCCTCCTCCCCATGCAAAATGAGGGTCGGAATTTTCAAGGTGCTAAGAATGCCGGTGCGGTCGGGGCGACGCGCCATTGCTTCCAGTGCCCAACAAATTCCGTCCACGCCCGATTTTGCCGCGCCTTCATTCGGGATTCGGATCAGGTCTGCATTGAATTGATTTACTGCGGCAAAAAGTTTCGGGCTCAACGCATCTGCGGCAGCTTTAGTTCCTTCAGTGCGAACTTTTTTGATTAAGGTGCGGCGCGCTTGCTGCGTTTCGAAATTATCCGCTGTTGTTTGTGTGCTGATTAAACCTATTCCAGCGAGTCGATCTTTATGGCGCTCAGCGAAAGCCAGAGCGACGTAACCGCCCATCGACATGCCCACCACAACGGCGCGCTTGAGATGATGAAATTCCAATAGCTCCGCAATGTCATCCGCCATGAGATCGAGGGAAGGTTCGGCGTTCTCGCACGGATTGTCGCCAAATCCGGGAAGATCCGGCGTGATGATTTTGGTTTGGTTGGCGAGATCAACCACGACGGGATTCCACATGCTGTGGTCAAATGGATAACCGTGAATTAAAATCAATGCAGGCAATGGCATGGAATTTTTGATTTAAAAAACTACGGCAAGTTTTTGGTTTTCCGATGAGAAGGCTTCGGGCTCGTCGAATTTAGGTTTCGACTCCAGGCATCGGCCTCGCGAGGTGACGCATCGAATGGATCGAGCAAATGCAGCGAATCACCGCCATCCGCTCCAATGATTTCCCAGTCCACATAATATTCGGTGACATGCTTGCGCAAAAGTTGCATGGCGTGCGAACGAACCTGAGCACGAGTATTTTTTGGCGGAGTCAGCATGCAACCATTGATATTTTCGGTGGAAATTTTCCACGGCTCCGGTGTTTGCGCCAGCGCGAGGCCCAGGCTCCGCGCCGGGTCAATATGATGAAATTCCAAATCCTGAGACTTCAGCCACGCATTGCTCCAATCGATTTTTTCCTGCTCCTTGAACTGATTCAACAGCCAATATTTAGTGATCCAATCGACTTTGCCGACCAGTTCTTCGGGCTTGGTCGCGAGCGAATTCAAAGTCGCCTCCCAGATTTTCAACAGGTCGTCCGTCTCCTTGTCGCGCCCTCGAAATTCTTTTTTGGCGGCGTCATGAAATTGCTGCAAAAGCGCAACCGCTTCGACGCACCGCCCATCGGTCAACGGCACGAGCCACGGTCCGGTCAATTGATGCGCCAGCGTGCGAAAGGTCATCACGGCGTCCGCCAGCATGATTTTCGGCAAACAATCAAGTTCGAGAAGATCAAGCACGAGCGAAGTAGTCCCAACTTTCAAAAGCAATGTTGTCGGCAGGACATTCGTGTCGCCGTGCAAAAGGTGGAGGCGGCGATATTTTCGGGCATCGGCCAGCGGTTCATCGCGGGTATTAATGATGGCGCGATTGAATTGGACCCATTCAAATAAATCGTTGTTGATGTAGTCGGCGCGCTGGCTGATTTGAAAAACGTTGTCGGCACCGGGTCGTGCGAATTCTCGAGATTCGCCAGCAAGTGTGGCGCCGACACGTCCAGCGCTGACGTAAAGTAAGCGCAGCGTCAAAAATGCGAGGAGGGAATGGACGTTGGTTTCAGTCAGTGGGGCAGAGCGACGCACCAGATAATTTTCGTGGCAACCGAAGGTCGCGCCTGAGTAATGATCGATGTTGTTGCGAATAAAATTAACCTCGCCATCGAGCCGCAATTCTTTCACTGCCTCCAATAAAATCGCGTCGCCGGCCGAGTCATAACGAAGAATATCGACGAGCGACATGCATTCGGGCGTACAATATTCCAGGTGGCCCATGTCGATGTAAGCGCGCCCTCCGTTGAAAAGAAAACCGCCGTTGCCCGCAGGCTCGTCCCAATCACGTTGATGGACGTCGATTAGCCCGAAGCGTTGTTCCCGGAAAATCCAATCGCGCACCCGCGTCACCGCGCTGGGTGTGCCCGGGAGATCATTCGTAAGACATCCGTATTCTGTTTCGAGTCCGACAACGCGATTCATAAACCTCCCTGGTTCTCCCTTTGAATTAAATTTCAGCTACAAATCTAATTGTGCAAGTGTGAGCGATTCATAGCGGGCCGGGCGGGAAATTTTTCGAGCAAGCCAGCCGAGTTCCACGGTTTTCTCTCGCACCGCTTCGCGCCAACCGTCCCGTCGTTCCTGCTCGGATGGGACCGTTTCAAAAGATTTATTCGCGCTCAAACACCACCAGGCTTGCAAAAGAAGGTCGGCTGTTTCACTGCGGGAATTTTTTTCTTTCACCGCATCGCTGAGCCATTTCTGCGTCACCGGTTCGGCTTCAGTTTGAGTCGCCACCACGACAATTCCACCATTTTGAAGTTGAAAGGAGCCGTCAAAGTGAAGGCGGAAAAATAGATCGTGCTCAGGCGAGTTGCCAATTTCAGCGAGCAGAAGTTCCACCAAAAATGGGGCGCTAAAAATTTGCTCGAAATTTGTTTTGAGTTGCGGACTCAAACCGAAGCTGACGAGGCGGCGCAGGCTCACGTCTTCGGGTGCGCGGGTGAAAGCTTCCATGTGCGCGGCGTCGATGGCGGTCTGTCGAATTTTTTCGATGTCGGCAGGATGACCGAGTCCGGCGAGCGCGTGCCGATCAAACAATTCAAATACCTTGGATTGGCCGCTGCCGACACCGAGCAGGAGAATGCCGTCGGGCAAGCTGGCAGCGAAAACAGGCGAACCGCCCTTGAGTTGTTCTCGGACGTATTCACGGCGGTTCCCCACCGCCTCCAGCCAACGATACGGTTCTTCGGTCATGACGTTTGTTTGAGAAATTTTTTCTGTTGTTCCTCGGTCACGGTTTCGACACCGGTTGGACGTAAAAGTTTGATGGTGGCAAAAGTTTCCGTGGCTGGATTGACGCCGCCCGTAGCCGAATCAAATTCCGAGGCGGTCATTAATAAACGCAGCGCAAATTGGATTGCCTCACCAAGATTCATTTCTGATGGACGTGGTTTGCCGTGACGCTCTTGAAAACTGAGAATGCTCCGAATGGTTCCCGAACCGGAACCGGACGCGGCATAGCCCACCGCTTGAAATTGCGCGCCGAGTGGATCGTAAAAATAAACCTGTGGTTTGGCAGGCGATGTGGACTGATCCAGCCCGGCGAAAAGTGGAACCACGATGCCGACGCCTTGCATTGTCATGGGCAAATTTTCCCGGAGCAATCGGGCGAGCGCGCGAACTTTTGCCGGGAGACTCAATGCTTGCAGTTGGCTCCGGCGATAATATTCAAAGGAAGTTTGCAACACGCGTGCCATTTCAAAAGCGGTGGCGGGAACTCCGGCAATGGCGAGCAACGAAGTCGCGTCAATCTCGATCACTTTATCAACGCGGTCGGTGACAATAACATTTCCTGCGGTGGCGCGTCGATCTCCCGCCATCAAAATCCCTTCGGAAAAATGAAACGCAAAAACCGTGGTGGCTTGGGTTTCCACGGGAGCAGCGGTGGAAATTTCGCCACGTAACGACGATAGTTTATGCTCGGAGAGCAACGAGAGAAAATCGCCTGCGATCGAGGTTGTTCGACTCATTGGCCGGTGCGTTGCCGATAACGTTTTGCCTGGTCGGGATCCACTTTGCGCATTCGCTTCAAAAGCTCCTCGGTGTTTGGCTTTTCTACCTTGGGGGTGCTCGGTCCATCGCCGCCACCGTTGCCGGGGTTGGGATTGGCCGGTCGATTTTTTTGAGCTTGGTCAGGCATAAATTTTCGTTTGGTATCCGCTCAACTCTCTAAAACAAAACTCGCAGAAAAATTTAATCTGACAAGAGGTGTTTGCTTAAACGGCATTCAGCAATATTTTGCCGAATGATAAGGAGATTTGCTTAAACTAATTTACATGGAACGCCCGTTGTTTTGAACGCGTTGACAACCTAATTTCTTCGGGAATAAAGCATGACTGACAATTACACAATTCTCCTCGTGGAAGATGATCCCAACGATGTTTTGTTCTTAAAACGGGCCCTTAGAAAAAACGGCATCAATAATCCCGTGACCGTTTTGCAGGATGGGGAAGAAGCAATTGCTTATCTCAGCGGGTCGGAAAAATTCGCGAACCGCGCCGATTATCCATTTCCGCGAGTGATCATGCTGGATCTGAAAATGCCGCGCAAAGGCGGCTTGGAAGTTTTGGAGTGGTTGAAAGAGCATCCGCAATATCGCGTCATACCGACCATCGTCCTTACATCCTCGAAGTTAAACGAAGACGTCATCAAAGCCTACGGGCTGGGCGCAAATTCCTACATGGTCAAACCGTCCAATTTTGATGAGCTGCAGCAAATGATGAAAACTGCTTACGAATATTGGACGTTTTGTTTGAAGCCCGAAGTGCACCAAGCGGAAACCCCGCACAGAAAATAAAAAAATTACTCAGTGAGATCTTTGGCCGATATAATCCGCGCCTCAATCGCCTTAACAATCGGCAGGGCCCGCGATAACGCGTTCCGCTCCGTTTGACCTGGAAACGGGTTCAGTATGACTCGCAGAACGCCAACCGTTTCTCCGTTTCGATCCTTCAATGGCATGATGACCGACGCAGTTTCTTTCCCCCTGGCGTAATACGGATTGCCAGTATCGACGACGTCGTGTTCGACTTTTGCAGCCGGTTCTTTGAGTTGTTTTTTATCGTTGCTGGCGATGACGCGAAGTTCGTTGGCGCTGTCCTGCGCAAAAATTTTTAAACCAATCAAACGAGGGTATCGCTCCATCATGTCGTCAATAATTTTTTGCGCCATTGAGATACGCGGGATGTAGTTGATTTTTGCGTCGGCGAAGTAACTGACGGAATCTGATTTCGTCCAGAAACCAATTTTTCCGGAGGGAAATGAATTGTCGGTTAATGCAGGAATTAACTCTTTTCCATTGAGTGAGCAGCGAATCTGGTTTCCTTTGCAATCCACCGTCATTTCCTGCCAGACGCCGCTGGGGATTCCAATTTGCGGTCCGATCGGGGCGCTGCGTTCGCCGTTCACCACTTTGTAAAAGCGGAATGAATTTCCCAGTGCACTGGCGCGCAAAACATAAAAATTCTTTGCATCTTGAATTCGAAACGCGACCCCGGCCATTTGCTCAACAGAACCGCGAACGCATTTGAAACGCGTGGTGAAGGTGAAGTCGCCAAAAGTTTCCTCGCTAAAAATGAGCAGGGGAAAATGTTCATCCGTGGAATCCTGTGAAAGTTGCGCGAGCACGGGACGTTGCGTCGTCTTCGGAGCATTCGGGGAGAGCGGCGCGATCAGGGGAGGGACTTCGTCCTGAATGATTTTCCACTCGCCCGGTTTGCCTGCTCCACTGACGGTGCTGACAAATCCCGTGGGCGACCCATTGGGAGCAACCTGGCTAAAATCCAAGGTGAGTTCGGCGGCTGCAGCCGAAAAAACGAAGCAGATCGCAACGAAAAATAAAATTGGTTTGAACATGTTTTTTTTGGGCGATGAAAAAATTTTGCGCGGAAGCAAATTGCCTCACGCGCAAATCGTAATCCGCAATTCGATTTTAGTAAATCATGTCGGCGACTGTTCCGCCCGCTTTGATAAATGGCAACACGTGTTCGCTGTAAGGCG
>JBKJOZ010000384.1:0-15941 GCA_046595315.1 Limisphaerales bacterium
GAATTTCGCACTCGTTTCGACATTCCGATCAGCGACGAAGAAATTGCGGATTACCCGTTTTACAAGCCGTCGGCCGACTCCCAGGTGATGCGATATCTGGAAGAGCGGCGGAAGAAACTGGGCGGCTCGATTCCCAAACGGGTGGTCAAAGCGTCCGCATTGGAGATTCCGCCCCTGAGCAGTTTTTCCTATGCGCTCAAAGGCACCGGGCCGACTCGGGTGGGTTCCACCACCAAGGGTTTTACGCAAAGTCTGGTGGCGCTGCTCCGCGACAGGAAAATCGGGCGCAACATTGTTCCAATCATACCCGATGAAGCGCGCACCTTCGGAATGGACACCATGTTCGCCGAGTTCGGAATTTATTCTCCAAAAGGCCAGCTCTACGAACCGGTCGATGCCGGAACCGCCGCCTTTTTCAAGGAGGCGAAAGACGGGCAAATCCTCAACGAAGGAATTAACGAAGCGGGTTCCATTTCATCGTTCGTGGCGGCGGGAACCGCTTATGCCAACCACGGCGTGAACCTCATTCCGTTTTACATTTTCTATTCGATGTTCGGCTTCCAGCGCATCGGCGATCAAATCTGGCTGGCCGCGGACAGCCGGACCAAAGGATTCATGCTCGGAGCCACCTACGGGCGCACGACGCTCAACGGCGAAGGACTTCAACACGAAGACGGCCACAGCCTGCTCATGGCCAGCACCGTTCCCAATCTTCTCGCGTACGATCCGGCCTTCGATTTCGAGACGGCGGTCATCCTTCACGACGGGTTGACGCGGATGTACGCGAAGGGTGAAGAACTTTTTTATTACATCACCCTCTACAACGAAGATTATCAAATGCCCGCGATGCCCGAAGGTGTTGAAGAAGGAATTTTGAAAGGGTTGTATAAATTCAAACCCGGCGTTGAAGGCAAAAAACACAAAGCGCAAATTTTCGGCAGCGGCGCAATCATGCGCTCCGCATTGAAAGCCCAGGAAATTTTGGCGGAACGTTATGATGTTTCTGCCGATGTTTGGAGCGCGACGAATTACAAATCATTGCGCAATGAGGGACTGAAAGCCGACCGCTGGAACATGCTGCATCCCACGGAACCGCAGAAAAAATCTTACGTCGAAACATTGCTCGCGAATGAGAAAGGGCCGTTCATCGCCGTGTCGGATTGCATGAAAATCGTTCCCGAACAAATCAACCGATGGGTTCCGGGCGGCCTAACCATTTTGGGAACCGATGGATTTGGTCGCAGCGACACACGTCCGAACTTGAGAAGATTTTTTGAAGTGGACGCCGAATCAACCGTGATCGCAACGTTGTGGGCGCTGGCAAATAAAGGCGTGATTGAAAAACAGATTGTCGCCAATGCGATTAAAGAGTTGGGCGTGAACCCCGAAAAATTGTTCCCGGAAATTCTTTCAGTGAGCTAAAAATATGGACGTTAAATTACCTCCACTCGGTGAAGGCGCAGATTCTGGCACGGTCGTCAACATTCTCGTCAAAGAGGGCGACCAAATCAGCAAAGGCCAAACCATTATCGAACTCGAAACGGGCAAAGCCGTGACGCCAATCTCGTCGAGCGCAGGCGGCCAAGTTTCCAAAGTTCTAGTCAAGGAAGGACAGAAAATTTCTGTTGGCGCGCCGATCGTTTCATTAGCTGGTGGCGCGGCGGAATCTCCATCGGCATCGGAGCCAAAAAAAGCTGCTCCTGCAAAAGCGCTTGCGAAGAAAGCGGCTGCTTCAGTTGAAGATGAAGAAGTCGAAGAATCCACCGAGGAAGAATTCGAATATTCTGGCGAACTCCCACCGCCAGCCTCCCCTTCCCTTCGTCGGCTTGCCCAGGATTTGGGAATCGATTTGCGCAAAGTTCGCGGCAGCGAAGGTGGCGGACGAATCGTTTTAACTGACTTAAAAGTTTACGTTCAAAATTTGCAACGCGCCGCAAAATCAAAGGCTCCCGCTGCAACGCCGGGACAACCAGCGCCAAAATCTGCTCCGCAAATTGACTTCTCGCGATTCGGTTCGATCTACAAACGGCCCATGACGGAGTTGCGCAAAATCATCGCGCACCGCATGACGGAAAATTCTGCGACTATTCCGCACGTCACGCAGTTCGATGACATTGACCTGACCAACATCATGGAGCTTCGGAAAAAATATGCTGAAGCCTACGAGAAAAAAGGCGCGAAACTCACCGTGACTTCGTTCGCCATCAAAACTTTGGTCAACACTTTGAAGAAGCACCCGCTTTTCAATACGAGCCTCGATGAGTTGGCGAACGAAATTATTTTCAAAGAATATTTTCACATCGGTATCGCCGTGGATTCCGATCAAGGGCTGATGGTTCCAGTGCTTCGCGATGCTGACAAAAAAGATTTAGTGCAAGTTTCCAAGGAAATGGCTGATCTCGCTACGAAGACGCGCGACCGCAAAATTTCGATGGAGGAATTGCAGGGCGGCACGTTCACCATTTCCAATCAAGGCGCATTCGGTGGCGCGCATTTCACGCCGATTGTGAACAAACCCGAAGTCGCAATTCTCGGCATGGGCAAAGGCGCGTTTAAACCCGTGGTCACCAAAGACAAAAAAATCGAAGCGCGTTTAGTTTTGCCAGTTACGTTGTCGTACGACCATCGCGTCATCGACGGCGGCAGCGCAGCGCGATTCATGGTGGATCTTGTGGAAGCGTTTCAAAATTTCAGCGAAGCAGACGTAAAAATTTAATTTCATGGAAAATCTCAAAACAGAAGTTGTGGTAGTTGGCGCAGGCCCTGGTGGTTACGCAGCTGCGTTTTACGCGGCGGACCTCGGGAAAAAAGTCATACTCATCGAACAGGAAAAACGTCTTGGCGGCGTTTGCTTAAATCGCGGTTGTATTCCTTCCAAGGCGTTGCTGCATGCGACGGAAATGATTCCCGCCGCGCGCGAGTCCTCTCATTTCGGACTCTCTTTTGAAACGCCAAAAGTAGATTTGGAAAAAATGCGCGCTTGGAAAGATTCTATTATCCAAAAACTTTCAGGCGGCATTTCCCAACTTGCGAAATCACGGGGCGTTCAAGTCGTCAACGGCCGCGCTTATTTTGAAGGTTCGCAAAAACTCCGCGTGGAAACGGAGAATGGCCAACAATTCGTCGAATACGACAAAGCAATTGTCGCAGTCGGTTCTAAACCCGCGATGCCGAAAGTTTTTGACCTCGGCAATCCGCGCATCATGACTTCGACCGAGGCGCTTCAAATCGAAGAAATTCCTGAAGACCTTTTGATTATCGGCGGCGGTTACATCGGCATGGAGCTGGGAACGGCTTACGCAAATCTCGGCAGCAAAGTTGTCGTGATCGAAGCACTCGAAACTATTTTGGCAGGAGCCGATCCTGATTTGATTCGTCCTGTCGTGAAACTTGCGGAGAAAAATTTCAAAGAGATTCGTTACAAAACCAAAGTGACGAAGATGGCGACGAAGGGGAAAAAGATTTCTGTCACCAGCGAAAAAGATGGCAAATCCATTGAGGAACTTTTTGACCGCGTTTTGGTTTCAGTTGGCCGCGTGCCAAATGCTGGCGATCTCGGTTTGGAAAACACGAAAGTGGAGAAGGACGAAAAAGGGTTTATCAAGATCAACGAAAAGCAGGAAACTTCTGACCCGAATATTTACGCTATCGGCGACATCGCGGGCGGAATCATGCTCGCGCACAAGGCGTCGAAGGAGGCGCGCATTGCCGTGGAAAATATCATCGGCGAAGAAACGGTGAACCAGAACATCATTATTCCCGCCGTCGTTTTTACTAACCCCGAAATCGCGTGGTGCGGTTTGACGGAAACCGAGGCCAAGGCAAAGGGCATCGTCGTGAACGTCGCGAAATTTCCGTGGGCCGCTTCGGGTCGCGCGATGACTTACGACCGCACCGATGGACTCACAAAATTAATTCTGGAACCGGACACCGACCGCGTTCTCGGCGTCGGAATTGTCGGACACGGCGCGGGCGAATTGATCGCCGAAGGAGTGATCGCCGTCGAAATGGGCGCGAACGCGAAAGATCTAGCAGCGTGTGTGCATCCGCATCCGACCCTTTCCGAAACGATGATGGAAGCTGCGGAAGCTTTTTACGGCCACGCGACGCATGTGTTCACACGGAAAGCTGTCGCCAAGGAATAATCGTTCTGCAAATAGCGAAAAAAAGGCCTGATTTTTCAATCAGGCCTCATTTCATTACGGCGATATTTTAAAATTTTTCCCAACGTTCGTCGCGAATTTCACCCGAATCCCATCGGCCTACTTTTTCTTTTTTTACCCCCGCTTCTGAACTGGACGAGATGTCTTGTGCCCCAGCCTGTTCAAAAATTTCCTTCGCTCGTTTCGTTTCTTCACTGTTTTCGGAATGGACCGAGATTAAAATATTCCCCTCTTTAATTTTCCCTTCGTAACGTTTGGCTTCGAATTCCGGAATTCCCATTCCCACCAGCGCTCCCGCAATTCCACCGAAGGCAGCCCCCACCGCCGCGCCACCGAGCGCGGCCATAATCGGTCCGGCTGCGATGAACGGCCCAACTCCCGGGATGGCGAGTGCGCCAATTCCGGCGAGCCAACCCAGCGCGCCTCCCAAAATGCCTCCTGCGCTCCCGCCGGTGACTGCACCTTCCGGCGCTTTGGTGTGTTGCTCATGCGCGAAATCCTTGGTGCCGGTTTTGTCAGGAAACAAAACTGAAATGTCGTTATCAGCGAAGCCGCCGGTCTTCAACTGATTTACAATCGTCTCGGCCTGACTCTCACTTGTCGCGATACAAAAAATTGCTTTAGCCATAATTACCTCATTTTTGGGGGGTTGACGGTTTTATCTGAAGCTGGTTATCCACTTTGTCAGCACTTCCGGCAATTTCCTCCGCCTTGGTGGTGAGAGCTTTCTTTTGTTCCTCACTGGCAACGGATCCGCGCAAAGTAATCCGGCCATTGGCCGCGCTCACCTGCACATTTTCCATGTCCGCGGAAAGTGTGCTGTCGGTCTTAATGACGGTGCGAAGGCGTGTGCTTAATTCGCGATCCGCCGTGCCGCCTGCTTGATCTTCGCTCGTAGCGGGAGTGGTGGAAGTCGCCGCGCCCGCTGGTTCCTGCACGTTCGCGTCTTTCTGAGATTGCAGTTGAGCAGTCTCCTTCGCGGCAGAACTCTGACCCGGCTCGTTATTTTCCTGACTGTTAGGCGATTGATTTTTTTCCGGTTCAACTCCCGCTGATTCTTTTAATTCGGCCGCATCGCGGCTGGATTGCTGAAGGGAATCCGTCGGTTGCGCGCGACTTTGGTCAGGCAGTTTTGTGCCGGAGGGTTCTTGAATTTGAGGAGGTTTTTCGTCGTGCCCGTTTTCGCGTTGCCATTGGCCGGAAGAATCACGCCCGTTGTTTAGTTGATTTTGCTGCTGGCTGCCTGCCGGTTCGCGAATTTCACCGCCGGTTTGCCAATACGGTTGCTGTTGATAATAGCGATAAACATCAGTGGTAAATTTCTGATTGCTCGCTCCGTTCCAATTATTTTTGTCGAAGCTTGGCGCGGCCTTCAACATTTCTTTGTCAGTGTTGAACATCAGTGTTCGTTCATCGGTCGCACGTGTGAAAACCGTCGGGGGAACTGCGTAAAGCCGGTCACTCATGCCGAGGTAACCTCCCGCAGAAAGAACCGTGTAAGCAATGCGCCCGGATTGCAGATCGACAACCACATCTTTAATTTCACCCACTCTTTCGCCCTGCGCATTTTTTACCTCCATGCCGATTAATTCACTGGCGCGACGGATTTTTCCCATCGGCATGCTGGCGGAAGTCGTCGCAGTGCTGGTCCAATTATCGCGGGTGGACGATTCAATTGTTGTTCCAGCGCGAGCCTGAGATCTTTCCGCGCCAGCCGATTCAGTGATAATGAATACATCTTTTTCCGCAAAGCCGCCTGGGTTGCGAATCTTCTCCTCATTTTTCGTCAAGTCAGACGCGCCTAAACCTTTTCGGGGCGTGCGATCAGGACTTAAACCGGTCGTCGTCTCTCCGTAAAAAATTTCAGATTTGGAATCCGAATGAGCGGATCTTCCCAAACCAGCGGGTTCATCAATTCGTGTCACTTCTCGCGTAGTGCTGACACCGCTTTGCCAATACGGTTGTTCTCCATAAAAACTATAGACCTGCGTTCCCCAAGTCTGGTCGGACATATCGGGCCAACTGTTTTTGTCGAAACTAGGGGCTGATTGCAACCGCGCCTTATCCATGCTCAACAGAATTGGGCCATCGGCGTTGGCCGACGAAAACGAGTGTGTGGGCACGGCCATCAACCTATCTCCCACACCAAAAAATCCGCCGGAGGAAACAACGACAAATGGAACCTGGCCGCCTTGTAAATCGACCATCAGATCGTTGATCGACCCGATTTTTTCGTGTCCCTTGCTGTGCACCTCTGCACCCATGAGTTCGCTGGCGCGGCGCATTCGCCCCATGGCGAATTGGCCGGATTGCGATTGATCGCCCCGCAATTCAACCTTGGCTTCGGGAAGGCTGCTCGACTGTCCGGTTCTAATTTGAACATCGTCCGCAAAAGTCATTTGCCCTGTTTGAAGAAATGCTCCGGCAGAGGCAAAAGCCACCAGATGGGTAATTATCTTTTTCATTTAAAAAAACTAAATCGCGACGAGGCTGTGAACAATGAGGGCTGCGCCCGTTTCGCCCTTGGGGAAAGTTGCCAGCGGGGACTCGGCCATAGCCTTAAAAACAAAAACCCGGAGCTCGCAAACGAACTCCGGGAAGAAACCGACTAGCAGCACCAATTTATCCGAGACTTTCGCTCTGCGCCCATTGAATAGCGTGATGAACTAATTCAGTGGCGTTTTTCAGATTCAATTTTTCTTTGATATGCGCGCGATGCGATTCAATCGTTTTCACGCTCAAATGAAGTTTTTCCGCAATGGGTCGGGTGCCGTGGCCCTGGCCGATCAGACCAAATACTTCCAATTCTCGATCGCTCAATTCTTCAATGGGCGAGCCGCTCAAAGTGGCGCTGCGTCCGCCCACCAGTTGGTTCAACATGCGCGTGCCGAGTTTTTCGCTCAGATAAACTTCACCGCTCAAAACTTTGCGAATCGCCGTCAAAACTTTTTCGGTCGCTTCCTGCTTCATGATGTAACCCGCGGCACCCGCCCGGAGCGCGCGTTGGGCATAAACCGATTCATCATGCATGGAAAGGATCAGCACCAGGAGTTTTGGATAACGAACTTTGATGTTTTTCAACAATTCGATTCCGCTGCTGCCTCCGAGCGAGATATCGACAATGGCGACATCGCATTTGGTCGTGGCGATAGCATCCAGCGCTTTGTGAGCGTTGTCGGCTTCGCCGCAAACCATCATGTCTTTTTCGTGGTTAATCAGTTGAGCGATGCCTTGCCGCAAAAGCGGATGATCATCAACGAGTAGTATCCGAGTGGGACTTTTTTTTGCTGCCATATTTCCTTTCGGGGAGTCGGTTTGGTTTTTAACGTTTTTTCCTGACATAAGTTCAGTGTTTTTGTCCGAAGGCTTCCTCCGGCAACTGTAGGAAAGTAAACGGAAAAGAAGGCGGGCAATCAATCAGGCCAGACATGTTTCGCCATGCCGAAAAATTACCCTACAGGAGGTCGGTGAAACCCTGATTGAAAAGTCAGGCATCAACGGAACGCCGCTTTATTTTTTAATTTCCAAAATGGCTGGAAAGCTTTGCGCGCCGTAACGGTTAATCGCGGAAAGCGCGACGACGCGGAACTCGGAAGAAATATTTGCAGACGTTTTGTCGCCGGAAAAAATTTCCGTTTTCCAACCGTCACCGGTTTGCTGTTGCAAGACCCAGAAGGTCGGTTTGTCCTGATTCGTTTTCCACTGCACTTTGAAACCGTTTCCGTCGCGTTTCCCTGCGATGGATGGCTTGGCTGGTGAAGCGTTGTTCACCCACGTCAAAGCTGGAACTAATGCGTTTTCGGTGTAAACGGTTTTCAACTGATCAGAAATGCCACCTTTGTTGTTCATCACGGCAGTCATTGGCCAATGGATGTGCCCCGTCACTCCAGGTGTCTCGCGGGTCACTTTGATCTGATTGATGATTTCCTCCGCAGCCCAGTTTGTGCCGCCCACTTTGCCCGTGTTCATTCCAGGCCAAAGCGCCCGGTGTTTGACGTTGGTGTCTGACCACCATTTCGCCAGCGCGGAGAAACTTTGATCAGGCGGATTGATGCGCCAATAAAGTTGCGGCGCGAGATAATCGACCCAACCATTCGTCCACCATTTAAGCGAATCACAATAAATTTCCTCATACATGTTTCCTGACTTCAACGACGTCGTGGCTGGAAAACCGGGCTTCCAGATTCCGAACGGCGAGACGCCGAATTTTACCCAGGGCTTCTGCGCTTTGATCGTCTGATAACTGCGCGCCACAAACGTATTGATATTGTCGCGCCGCCAATCGCCGCGGGTCATTTTACCTCCGGCAGCCAGATATTTTTGCCAGCTCGCATCATCCGGGAATGGCATGTTTTTTTTAGTCGCCTCATCCTTCTCAATGTACGGATAAAAATAATCGTCCATGTGCAATCCATCGATGTCGTAACGCCGCACGATGTCGCTGATGACGGCAATCGAATAGTCCTGAACCGCTTTTTGCGAAGGATCGAGCCAGAGATATTTTCCGTACGGGATGATCATGCCCGGAAACTTTTTACTGACGTGATTAGCCGAAATTGGCGACGTTGCTTTGTTGTTATGCGCCCGATAAGGATTCACCCATGCGTGCAGTTCCAAGCCCCGTTTGTGCGCCTCCGTCACCGCAAATGCCAGCGGATCGTAAAACGGCTCGGGCGCTTTCCCCATCGTCCCAGTCAGATATTCTGACCACGGCTCCAGTTTCGAGGCATACAACGCATCGCACGCCGGACGGATCTGGAGCACAATCGCGTTAAGTTTTAATACCTGCGCTCGCTCCAAAATTGCCAGCAGCTCCGTTTTTTGCTGTTCGACCGTCAGTCCGCGTTTCGACGGCCATTGACTATTACCAACCGATGGAACCCATCCCGCGCGAAATTCCCGATCCAATTTAGGCGGCACGGGACTGGCCCCAGACGCAACGAACGTGATTGCCATCAAGGCAGAAAGGACGATTTGGAAACGCATGAGCTAAATTAAATAAATTTTCATGCCGTTGAAAAGCCTTTGCCTGAAATATTTCTCTGAACCGCACCGCGAATTCGCCATTGCCTGCGTCACAATGCGAAACTAAAGTTCCAGTCGAATATGAAACATCAGTTGGATTTCGAGAAGCCGATCACGGAATTGCAGCGCAAATTGGATGATTTAAAAAAACATTCCAAATCGCATTCGTTGGATGTCGGTTTTGATGAGGAAATCCAGGGAATGGAAAAAAAACTTGAGGAAACGCGACGCGAAATCTTCTCAAATCTCACTCCCTGGCAACGCGTTCAACTCTCACGCCATCCCAAACGACCGTTCACGCTCGATTATCTTTCACTGGCTTTCAAAAATTTTGAAGAGCTCCACGGCGACCGGCTTTATGCAGACGACCGCGCTGTCGTCGGCGGATTCGCCCGGCTGGGCGATCATAAAGTCATGGTCATTGGCACGCAAAAAGGTCGCGACACCAAAGAAAATATTTTACGCAATTTCGGCTCCGCTTACCCAGAGGGCTATCGCAAAGCCCTTCGCCTGATGAAAATGGCTGACCGCTTTGGCCTGCCCATAATTACATTGATCGACACCGCAGGCGCATTTCCGGGCGTCGGCGCCGAAGAACGCCACATTGCAGAAGCCATTGCCGTCAATCTCCGCGAGATGATGCTTTTTGAAGTTCCGATCATTGCGGTCGTCATTGGCGAAGGCGGTTCAGGCGGCGCGCTCGGCATCGGCATCGCCGACCGCGTTTTGATTTTGGAAAATTCCTATTATTCCGTCATCAGCCCAGAGGGTTGCGCCGCCATTCTTTGGAAAGATCGCGCGAATGCGCCCAAGGCTGCTGAAGCCTTAAAAATCACCGCGAAAAATTTGCTCGAATTCAAACTGGTCGACGAAATTATTCCCGAACCACTAGGCGGCGCGCACCACAACCACGCTGAAACCGCCGAAGCGTTGAAATCTCATCTCATTAAAAACCTGGAAGATCTTCAAAAATATTCAGCAAGCGCCCGCTTGAAAATGCGCTACGAAAAATTCCGCGCTCACGGCCAATTCTCCGAATCTGGACAGCAAGAAACCGAACAACCCGAGCCACAGGCAGTTTGATCCGGCCTTTCGTCCTTCGACTTTCTAATCAAATGCTTTACCCGTTTATTTTTCATCCCATTTTCAAGGAGCGAATCTGGGGTGGGCGCAAGCTTGAGCGGCTTTATCAAAAACAATTGCCTCCGAATATTTCGGTGGGCGAATCGTGGGAAATTTCCGACCGCCCCGGCGATGAAAACATTGTCGCCAATGGTCTGCTCGCCGGAAAATCAATTCGCTGGTTGATGGAAAATCACCGACCAGAATTGCTGGGCTCCGCGAAACCTTCCCCTTCTGGCCGATTCCCCCTCCTCATCAAAATTCTTGATGCGCAGGAAAAACTTTCCCTGCAAGTCCATCCCCCCGCCGCCAAAGCCGCGCAACTTGGCGGCGAACCCAAAACCGAAATGTGGTTCATCGCAGACGCCACGCCGGACGCGAATTTGTTCGTCGGTTTAAAACGCGGCACGACGCGGGCTGAATTTGAAAAACGAATTCAAGACGGATCCGTCGCCGAATGTTTCCCGCGTCTTCCGGTTAAAAAAGGTGACGCGATGTTTCTGCCGAGCGGGCGTGTTCACGCCATCGGTGCAGGAAATGTCATTTTTGAAATCCAACAAAACTCCG
Source organism: Limisphaerales bacterium (assembly GCA_046595315.1). Lineage (GTDB taxonomy): Bacteria > Verrucomicrobiota > Verrucomicrobiia > Limisphaerales > CANJXF01 > CANJXF01. The sequence continues at coordinate 10,878 of JBKJOZ010000384.1, forward strand.
ACACGACCTATCGCGTCTTCGATTGGAACCGCGTGGAGGCTAGCGGCAAACCGCGCGAACTTCACGTCGAAAAATCCTTAGCCAGCATCGACTTTAATGATTTTGAACCGTCGCTTATCGCCAGCGAACCGAACACCGCTGGCACGCGCCACCTCGTGCACGATCCGTTGTTCATCGTGAATCATTGCGCAGCCCATAGTTCCCAGAAAATCGCGCTTCAATCGGGCTTAAAGATTATCGGGGTGCTCGACGGAAAGCTGAGCGTCAACTCGGACGAAACTATTTCACTGTGCGCAGGGCAATTTTGCCTGATTCCCGCGAGCTTGAAAAATGTCGTTCTGACTCCAGAAACCCAGGTCTCGTTTCTGGAAATTTCATTGGGATGAAATCATTGTTGCAGCGCACCCCACCTTGTTTGATGTTCCACGCGAAATGAAACCGTTTTTTCAACGTTGGATCATCAACACGCTCGCGGTGCTAATTGCCGCATGGTTGCTCCAAGGTATCAGCTACAGTTGGACGACAATTTCTCTTGGCCAGCTGAAAATGGAAGTTCCTTCCGGCCTGATCGCCGCCGCTTTGCTTCTGGGAATTTTAAACGCCATTCTCCGCCCCATTTTGCTGCTGTTATCGCTGCCTCTTTTAATTTTTACCCTTGGCCTTTTCACCTTCGTCATCAACGCCCTCATTTTGCTTCTGGTCAGTTGGTTGCTACGCCCGCACTTCGTCATCGACGGATTTGGCAGCGCTTTTTTAGCCGCATTAATTATTAGTATCGTCTCGCTCGTTTTAAATTCGGTGACGGGGACAGGAAAATCCCGGGTCTCTATAAAACGAGGAAAAACTCCGCCGAGCGATGACGGCAGCGGGCCGGTCATTGATGTTTAAATTGCGGCGAATTATTTCAAACGATACGCCGCCGCCAAAGTCGGCACACCGCGCAGGTGAAAATTTCGTTCAAAATCGGTCACCACGGACAGCACCTCTGCCGGAACCTCAATTTTGCTGAAGGCCGGATTTGCGTCGAACACCCGCGTCATCTGCGCAAAATAATCCGCGTCATCCGTTCGCAAATAAACAGTTCCTTCTGCGGACAAAACTTTCCTGACCAACTCAGTAAAAAGCTCGTTGACCAACCGATTCTTGCGATGTTTGCGTTTCGGCCACGGGTCAGCGAAATAAACGTGTAAAGCCGTCACCGATTTTTGGGGCAAGAGAAATTCCAAAAAGTAAGAAGCCTCAATGCGTAAGAGCCGCAGATTCGTCAGTCCGGCGCGCATTCCTTTTTTGTCAATTTTCCGCAAACGCCCCAGCAACCGCTCCACGCCAATGAAATTTTGCTCAGGATGCAGCGCGGCAAACTTCACTAAAAACGAGCCGTCTCCGGCCCCCAATTCAACCTCGAGCGGTTGCTGTTTCGAAAAAAGTGCAGCGAGGTCAAGCGGCTCAACAATCGACTCAAATTTATGAATCAATGTCTTGGCCGGTTCCGTTTTCTGATGCGAACTTTGCACGATTAAAATTAGAGGCTCACTAGCCGCCGCCAAAGTTTAAAGTTCAATCATTGCGAGAATTTTTTTGTCCATTTAGATTGAAACCATGAAAACGTTATTAGTCCTGCTCGTCGGCGCGGCAATCGGAATTGCGGGATACATTTTTTTCAGAGACTCATTCCACAAATCGAAATTGGAACGGGCGGGAGACAGAATTTCTGATAGCGCCGACAACTTGAAGAAAAAATGGGACGACAACACTGACCTTGACACCGACAAAATTAAAAACGAGTTGGCGAAAACAGGAAAAGTGATTCGCAAAAAAGCCGAACAAGCGGGGAGCGCCATTGCCGACGCCACCGCCGACGCGCGCATCACCGCTGAAATTAAAGGGAAACTCGCCGTCGAATCCGATTTGTCTTCGCTGAAAATTTCCGTCAACACGACGGAAGGCGTCGTCACCTTATCCGGGACGGTTTCCTCGCACGAAGCGATTCAAAAAGCAATGAAGCTCGCGCTCGAGGTCGATGGCGTCACCCAAGTTATCTCGTCACTGCAGGTCAAATGATCGTCAGAGCGGTTTCAACCGAATATTTTTGAGTGCCGCGCTCGTTTGCCACGTCGCTATTCCCAGCGGGACAGATCGTTCAATATCGCCGGGACGCATGGAGATTTTTCTTCCCGTGATTTCGACGTCGATGGTTTTTTCCTGGTCAATCCACACAAGGATTTTCTGCGGCGCGACTTGCACCCGAACGTGATACCAACGGTTCCGCTCGAAATATAAATTGCGACTCGTTTCGTTTTCTGACGCGTCCATTCTGTCGATGCTCGAAATTCCGACCACCCCACCGCCCCATCCGCCGAGGATTAAACTGCAAAAAGAGTCATTCACGGGAAAAGTCAGGCCACAGAAAAAATCACCACCTTCACGTCTCATCGCGTCCAGTTCGATTTCATAATTCGTCTTCGGCAAAATCGCGGCATTGGTCCAATTAACCCCGGTCAACTCGGAGCCCATGTTAATTTTGATTTCGCCGTTCTCCACCGAAACCTCGCCGTGCCCGCCAAAGTCGGTCACTGCCCAGCCGTCGAGATTTTTTCCATTGAACAAATTGGTTTCGACCAAGATCGGCGCGACACCGGTCTTTAAAACATTGGTTTTGACGGGAATGGTTTGAACTGGGGCCACTGGCGGCAACCGTTCGGGGCTGGATTTACAACCCGCAAAAGAAAAAACTACGAGCAAGATAAACCCCACGAATTCGACTCGGCAAAATTGTTTCATGAAGTGAATTTATTTTCTGGAGCGCGTTTCGGAAAGAGCTTTGTGCTAAACTTTTGCAGATGCATCCGTTGTTAACTCGTTCATTGGATCGCTGGATTATTCGCATGGCCGCTCGCGCCATGCCGCCAGCCGGGCGCCACGAACCGCACTCGGCCGAAGCGGCAGCGTTGCTGGCTCTGCCCGATTTTTTCTGCGACTTTGTCCAGAGTCCGGCTGATTTGCAATTCATCAGCAAAAACGCATTTCAATTTCGGTCTCAGATCATCACGCCGTGGGAGAGTAATAATCTGGTTCGCGGAAAACTTTTTTCCTGTTCGAAAAACTGGCAAGATCTTCCCAGTGTCATTTTGCTGCACGGCTGGAACGACGAACTCGGCTACCAATTTCGTTTTCCTTATTTGGCGAAACTTTTGACGCGCCGAAACGTCAACGTTGTTTATCTCGAATTGCCCTATCATTTGCAGCGGCGACCGCGCGTCCCCGGCGCCATCAACAATTTCATTTCCGAAGATTTATGGCGCATGCTCGAAGCGACGCGGCAATCCATCGCCGATGTCCGCGCCGTCGTGAAATGGCTCCATTCGATTGGCTCTGGCAGAATTGGTTTGTGGGGATCCTCACTCGGCGCCTGGCTCACGGGGCTGATCGCGTGTCACGAACCGCTGTTGGATTTTGCTGTCCTCACCACGCCCGTCGCAAAACTCGAACGCGTCATCAACGAGTTGGCGTTTTGCGAACCGATTCGTCGCAGTTACGAAAAATCTCCGCTGTCGCTCGCCAGACTCAATCTCGCCTCACATCAACCTAAAACAGCTCGCGCGAACATTTTGATTCACGAAGCAGAAGACGATTTGTTCGCCCCAAAAGATGCGATCGAAGAATTTTGGGCGTCATGGGGAAAGCCGGAAATCTGGCGGTTGCGCCACGGTCACATCAGTATTTTGATGTCGGTACCGGTGATGAAACGGACGGTAAATTGGATTGCGGACAAATTTTAATTTTTCAGCTTGGCGCGTCGTGAAACAAACGGACTGCCGTCCAAATAAAATCGCAACGGCAATTCCGCCGCTTTCGTAATCCCAATTCGCGTCGTTTGAATAATTTTTCCACGTTCCTCGAGAAAACTTTTTAGATCACGATTTTGCGCAATGAATACGGGCGAACCCGCATCGCACAAATTAATTCCGTCAAACACACGTTCGATATTCATCGCGGAACAAAGTTTTGCCGGGCCGTTGGTTAAATTGCATCCGACGGCGACCGGACGTTGTTGGCGCATAAAATTTTCTCCAATGGCGGGTTCAATCGCGCGAATCAAAACGGCTTCAGCGACGCCCGCTGGACGACACACCGCGTTGAAACAAAAATGATAACCGTAAATTAAATAAACGTAGCTGTGACCAGGCACGCCCCACATCGCGCGATTTCGTTTGGTTTCACCACGCGCGGCGTGACAGGCGTCGTCGTTGCTCAAGTAAGCTTCGGTTTCCACAATTGGACCGCCAGATGGGCCATCGGGGGTGTTGCGGATTAGCCAATGACCGAGCAGCAGCGGCGCGACAATTTCAGCGGATGGTTCGTAAAACTTTTGCGGCAATGGGGCGAACTGCATTTGATATTTTCATCTGTCTGGTTCTTGAAGTCGAGAGGACACGACGGCTTGAAACGGATTTCCCGTTGCAATTCGCGCAAGGCATCGTTATTTCTCAACGCGAAAATTCAACCCATCAAAACATTATGGCAACACCACTTTTTCATCCCAGCATTGAAGGCGCGCAACATGGCGGCAAATCTCTGGCCGACTTTCTCACCTACGCAAAAAAATCCGGCGCGACCGGTGCGCAGCCGTCCAATTTTATGGTGGGCGGTGAAAAAGGGCTGAAGAGCGCGAAGGAAATTAAACAGATTTTCGCCAAAGCAAAAATGTCGCTCGATGGCATTTCAGCCCACTGCCCTTTTTGGGTTCACACCACGGCGTGGACGGGCAGCCCGACGATTCGTCCATTTATCCCAGCCGATGTCGCCAAAAAATCACCGGAGCAAATCGAAAAATGGGCGGAAGATTATATCCTCAGCCTGCTCGACCTCTGTGCTGAACTCGGTGTGAAAATTGTCCCAATGTTTTGGGGCGTCGCTTTCGGGTGGGAATTGGCCACCGGTTATCCGTGGGGATTTTGGAAAGGCGGCGATTACGATTTGATTGAAGAAGGCAAAGAACGTTTCGTGAAAAAAACCGCAAAGATTCGCAAGCACGCCAACAAGTTGGGCATTTACCTCGCGCAT
>JBKJOZ010000111.1:0-7962 GCA_046595315.1 Limisphaerales bacterium
GAACACAAAAGGGGTTTCGCTTTTATTTCCCGGCGTGCCGGAAGGTTTTTGCGGCTTCGATTTCGCCTGATGGTTTTGCAATTCATCGACGTTTTTTTTGCCATCTTTGTTTTCGACGACGTGAACCCGCGCCACATTGATTCGCGCAATTTTGAGGTGAAGTTTCCCGGCGCGCAGGGCAGGGCGGTCGTATTCGATAAATAATTCAGGCATTTCCACAAAGGTTTCGCCACCGAATTCATCGGGATTTTTCAGGATGAAATTCTCGATATGAATCGTGGAGGATTTGAGTCCGATCGTGAATTTGCCAATTGTGGTTTCCATCCCGGTTTCAGCTCGAACCCGTTTTTCGGCAATTGACCTGGCAATGGGGTTGAGGAGCAAAACAGCGGCAATGACGAGAAGGATCAGCGCAGCCAAAATGGACAGCGACCAGCGCAACATCTTTTTCTTCACGGACGTTTGATTAACATGCCACCGGAGGGGCAGCAATCTCAACCGCGTCCTCGGTCGGCGCAAATAGACAACCTTCTCCTGCTGGCTTAACTTACTTCTGAATGATTTCGTCCAGCAAACCAACGGACACTTACCGCACGATGGGGTCGCGCCGGGTCAAACGTTATGTTGGAAAAGTCGTTTTCATGTATGCCTTCGACGCGGCTTACGAAATGACCCGCCAACCCGTGCGCGAACTTCTCGGCCAACCGGTGGCGCAATTCTCCGTAGATGCCAGTAAACGCAGTCCACGCCATTTATTTTTTTATCGCCCGCAAATGGTGCGCCTTCCATTGATGGAACGGCTGGGACCGCACGGGCCCATCCGCGTGGAACGCACCGTCAAACTTTTACCGGTCGGCGCGATTAGCATCACCGTCAGCGTTCCCTTCGAGGTGAATTCAATCGAAGACCTCGTTTGTTATCACGATTTGGAATTTAACAACGGCTCCTTGCATCAGGAAGTGCGCGCGTTGGCCGAGGAAGTTCGCCGGGAACTCGCCTCGTATTACGTGCGACCCGTTCCGCATTTGCTCGAAGAAGAGGCCTACACCGTTTTTTGTCTGGAGGCTCCATTGATGGCCGAGGATGGCGAACCTTTGAGCGCGGAGGATTGGTTGGAAAATCATCGGCGCGAAGTGGCCGCGCTCCTGACTCAGGAAACGAACATCCATCAACTTTCGCGACAGGAAGCGACCGAATCGACCGGCGTCTATTTGAGTTATTACGAAAATGATTTGGCCGTGATCGATTGGGACGCCGCCCTGGTTGTGGAAGAGCCGTCGCATCTGGACGAAACCTTGCACGTGATGGAGTTGGCGAACTTACAACTCGCCGAACTCGAAGCTTACGACCGGATTCTTGACGACGCTTTGGAACGTTCCTACCGAGATTTGAGCCAGCGTTCGCGGCGCGGCTCCGCCAACGTCATGCGCGAACTTCGCGAAATCCGGATCGACCTCGCCCGTTTCAGCGATGAGTTATCCAACATCACAAAATTTTTCGGCGATTGGCATTTGGCGCGGATCTACGAAAAAATTTCTGCGCGTTTCCATTTGAGCGATTGGCATCACACCATTGATGAGAAACTCAAAACCCTCGATAACCTTTACCAATTATTGAACCAGGATTTGAACACGCGCTGGATGTTTATTCTGGAAGTGACGATTGTGCTTTTGTTCATCATCGATTTGGTGATTCTTTTCCTCGGATTAAAATAAGTTATGAACGAAAACTCCCCGGCTCGAATGCGGAAAATAAATTACGGCGGCTGGCCCAATTGCATCGAGCTAAGCAATGGCCAGATCGATTTGATTGCGACGACCGATGTGGGTCCGCGCATCATTCGACTCGGCTTTGCGCACGGCAAAAATCTTTTCAAAGAATTTCCCGAGCACATGGGAAAAACCGGCGGCGACAAATGGACGTCCTATGGCGGACATCGTTTTTGGCACGCGCCAGAAATCATGCCGCGCAGTTATGCGCCGGACAATTCACCCATCGAACACCAGTGGGATGGTCGCATGCTCAAGCTGATTCAACCTGTCGAGGCGAGCACCGGTTTGCAAAAGGAAATCGAAATCACGCTCGACGGAACTCGCAATCGCGTCACCGTTTTGCATCGGCTCACCAATAAAAATCCGTGGGCGATCGAAGCGGCGCCCTGGGCGTTGTCGGTTATGGAAGGGCCGGGGCGCGGCATTTTTCCGCAGGAACCGTTCGCCAAAGAATTGTTGCCCGTTCGCCCGATGGCGCTTTGGGGTTACACCGATATGCGTGACGCGCGTTGGATTTGGGGAACGAAATATATTCAGTTGCGCTGCGACCCTGCCGCGAAAACCGCGCAAAAAATTGGGATGGCGAATTCGCTTGGCTGGGCGGCCTATTGCCAGAACGACGAGGTTTTTATCAAACGATTTTCGCACGATGCAAAAGCAACTTACCCCGATTTCGGCTGCAACACCGAGACCTACACGAGCGGCGACATGCTGGAAGTGGAGAGCCTCGGCCCGCTCGCGAAATTGGAATCCGGCGGAAAAGCCGAACACGCGGAAAGTTGGTTTTTGTTCAAAGCAAAAATTGCCGAAGACGAGGCTGCGCTGGAACGAGATTTAGGCCCCCTTGTGCAACAAACCAACGCTGCTTAAATTCTTCCCAAAGTTGAACGCCGCAGGGTTGCGTGTGTCCAACTTACACAAAAGAAGCATGTCAACGTTCATCCATTTCTTGCGAGAAAGTTTCCGGCACGACTTCAGCTCAGTGATGTTTTTTCTGATCGCTGGAGTGGTCGCGTTGTTTTTTATCGGGTATCTTCTCATCGATTTTATCAAAGCGACGCTTCTCGATTTGCGGAGGAAAAAAAAGCATCGGCAAGAGCGCTCCCACCAATCCTGATCACGGCACGCTCAAGCGATAAAATCGAATTGCAGGAGAAATTCCGTTGGTGAAGGTGCGGGTTAAAATATTGGTTCCACCCCCGATTGTTGCCAGGGAAGTCCAATTGGAGTTGTTCAGCGCATCTTTAAATTGAACGGTATAATTAGGTCCCGTGGTGAAATTCGTCCCCGCCGCCGCGACAAAAGAAAACACAAGATTTGTCCCGCTTACTGCCGCGCCCGAAATTTTCACCGGCACGATGGAATTTGATTGGCTGGAATAATTTTTGGGCGAATTGGTTGCGGCAAAAATCATATTAGTTCCGGAACGGACTAGTGACGCCACGCCATTGGTTGGTAAATTGGTATAGGTGACAATGTCTTGGCCCAATCCAAAATTGACCGTGTTAGTAGCGCCAGTTCCACGCAAAAGAAAATTTGGTGGCATAATATAATCCGGCTTCACGCCGCCGGGAATTGAACCGAGGTTTGACGTTCCGATGATAAAAGTTTTGCTCGCTGTTCCCGCTGCCAAATTGTTGGTGAACGTAAAAAGGTTAGTACCACCCGGCCCGCTGCATTGGATCTGATGACCGGCCAGAACTTCTTGGCCTGCGTTGCCCGTAATCAATTCTATAAATTGAACCGAGCCATCTTCATTGGAATAAATTTCAGCCACGTCCCATAAATGATAGTTGGCGCTCGCATTGAAAGTCAGCGCACCAGCCAGCGCCGCCAAAAATAAGGGGTTTCGGCACCGGCATTTCATTAATCGGAGCCAATAAAAAAGTGGATTCATGTTCGCTTTGAGAATCAGCTTTTTACCCCTTGGAATTCAACGCGACAAGTCAATAGCGCGGTTAAGCCATTAGGGGAACCCCCGTTGCCAAAGAGTCTAAAAAAAAATATTAACAACCAGCGGGAATTGTTTCCTGTTTAAAAAAAGTTTGGATCGACAATATGGAAATCGCCATCGTGCTGGGGCTATTAGTCATCGGCGTCATTCTTTTTTCGCTTGAGACATTTTCCGTGGACATCATTACGCTGATGCTTCTCATCGCGCTGGTCCTCTTTCGAATTCTGCCGCCGGACGAAGCATTTGCTGGATTCAGCAGCGACATTATTATCATTCTTGCCTCTATTTTTATCATCAGCGGCGCGTTGCAACGCACTGGTTTCGTGGATGTCATTGGCCAAAAGTTGTTTCAATATTCCGGCAAAAGCCCGAATCGCTTTCTCCTGGTCATGATGAGTGTCGTGGGGGGATTTTCCGCATTCATGAACAATACGACCGTGACGGCCTTGTTCGTTGCGCCGGTATTGGGCGTCGCAAAAAAATTAAAAGTCAGCCCCTCCAAGCTGATGATCCCTCTGGCGTATGCTTCGATTCTGGGGGGCACCTGCACCTTGATTGGGACTTCGACCAACATCGCCGTCAATGGCTACATGAAAAATATCGGTCTCCAGCCGATTGGATTATTCGAAATTACCGCAGTTGGCCTGATCATTCTTGGTGTTGGAATTGCGTTTATGATGACGATTGGTAAACGCCTGTTGCCCGATTATCCCGACGAAAGCCTCACCAAGGATTACAACATCCGCGAATACCTCAGCGAAATTATCGTGGTGGACGATTCTCAAATGATTGGCCAAAAGATTTTTGAGTCCGACTTGGCTAAACTCGATTTTCAAATTCTTGAAATTATTCGTGAGGAAAAACACTTCGTCCCGAGTCCTAATACGCTGGTTCGCGCGAAAGACATCCTGCTCGTCAAAGGCAAAGTGGAAGAGTTGATGAAGGTGAAGACCACTGCGGGCATCGAAATCAAACCCGAGTTCAAGCTCGACGATCCCGCTTTGCAAAGGGACGACATCAAAATCGCCGAGGTTTTGGTCAACCCCCGCGCGGATCTAATCGGCCGCTCCCTCAAGGACATCGCCTTCCGCCAACGTTTCGGAGTGACTGTACTGGCCCTTTATCGGCATGGCCGGTCGCGAATCGAAAAAATAGGAAACATCCGTCTGCGCCTCGGTGATTTACTTTTGGTGCAAGGCGGAAATGACGCTATCGATTATCTGCGACGCGACGCAAATTTTTCCATTTTGGAGGAAGTGAAACACACGGTTTATCAAAAAAATAAAAGCCTGCTCGTCGCCCTTTTTTTCGGCGCCGCGATGCTGGTGGGTGGGGCAGGTTGGATGCCGCTTTCCATTTCTTTTTTGTCCGCGGCGGTGTTGACGTTGCTTTTTCGATGTGTCCGCGCGGAGGACGCCTATGATTTCATTGACTGGCGATTGCTCATTTTAATCGGAGGAATGACTGCGTTCGGCGTTGCGATGGAAAAAACTGGAACCGCAGAATTTCTCGCAAAGTGGATTGTACAGGTTCTAAACCCACTTGGGCCGAAGGGAGTTATGGCTGGATTTTTTATCCTCACCATTTTGCTCACCCAGCCGATGTCCAATGCCGCCGCCGCGCTCGTCGTCTTGCCTGTCGCACTCAGCAGCGCAAAAGCTTTGCACGTCAACCAAAGAACTTTTGCCATCGCAATCATGCTGGCGGCGTCCGTTTCGTTTATCACACCGCTCGAACCGTCGTGCATCCTCGTTTACGGCCCCGGCAAATATCGTTTTGTCGATTTCGTGAAAACAGGAATCTGGCTAACGCTGATTTTGGCCGTGGTCATTTTCTTTGCGGTTCCCGCTTTCTGGCCATTGGAAATTCTGCCGACAGTTGCGGAGTGATCGGAAAAAATTACGGTCAGAAATTTTAAAATTCTGTTGGTGCTCTCGAAACAGACGTCTCAGGGCGCCGCATTCGTGGTTTGCAGAAATCGCAGCAAAACTTCCGGGCCCAGAATTTTCTCCAACGATTTGCGTTGCTCCACCTGCGCGGCGGCCAGCGCGTCAATTTTTTCCTGGGCGCTTAAACTGTTGTCCTTGGCAATTCGCTGCCGTTCCGTTTCCGTCAAACGATTGATTTGATAAATCGGCAAAACCAATTCAGCCGGGGCGCCGACTTGTTCAGCTGTCGCCTGTGACTCCTGGAAAATTGGGTCCCGACTCAACACGTAATTGGCATAACGTTCTTTGCCCAGTGCCTGTTCGATGGCCGCTTCGCGTTGCGATTCCAATTCCTGTTTGCGCTTTAGTTTTGCCGGATCATTACCCGCATAATTCAATTCCTCCTGTTGTTCAATCGAATCGCGCGCGCGGAATAAAGTGCGGAATTCCTCCTGTGATAATTCCAATCCACGGAGGTCGCTCCGCATTTGAAAAGCGGTGTTGGAATAGCGCAGAAGAAATTCTTCCAACTGCGAGGGATTTAAAACTTTTGCCAACTCCCCGCGCGATTCCTGACGCAATCTGGCCAACTCATTTGGATCAATTTCCTTGCCCGCTTTCCTTTGTTGTTCCTGATAAGCGTCGATTTTTTGCTGCGTCTGCGCGGCAATGTCGTAAACGGCTTGCTTTGTTTGTGGAGGAAGCTCGCCCAAAACCGGGCCGGTCAAAGTAATGCCGGTGCGCGTTGCTGGCGGCAATGGATTGCTTGCCGTTTCCCATCCCGTCCCAAGCAATCGCGTCAATAAAGTGCGCCGCTCGGTTTCCAAAGTTTTCAATTTTTCCGCAGCATTCTGAATCAAATCCATGTCGGGATCCGAGCGCCACCACTGATGATCCGCCGAAACAATTTCCGAGGCGCGACGATGCGCATAGAGCTGATCCACATCCGCCACGATGATGTCGCGAATTGTCGAATCCGGACACCCGATCTCGCGCAGGTTTTTGATGTAAATGACGTAGTTATTTGATTCGACTTCTTCCCATGTAAAATTCTGGCGGCGCACCACCACATTGGTTTGCGTGCGATTGGTGCGCAGCGGTGCATCGATATCAGGAACCAACGGAGAATTTGTTGCGGTAGAAAAACTGCGGCCACCGGAAAGCCAGGCCAAAGCGAAAATCAAATTAAGCGCCACTGACAGCAAAAGAAAAATTCGCAGCCGCATGAGACAATATTTCCTGAACGCAGAATTCATGCAAACGTAATTCGTGGCCTGAAATTCGTATCGCCAAAACGGTGCGCAATCCGTATTAGCATCCGCGACTTATGGAACTCATTCACAACGCGCTCGAACTTTTTTTGCATCTGGACAAACATCTGGCCCAGTTCACTCAAGATCACGGGATGTGGGTTTATGGAATTCTTTTCGCCATCATTTTTTGTGAAACAGGTTTGGTGATCACGCCGTTTCTTCCGGGGGATTCTTTGCTGTTCGCGGTCGGTGCACTCGGTGCGAGTAAAAGCTTGGATCCCTTCATCGCGTCGCTGGTAATTCTGGCGGCGGCAATTCTCGGCGACACCGTAAATTATTGGATGGGTCGATTGGCGGGTCAGAAAATTATCCGGCGCTTCAACCGATTGATTAAACCCAAGCATCTTGAAAAAACGGAAAAGTTTTACGAACGCTACGGCGGCAAAGCCATCATCCTCGCGCGGTTCGTGCCGATTGTCCGCACGCTGGCGCCGTTCGTAGCGGGATTAGGTTTGATGAATTACGGGAGGTTTATGCGCTTCAATGTCTGGGGCGCAGTTCTCTGGGTCGCACTGTTAATTCCAGCCGGTTTTATTTTTGGAAACATCCCCATCGTGAAGAAAAATTTCGAATTAGTGGTATTGGCGATTATCGCCCTTTCGCTCCTGCCCCTCTTCACGGAATGGCTCAAGGCTCGCCGCGCTGCACGCCAGACCCCAAAATAATTTTGCGCAGTAAAAAGAGGGGAAGGTTCGGTTTTTAGAAATTGTTTGTCTCCCAACTTGAGATTGAAAATGTGTTTCTCCACAAGCACTCTCTGCTCATGAGATTGTGTGAAGTTTTCAGCGTGGCGCTCGCGGGATTTTTGATGATCGGTTGCGACAAGCCAGCCGCTGTTTCTCCGCCGCTTTCTCAAGTCAAAATCCAAAATTCTTTCTCAACCGCAGCCCAGGCAAAACTGCCGACGCTCAAGCTGTGGATTGGAGCCGAAGAAATGATCACGGAATTGGCGCTGAGCGAGATTCAATCGCAAACCGGAATGATGTTTCGCACCA
>JBKJOZ010000409.1:0-4555 GCA_046595315.1 Limisphaerales bacterium
CGTAATGGTAGGGATGCGTTCCATCGCGTCCCTATTTTTGTTTTTGAAATGGGACGAGATGGAACTCGTCCCTACCGTATCGCCGAAGAAAGATTTTATTAACGCGCGCAAAGAATAAGCGACACCGATCACGATTCCCACTCCCGCGATGATGGCCAGCACGGGAAAAGTTTTCCACGCGCCGACGATGATTTGCAGCTCGGCAATGAATCCGCTGAAGCCGGGAAGTCCCATCGAGGCCACGCTTGCGATGACAAATGTCACTGCCGCGAACGGAATTGTTTTACTGAGATTCATTCCTTCCAAAACGGAAAGTTCGCGCGTGTGCGCGCGATCATAAACCATCCGCCCAACCACGGCGAAAAGAAGGCTCGCGATGATTCCGTGCGAAAACATTTGCAGAATCGCGCCGCTCAAACCGATTTGCGACAGCGTCATCATGCCGAGCAAAACGAATCCCATGTGGCTCACGCTCGAATAGCCGATGACGAATTTGAAATCTTTTTGCACGAGGGCGACGAGGGCACCATAGACAATTCCAATCACGGCAAGAATCGCGATGACGTTTCGCCACACATCGAGGCCGAGCGGGAAAAGCGTCATGGCAACACGCAACGCGCCGTAGGCTCCGAGCTTCATCACAACTCCAGCGAGCAACATGGATGCGGCAGTCGGCGCGGCCACGTGGCCGGTCGGCGCCCAAGTGTGAAATGGCCAGAGCCCGGCGAGAATAGCGAATCCAACGAACACGAGCGGAAACGCCCAGTATTGGAATGTTTCTGGAAAAGGAAATTTTGCGAGTTCGAGCAAATCAAACGTGTTTGCTCCTGCGACAACATAGGTCGCGATCAATCCCACCAAAACCATCGCGCTGCCGACGAACGAGTAGAGCGCCAGTTTCATCGCGCCGTGTTCGCGATTGGCCGAACCCCAGATCGCGATGAGAAAATATTTCGGAATGATGGCAATTTCGTAGAACACGAAGAGCAGAAACAAATCGAAGCTGAGAAACACGCCGTAAACGCCGCCGATGAGTGCGAGGTAAAACGCAAAGAATTCCTTCGCGCGATGTTCGATGTTCCACGAAAATAAAATTCCGCAAACCGCCGCGATGCCGGTCAACAAAATCAGCACGAGGCTGATTCCGTCCGCCGCCAGATGAAAACTGATTCCGAGATTTGGAATCCAATCGAGTTTCGTGATGGTGGAAATTTCTGTGCTGGGCGTGTGTCGGACAATTCCGAGAAGCGCAATCGCCAGACCAGCGATTGCCACGAGCAACGCCGTGACTCGCGCCACTTGCGGACGCGAACCCGGCAACAGCATCATCGCCGCCGCGCCGAGAAACGAAATGTAAATGGTCCAGGCGAGCATTGTTATTTTACTTTCAAACGAGCAATTCCATTTGAGTCCAGTTCCAACTTTGCAATGTCGTTGAGCGACAACTTGTGAACGAACTTTCCATCTTTGACCAACTCAATTGCTCGCACATCCTCTGGACGGTTATCGGCAATTTTAACAATACCTAAAAAACGAACAGCGCATCCTCGCGGCAGATTTGGCACATGGAAATTTACGATGCCATCGGATCCAACTTGATAATTCTTATAGCGGTCGTTTAAAGCATCATTAACCCTCAAAACGTATCCTTGCGGAGTCGGGCTAACGATTTTCAATACCTGTTCGGAAGGTGTGTTGTATGGATGAAGTGAATTCACACAACCGCAAAATGTGAAGAGAAGCGTTGAAAAAATCGTAGCGACGGTGACGCTCGGGGCGCTGACCTTTTTTAATCCGTGTTTATCTGTGTTCATCCGTGGCTAAAAATTCAACCGCTTCAACATTCCCAGAACCGTCGGGTTAATTATGCCGATCAAAATCTGTGGAAAAATTCCGAGGATGAACATCAATGCGATTGCGGGAGCGACGGTGAGGCGCTCAGGTGTGGTTAAGTCGGCGAAGCCAGACCACTTTGGATTTACGGGGCCGCTGAAGACTCTTTGCAGAATGGTCAGGAGGAAAATCGCGGTGACGAGCAGGCCGAGGGTTGAAATCGCGGCGGCCCAACTTGCGAGCGAGAAGACGCCTTTGAAAATTAAAAATTCGCCGACGAATCCGTTGAGTCCGGGCAGGCCGAGTGATGAAAAAATCGAAATCCCCATTAGCCCGCAGAACACTGGGGCGACTTTTCGCAAGCCGCCGAAATCGTTCAGTCCGCGCATTCCGCCGCTGCGCTTTTCCAGAATTCCAACGAAACAGAACAACGCGGAGGCGGTGATGCCGTGGTTGAACATTTGCAAAATTACGCCGTTGAGCGCGGCGGCTTTTTCGTTGAGCAGATCTCCTTCGGTGAATTTCATCACGGCGAATAATCCGAGCAGGCAATAGCCAAGATGGTTGATTGAGGAATAGGCAATCATGCGTTTGAGATCGCGTTGCGCGAAGGCGGCATAGGCTGAAAAAATAATTGTCGCAACAGCGAGCCAAAGCAGCGGGGTCAGGGCGGCGCGCATTTGTTCGGGAAAAATCGGGAGCAGGATTCGCAGGAAACCATACACGCCCATTTTCGACATCACGCCGGTCAAGGTCATCGAGACGCTGCTCGGCGCTTCGGCGTAGGTCGCGGGCAGCCAGGTGTGAAATGGAAAGAGCGGGACTTTCACGGCGAATCCGAGCAGCACGCCGAGGAAAAGAACGAACATGATTTGGTCGGGCGAAAAATTGCCGAGCGACAATTTCATCGCGACGGCGGCAGCGAGGTCTCCAGAACGCGCGGCTTCGGCGAGTTGAATGAAATCGAAAATTCCGGTTGCGGAAAAAATGGCAAGGAATGCGAGTAGCATCGCGACACTGCCAACGAGCGTATAAACGAAGAACTGATATGCGGCGCGCGTGCGTCCTGAACCGCCCCAGAGTTTAATCAGGAAAAATGCAGGAACGAGGCTGAGTTCCCAAAAAATAAACCAATGGAAAAAGTTCAGCGCAGTAAAAGTTCCAAACAGTCCGGTTTGCAGAAATAGATAGAGCGAGAAGTAAATTTTTGGATTTTCGATTTCTTTGTTCGTTGAGAAAAGCGCGAAGGGAATGACGATGGTTGTGAGCAGCGCCATGAGCAAACCGAGTCCGTCGATGCCGACGAAATATTCGATGCCGAGCGAGGGAATCCATTGATGACGTTCGACGAATTGGAGATTGACGTTGGCGGGAGAAAATTTATTCCACAGCACGAGAACGCCGAGCGCGGGGAGGAGACTGAAAATGATGCCGAATGTTCGCGCGAGCTTCGCATCTTCTTTCTTGAAAGTTAAAATTAACAATCCGCCTAGAAACGGAGTGAAGGTCAAAAGCGTGATGAAAAACGATTCGTTCATCGGCGGCATCCCCAGATCAAAGCGAGCGCGAGAACGACTAACGCGACGCCGATGTAGCGGAGATAATGTTGGACTTTGCCGTCCTGAATTTTGGAAAGAGTTTTGGATGAGTCGCGGACGGATTCGCAGCCTTGATTGAATCCGAGGTTCACCACTTCTTCATCGACGGTGCGGCTGACCCAGGAGAGGCCGAGCGTGAGTCCTGAAAACGCTTTGACGATGCCATCCCAAACGGCGCGATCCAGCCAATCGGCAAATTTTGTGAATGTGGCGTTCAGGCGCAGTACGGTTTTTTCGTAAAGTTCGTCGATGAAAAATTTATTGCGAAAAAGCGCGAACAAATTGGGCGAGAGTCTCTCCAATGGATCCGGTTGATCAAGGGGAGTCGCCTTTTTTCCGTAAAGCAGCCAACCGAATCCAAGACCAGCAACAACGACGAGCGTGGACAATAGCACTAAAAATAAAATTTCCGGGTGTAGGAGTTGCTTGAGGTCAAACCTTAGCTCTGTCCCGTAGTTGTGACCAAGAAAGCTATCAAACCACGGCCATGCCGGAGCACCGATGAATGCTAGTAAAATTGCAAAAGCCGAAAGAATGATAAGTGGAATTGTCATTACCGACGGACTTTCGTGCGGTTTGTCGTGAGAAGATTTATTTTCGCCAAAGAAAACGTAGCAAACTTGTCTGGTCATGTAGAACGCGGTGAGCAACGCACCAGTGAGGCCAAGGTAAAATGGAATTTGAGAAATACTCCACTCGTGTGCCGCGTGCAAAATCCCCTCTTTGCTCCAAAAGCCGGAAAACACAAGTGGAAATCCCGCGAGCGCTAACATTCCGATGCCGTAAGTCGCAAATGTGATTGGCATAAACTTTTTCAGCCCACCCATTCGCCGAATGTCTTGCTCTCCATGACAGCCGTGAATCACCGATCCAGCTCCCATGAACAGCAGCGCCTTGAAGAACGCGTGGGTGATTAGATGAAACATGCCGACCGCCACGCCACCTGTGCCGAGGCCTATCATCATGTAACCGAGCTGCGAAACGGTGGAGTAAGCAAGGATGCGTTTGATGTCGTTCTGCGCAACGGCGATCAGCGCGGCGAAAACTGCGGTGATTGCGCCAATCCATGTGACGACTTGCAAGGCGGTGGATTGGTCCCAACCTTTTCCAATATCTAATACAAG
>JBKJOZ010000269.1:0-13371 GCA_046595315.1 Limisphaerales bacterium
ATATTTTGTCAGCTATTTTGATTATTATCAGCCTGAGGCCTACATCCCGCGCACCGACACGTTTATTGAAAAAGATTCCAGCGTGAACGAAGAGATTGAGCGGATGCGGCTCTCGACGATGAGTTCACTTTTTTCCCGGCGCGACGTCGTCGTGATCGCCAGTGTTTCGTGCATCTACGGCATCGGTAGCAAAGAAGATTATCAAGCGCTCGTCGTTGGAATTCATGTTGGAATGGAAATGTCGCGCGAACAATTGCTGAGTCGCTTCATCAATCTGCTTTACTCGCGAAACGACATTGCCTTTGAACGCGGCGAATTTCGCGTGCGCGGCGATACGGTGGAAATTCGCCCGTCACATTTGGAAGAAGGTTTGCGCATCGAATTTTTCGGCGAAGAAATTGAACGCCTCACGCGCTTCGATCCGTTGACTGGCGACAATTTGGAAACGCTGCAATCCGCCGTGGTGTATCCAGCGAAACAATTCGTCACGACGGAGAATAAAACCAAACGTGCCATTCTTGCCATTCGTGAAGAACTCGGCGACCGCATCGCGCAATTTGAAAAAGTTGGAAAACTGCTCGAAGCGCAACGCATCAAAATGCGGACGGAATACGATTTGGAAATGATGGAGGAAATGGGATTTTGCTCTGGCATCGAAAATTACACGCGCCATTTGAGCGGACGCGCTCCCGGTTCGATTCCCAATACGTTGATTGATTTTCTTCCCCAAGATTTCCTCCTCGTGATTGACGAATCGCACGCGACGATTCCGCAGATCGGCGGCATGTCTGCCGGCGACCGTGCGCGCAAAGAAGTTTTGGTGGATCACGGTTTTCGTTTGCCGAGCGCACTCGACAATCGTCCGTTGAGTTTTCTCGAATTTCAGTCGCACCAAAATCAAACCATTTACGTGAGTGCGACGCCTGCGCCGACGGAGATCGAATGGTCCAAGGGCCGCGTCGTCGAACAAATCGTGCGTCCCACTGGTTTAATTGATCCCAAAATTACGGTCAAACCGCTGAAAGGTCAGATCGATGATTTGATTAACGAAGCGCGCAAACGGGTTGAATCGAAAGAGCGAATTCTCGTCACGACGCTGACCAAACGCACCGCTGAAGAATTAACCGATTATCTGCGCGATGTCGGCATCAACGTCCGCTATCTCCACAGCGAAATTGACGCGATTGAGCGCGTGGAGATTTTGCGGTCGCTGCGCAAAGGTGAATTCGATGTGTTGGTTGGAATCAATTTGCTGCGAGAAGGTTTGGATCTACCGGAAGTTTCGCTCGTCGCAATTTTGGATGCGGACAAGGAAGGTTATTTACGCAGCGCGACGAGCTTGATTCAAACGGCGGGACGCGCGGCGAGACATCTCAACGGCGAAGTGATTCTTTACGCGGATGTGATGACGCAAAGCATCCAGAAATTTCTCGCGGTTTCCGAATATCGCCGCACCAAACAAATCGCCTACAACAAAGAACACAACATCACCCCGCGCAGTGTGAGCCGCGCGGTGGAAGACAGCTTGGCCGTTTATACGAGCGCGAAACGTAAAGCCGCGATGGTCCTGAACGATGCTGCGGGAAACATTGATGTGGTTGAAACCATTCGCGAACTGGAGGGAGAAATGATCACGGCGTCCAACAATCTGGAATTTGAAAAGGCGGCGTTGTTGCGCGATCAGATTCGTGAATTAAAACGAAGTTCGGGCGAAAGTGTCGGCGCGGAACCGCGACAGGTGAATTATCCAAAAGGAAAACGGCGCAAGCAGCGAACTTGATTTGTGCGCTTACTTGTTTTGCGAAATCGTTTCCGTGCGCACCGTGAAAGTTGCCTGAACTGGTTTCAATAAGGTGATTTCCGGAGTTACCATTTTCACGTCGTCAGGAAGTTTGATCAAAAACGGCATAATTCCATCTGCGCCGCCCTGTGGCTCGGGTGCCGCCGTAAAAAAACGGCCCTGCTCATCGCGCAGCCGAATCGCCAGCCGATTTGTTGGATCGAGTGATGGTGAGCGCAAATAAATTACCTGACCGGGCGTGTAGTGATTGTTCCAGCGTTTCGAACTGAACGCCTGCGATTGCGAGTTCCATCCGGAGGGAGCGCCTCCGCCCGTCGGCATCATGGCGACAGGAGGATTTGTCTGAAAAAACCCTTCAGAAAAGACGTGGACGCCGCGTGGGAAAAGTCCGAGCGCTACAATTTTATTGGAACCAAATTGGATGCACTGATTCCACCAGATGATATTTGTGGCAAGCTTTGCTACAGGGGTATTTGGCAAAAGCACGATGGGCGGCGCTGCCTCAGTGTTGGTCGCTGAGGGATAAAACGCAGCGGAAAATCTGAGAACTGGCTGATGCGCGCCAAGATGTTCACCGCGATTACCCAAAACGTCTTCAGCGAACCATTCTGGCTTGCTCCAACCGCGCGCGGTCTCGCCACTTTTATTCAATTTCCAAATTGGTTTCCAATATCGCACCGGTGTTTCCCAATACTTTTTCGGACTGCCATTCGTGCGAAGTTTCAAGTCTGCCAAAATGATTTCCATTTCGCCCACCCGCTTCGTTTGGGGCAACGGAGCGCCCGACCATTGCTCCGGTTTTGTGATGTGCGGATTGGCGAACTCCACATCGCTGGCGACATTCGTGATCCATGGCGTGATTTGAAACCGAAGTCTCGCTGCGTCACGTGGGTAGGATTTAAAAACGTGCCCTACCCGCCAAAAGTTCAGTGACCCAAACCAACAACTTGTTTCTTCTTCCAAGAGGTCGCCGTACTTATCGATGAAATTTACCCGGATACCTTGGCAGTCAATTTGTTTGCCAGTGACCGGATCGATGGCATTGACCCACACGACCAAGGAAGGTTGTTGAGTTTCAAAATCATCATTGGGAATTTTTGGAAGAAACAATTGCAGGACTCGTTGAGGCAGCCAGCTTCCGTATCGGTACAGCCAAACCGTGCTCCATCCTCCAATGCGGTGGGACGTGCCGTAAGTCACACCTTCAATTTGAAAAATTCGCCCATCGGACAAACGCGTTGTTGCGAGGCTGGTAGGAGTTTTTCGAGACAAAGCTGCGACCAAACCAAGCGCGACGGCGGCAGCGATAACAATCAAGAATTTGGTTTGTTTCGCCACGACACGACGGAGTCAGCCATGAATCTTGAAGATTGTCATTCGCGAAAAGGAATTGTTTAACCGGTAAAATATTCTGTTCCCTTTGCGGTTACGCGGACATTTATAGATGGAACTGATCATGGACGACATCGAATTATTGCAGGAATACGCGGCGCAAAATTCAGAACAGGCTTTTGCGACGATTGTGACGCGTCACGTCAACATGGTTTATTCCGTTTCCTTTCGTCACCTTGGAAACGCGCATCACGCCGAGGAAGTGACGCAAGCCGTATTCGTTATTTTGGCGAAAAAATCGCGCGACTTGCGTAAAGGAACCATTCTTTCCGGTTGGCTGTATCAAACGGCACGGCTGACTGCGCGAAATTTTTTACGCACCGAAATCCGCCGACAACAACGCGAACAAGAGGCGTATATGCAATCGCTTTCCAACGAAACTGAATCGGATGTCTGGCCACAAATCGCGCCGTTGCTCGACGATGCCATGGCACAACTTGGCCAAAAAGACCGCGACGCCGTCGCCCTCCGGTTTTTTGAAGGGAAAAATTTACGCGCCGTCGGCGAATCTTTGGGGGTGAGCGAAGATGCAGCGAAAATGCGGGTGGGTCGCGCAGTGGAAAAATTACGAAGGTTTTTCACCAAACGCGGCGTCGCATTTTCAGCCACACTGCTGAGCAGTGCCATTGCCACAAACTCAGTTCAAGCCGCTCCTGTCGGCTTAATTTCATCAGCGACCAGCGCGGCAACAAACGGAATTTCTCTCTCGGCTTCAACCTTAACCATCATCAAAGGAACATTAAAAATCATGGCATGGACAAAAATTAAAACGGCAATTGGCGTGAGCGCCTTTCTGTTGCTTGCTGCTGGAGCAACCACGGTTGCGGTGAATCTGACTCGATCAACCGCCGCACAAAACCCGGTCGCAAAAGACATTTTGAAACAAGCCGAAGAAACGTACGCCGGGCTCTCCAGCTATCGTTGCAAAGGCAAGACCGTTTCTGAATTCGAAGGTTTGAACGGCAACAATCCATATCTCTCACAAGTGGGTCCGCAGACGCATACGTTCAGCATTCGCATGGCGCGACCAAACTTGTATCGAATCGAATGGGAGCTAAAGGTGCAGCCACATTTCACAAATTCCGGCGCAGTTTGGTCGGCAGGCGAAGGCGACTTTTCTTTCATGAATGGCAGAACCACAAAAACGCGTGACAGAAAAACTTCTCTTGGCACGGCGGCTGGGGTTTCGGCGGGAGCAACAGCGCACCTCCCAAGCGCCTTTTTCAACACTAGCGCAGCCGAGAATTCCTTGGCGTTGTTTGCAGATGCGGCGGATCTGGCGGTGGAAAAGGATGAAACGATTGGAGGCGTTAATTGTTATGTCCTGTCGCGGACAAAAATTCCAAAGACATCAGAATTGGCGCAAATGGGCGGGGGCGCCCGGGTCAGACTTTGGATTGGAAAAGACGACCATTTAATTCGTCAACGCCAGACGACTGTAAAAGATTTTAAATTTTCGATGCCCAACGGCAGCGGCCTTTCGCTATCGGCAAAGAAAATGATTTCGACGGAAACATTTGAGAATATTGCGGTGAATGAATCGATGGCAAAAGAGGATTTCGTTTATCAAACTCCCGCAAAATAGTTTTGGACTAGAAAATTGAAAGTTGTTGAATTCGCAACGACACGCCATAGTATTTCGCGCGCTGCAAAGCGCAATTCGGTCGGGACGTAGCGTAGCTTGGTAGCGCGTCTGAATGGGGTTCAGAAGGTCGTGAGTTCAAATCTCACCGTCCCGACCAATTCTTCCAAAGTTTATTTTTCGACACTCGTTAGAATGACAGTCGCTCCCTATCAATTCGCACCATCACGGTTAATTTTCCCTTGAAGTTCCTGAATCTGTTTTTGAATTTCTTCGGGCACCGGAGATTTTTCCTTCAGCAATTCCAAATAGTGAATGGCTTGTTTCAGATTGCCTTGGCTTTCCTCCGCCTTTGCCAACCGTCCCGTGATTCCATCAAAGACAAGAACTGACGGTTTGGGTGCTGCTTTATCTGTCTCGGATTTACGTTCTTGTGCGACCCATTTTTTGAGGGCGACCTCCCAAAGATTGCGAGCGCTCAGAGGATTCTGATAGTTCTCGTCGTAAATCCGACCGAGTTCGAAATAAATTTCGTAGCTATCGGGATTGGCGCGCAAACCTTGGCGCAAAAATTGTTCCGCTTCTTTGACTTTGCCCAAGCGACTGCGCAACCAATATGAGGCGATAATATAGGTATCAACGCGTTGCGGATCCAATTCCGCAGACAAGCGCAACCACGGAAGAAGTTCGCGTTCCTGGCCCTTTTCGAGATGGGAATGTTGGACGGAAAAGAAATTTCTGCTGAACCGATCAATCCAATCCTTGGGTTGGCCGAGAAAACCACCTTCGCTTTTCTCCTCGTGCTTACAATTTTCATCATGGACATGGTGCTCACTTTTTCCCTCTGAGCCGCCCATATGATCTTCTTCCTCTTTCTTTGGCGCATCGAAAATCGTTGGGTAGTAACCGCTGTGGAAATAAGCATCAGCCTTCGCAAAAAAATGATTTGCAAACATCCGGCGGCTATCACCGATGAGCACATCCAACACATTGGCTGACTTGTTTCTTCCACCGCTCCACGTTTGATACCACGGTTCCAGCAGCGAGGCGCAACTCAAGCAAATCACAAACAACAAACCTAAAATGACGCGAGGCGACGGCATGTCAGTTCAAACTTTTGCGCCGGAAAACCAGCCATGTGCTGAAAAGAAATAAAACGGCGTAAACTAGGCCGTAACAAATCGCCACCGCCCACATCGTCCAAGGAACCAGCGGCAAATTGTGAATAATTAAATCGCGCACATCGTAAAATTCCAGATGAGGAATAGCGAAATAGATCGCGTAAACAATCGTGCGGCCCGGCTCCGGCGAAGCCAGCGCAATTTTATTCAAGTGACGTGCGACAAATAAAATGCCGCCAACAACAATGAAACTGATGGTTGCGTTGGCTGAAACCGCTGAGAACACGACCGAACCCAGCAAAACCATCGCAATAACGACAGCTAGGAAAACCCAGTGCAGAGAGAGAGCCTGAAAATAATTCGACACGGGCCATTGATGCTCGCGGGCACCACTAATAATTCCGAAAAAAAGATAAAACAACAGAAGAGCCAATCCACAGGAGAGCCAGCAACCCAGGAATTTTCCAAAGATCAATTGGCCGCGCGTGATCGGTTTGGCCAGCAGTGGAAAAATAGTTCGAAGTTCTTTTTCAGCAGGAAGTTGTCTCGCGGCAGTTGAAATAGCGATGACCAGGGAAGAAATCCAAATCAGCAGGAGGCAAATCTCTTTGATATAGCGAATGATTTTTTCATCATCGAACAATTTGAACGATCCCATCACCAGCGTGATGAGTGCGGTCAAGATGAACAGAACGTAAAAATCTTTGCGCCGATAAAGTTCCTTGAGGACGATTCCGGCGACGGCGAGTGCGTTATTCATATCAAGCCGAAACCTCGTAACCGATGATTTTGAGAAAAATTTGTTCCAGATTGCATTTGTGTTGTTCAACTAAATCGCCGACGCGACCTTCCACCTTGACCTGACCTTGGTCAATAATTGCCACGCGGTCACAAACCGTTTCGACTTCGCCCAGTTCGTGGGAAGAAAAGAAAACCGTTTTTCCTTCGTTTTTTAGACGTTGAATAATTTCACGAACTTTCATGCGCCCGATGGGATCCAGTCCGCTCGTCGGTTCGTCGAGAATCAGCAGGTCGGGATTATTTATCAACGCTTGAGCCAGTCCGACGCGCTGCTGCATTCCTTTGGAATACGTTTTGATCAACCGCTTTCGCGCGTGTTCGAGTTCAACTAATTTCAGGACAGCGTCAATGCGCGCCTCGCGCTCAGACTGCGGAATTTTGAAAATTTTCGCATAAAACCGAAGCAATTCTTCCGTGTTTAGAAATTTATAATAGTAAGTCAGTTCAGGAAGATAACCGATCCGCTGGCGCGCAATTGGTTCACGAACATCCACTCCAAAAATAGAGGCGGAACCGCTGGTGGCGTTCACGAAGCCGAGCAGAACATTCATCGTGGTGGTTTTGCCGGCACCGTTGGGTCCGAGAAATCCGAAAACTTCGCCTGCGAGAACATTTAAGTTTAAACCGTTTACTGCGACCTTGACGCCTGGGTTGGGTTTGCGGCTTCGGAACTCCACTCGCAAGTTTTTGATTTCCAGAATTGCGCTCACAAAAACAATTAGAAAACAGTTTTGTGTTTTGGCGAGGTTTTTTTGAGGGATACAGAATGCAAAAAAGGCTTAGGAACGAATTCCTAAGCCTTTGTGATTAAACTTTAGCGTGGATTAATTCAACACGTGAGGGGTCGTCGTAGTATTTCCCACCGCCGCGCAGATCGGTTGCGCCGCCACGGTACTGATCGTGTAGCTGGTGGCGAAGGTCGGAGTTGCGGCAGAATCAGACGGGCAGCGAACCACAACAGTTGTAGCACCTGTACCACGACCAATATAAGGAGCGATATTCGCTTCGGTCACCGCAGTAGCAGCTCCCGCTTTATTTTCCAACGCCCATTGCTGAATCGCACCGTCAATCTGGCGGAGGTTATTGATGCAAGCATTTTGCTGCGATTTGGTACGAGCGCGGATGAAGTTCGGAATCGCGATGGCAGCCAACAGACCAATGATGGCCACAACGATCATGATTTCAACCAATGTGAACCCAGACTTACGATTTGATTTTGTTTGCATAACTTTAACTTTCTTTTACTCGCGGCGTGAACGAAGCACTGGGCGGGTTAATATAATTACTAAACTGTTCACATATTGCCCTGTGCCAACCGCACTTCACTCTTAGCAATCTGGATGCCACAATTCAAAGCCTAAATTACCCACGTATTGAAGAATAAGAACGGAAAACAAATGGAGTTTTGTGCCGATTTTAAAAAATTGAGCCTCGTTTTAAGACAACCAACTGATGGAACCTGGCGAGAAGGATAAGTCATCTGTTCTATCGCATTCAAAATAATTACCCCGCCCCCGCTTCCCGATCATCCAAGAAACCGCTCTGACTAATTTGAATTTGCGTAACACTGTATGAGAAGACAAAAAAGGCTTAGGAACGAATTCCTAAGCCTTTGTGATTAAACCTTAGCGTGGATTACAACACGTGAGGGGTTGTCGTTGTATTTCCCACCGCTGCACAAACCGGTGCAGTTTGGACGTCCACGATTGTGTAGCTGGTGGTGAAGGTCGGAGTCGCCGCAGAATCCGAAGGGCAACGAACCGTAACGGTTGTAGCACCTGTGCCACGACCAATATAAGGAGCGATATTTGCTTCAGTAACTGCCGTAGCAGCCGCTGCTTTGTTTTCCAACGCCCATTGCTGAATCGCACCGTCAATCTGGCGGAGGTTATTGATGCAAGCATTTTGCTGCGATTTAGTACGAGCGCGGATGAAGTTTGGAATCGCGATGGCAGCCAACAGACCAATGATGGCGACAACGATCATGATTTCAACCAACGTGAACCCGGACTTACGATTTGATTTTGTTTGCATAACTTTAACTTTCTTTTTACACGCGGCGTGAACGAAACACTGGGCGGGGTTAATATTAGTACTGAATACTGTTCACATATTGCCCAATGCCAACCGCACGTCACTCTAAGCAGTCGGGATGCCACAATTCAATTGTCAATTGAAAGGTTCAAAAACAGCCAATGGGGCGCATTTTACAGTTAAACCACGTGTTTGGGAGAGTTGTGGTGCCAATATTCAGTTTGGTGAGGTCTCGTTTAAGGACACAATCGCCCAGCCGTCACTTGCATTTTTCCTGCAATCCCTGTAGCTGACTGGGATTGTTATGGAAATACCGAGGAATGCTCGAATTTACGTCGCCGGCCATCGTGGTCTTGCCGGAAGCGCTCTCTGGCGTGAATTATTACGCCAAGGCTTCACCCATCTCATCAGTAAAACCCGTGCCGAACTGGATTTACTCGATGCCGCTGCCGTTAAACATTTTTTTTCCAATGAAAAGCCAGAATATATTTTCGACGCCGCAGCAAAAGTTGGCGGCATCTGGGCCAACGACACCCAACCCGCCGCCTTCCTATTTGAAAACCTCCAGATCCAAAACAACTTAATTCATTCCGCGCATCTGTTTGGCGTGAATAAACTGCTCTTTCTTGGCAGTTCTTGTATTTTTCCGAAACTCGCCCCGCAACCTTTAAAAGAAGAATACCTTCTCACCGCGCCTTTGGAAAAATCAAACGAATGGTATGCCGTGGCGAAAATCGCCGGGATCAAAATGTGTCAGGCTTATCGGCGACAATACGGCAGCGATTTCATCAGCGCCATGCCCACTAATCTCTACGGTCCCAATGACAATTATAATTTGGAAACTTCCCACGCCTTGCCCGCCTTGATCCGCAAATTTCACGAAGCTAAAACATCAAAGGCGCCAACCGTGACGTGTTGGGGAACGGGAACGCCGCAGCGCGAATTTCTTTTCTCTGATGATTTAGCGCGAGCGTCCGTTTTCCTGATGCAAAATTATAGCGAAGAACAATTCATCAATGTTGGATCAGGCCAGGAAGTTAGCATTAAGGAATTGGCCGAAATGATGAAATCCATTATCGGCTTCCAAGGCGGAATTATCTGGGACACCTCCAAGCCTGACGGCACGCCCCGCAAACTGCTCGATTCCTCACGCCTTTTCGATCTCGGCTGGAAACCTCAAGTCAGCCTCGAAGAAGGCATTCGCTTCGCCTACGAAGATTTTCTTAAACGCAAAAAGTAAATTACGAAACCGTTTCCTTCGCAATTAACACCAGACAATTGCGGAACCGTTTGATGAGGTTTAATATCTTAGAAGATGGATAAGCTAAAAATAATCGGATGGGTTGCCACCGGCGTTTTTACCGCCATCAGTTTATTCGGAGCTCCATCGGGAAGCACTTATAAATTCTCCTTCCTCTTCCTTTCGCTGTTACTTTGGGGAGTTTATGGAATGGGCAAAAAGATTTTGTTGCACCCGCTTCATTTTGGTTTTTTCGCTACTGCCTTGCTTCTGCACAATCTAGGTGCCTTCGGTTGTTACAACCAATATTATCTAAACTTGGAGTTCGATTTTTATGTCCATTTCTTCTTTGGATTTGTCGGCGGTCTAATTTTGCGCCGCGCCTTCCGACACAACTTTAATCTCACTTCCTGGAAACTCTGGATTGCCGTGGTGATATTTATTTTGGGCGTCGGCGCAATCCACGAATTGATCGAATACGCCAGCAGCCTCCTGATGGGACCGGAAAAAGGAATGCTCAAATATTATCAGAACGATATTTTCGACACGCAAAAAGATTTGCTCAACAACATGCTGGGTGCATTGACCGCCTTGGTGAGTTACACCTTCGTGAGAAAAAAGAAGTGAAAATGGAGCCAGTTGTCGGGCTCGGACAACAAAGCACACTACCTGACGACATTTTAGATAATTTCACTGGCTAATCAACAGCTAACAGCAGCAAGTCATCAATTAGTTTCGTGCTAAGTTTACTGGCACTTTCACTGGCAGTTCGTCTCGCCTCACCCCGCCCTGCCCGTTCCTTCGACGCCAATATTTTACCAATGCGTCACTGGCCTTCGCCAACCACCACAGCCCGCCGGAGTTTCCTCCGGCGAACTCTAGCCCGGTTTCAGCTATTTAGTTTTCTCCGCTTGCGCTTCTTGTATTTTCTTCATGTATTTGGCCGGTTCTTTTTTGAAGTCCTTCAAACAGTCCTTGCAGCAGAGTTTGATTTCCTGTCCTTCGTGCGTGAACACGTAGGGCTTGCCGTGTTCGCCGAGTTTTTCGTCAGAGACGAGGCACTTGTCCAATGGATACGCCTTTGCTTTTTTATCAGTGCCATTTTCGGTAGTGGCATCATGTTTATGTCCTTCGTCCGCTTGGATGAACGAGGGTGTCGCAACCAGCCAGGTCGCTGCCGCTAATACCGCTAGTGTCTTTTTCATTTGTTTCCTTTTTGTTTTTGTTTTGTTTCCTTTTCCCGTCACAGCGACGGTAAATTTTTTAATGGTCATGTTTCTCGATCAACGCCATGCCGCACTTCGGACATTTACCCGGGGCGTCCTGCACGACTTCGGGATGCATGCTGCAAGTATATTTATGAGCGTGATCTGCGGTTTCTTCTGTCCCGGTTTTTTTACATCCGGTGATTCCAAGACTTCCTGCGGTAAGCGCCAAAGCTGCAATGAGCATTGGCAGTATCATTTTATTTTTCATTTCGTTTTCCTTTTTTGTTTTGTTGTTACGGAATTTTTAATCGACCGGTGGTTTCATTTTTCGCGAGCATTGATGACGAGGACGGAACTGGTCCGCACCACGCTTCATTAAGTGCTTTGTTGCGCAACGCCGCTTGTTTCGCATCCGCCACGTCGATGCCATCGCGTTTCAAATCTTCCGAACGCGCCACATCCGCCAAGGTTCCTGCGGGATGTTGATACCAGCCGGGATCTTCGTAATTCGTAATGCCTTCACGCACTTTGAAAATCGTGAACAAGCCACCCATCGTGATGTAGTCGAACGGGCCTGGCGCACCCACCATCGGAATGCTGTTTTTCGGATTTTTCATTCCCATGTCGCCCATATCGCCCATGCCATCCCAACCCATCGTCATGTAACCGGGAAGGAACTTGCGGATTTTTTGATTCAAACCAGTCGGATCAATTCCAATCAGGTTCGGAAATTGATGACCCATTTGATTCATCACGTGATGCGTCATGTGGCAGTGCATTGCCCAATCGCCCGGTTCATCCGCCACGAAATCAAATGTGCGCGTAGTCCCGACTGGCGTGAACGTGGTTGTCTCGACTTGTTGCGCCGATTCCGCAATTTGTCCGCCATCCGTCTCGGTGATTTTGTATTGATAACCGTGCAAATGAATCGGGTGATGACTCATCGCGCTCAAATTTCCCAGACGAACACGAACCCGGTCGCCGAGTTTCGCCACCAGCGGCGCAGTTCCGGGAAACGCCTTTGCATTGAACGTAAAAATATTGAAGTCGGTCATCTCGTTTGGATCGGGACGACTTGCGCCCACTTCAATTTTCCATTCGCTCAACATGTAAACAAAATCGCGGTCGGGTCGCGGGTGTTTTGGGTTGCGCGGGTGAATCACGAACAATCCCATCAAGCCGAGAGCCATCTGCGTCATCTCGTCGTGATGCGAGTGATACATATGCGTGCCGTGTTGCCGCAGCGTGAATTCATATTTGAAAGTTTCGCCCGGTTGAATCGCTTTCTGATTCAACCCCGCGACACCATCCATTCCGTTCGGCAAAAGAATCCCATGCCAGTGAACCGAAGTCGGCGCGGGAAGTTTGTTGGTGACATAAATGCGAACGCGATCTCCTTCGACCGCTTCAATCGTCGGGCCGTGAACTTGTCCATTGAAACCCCAACAATGCGCTTTCAGTCCGGGCGCAAATTCATGGTTTGAGACGGGTTCAGCAATCAAATGATAAACCTTCACGCCATCCACAACTTTCCACGGCAACGTGCTGCCGTTGGGCGTAATCACGGGCGTGTAATCTTTTCCCGCTTCTCCCGGCGGATGAGTCGGTTTCGGATCAATGCGTTCCATCAACGGTTTGTTTTTATTCGCGGCGGCGGAAGTTTCCCGTGGTTTGTCCGGTTCACGCGTTTCGACTTGGGCATTGAGTTTGTGCAAAAGCGTTGCGCCACCCGCGAGCGTCGCCGCGCCCGCCACAAATTTTCTTCGGCTGAATTTATTTTCGTTATTCATAATTTTTTTTGATTTAATTTTTTACAGGTGTCCCAACGTCAACATCGCGACTGCCATTCCGACCATGAGCAAATCTTCGATGAGCGTCACCGATGACATCGGCAGGTTGAAAACGGTTCCGAGACAGGCGCACTGAATTTTCTTTTTCTGCAACAAACTTTGAATCACGCCGATGCTGCTGATCGCCATCACAACCACGGTTGCAAGGTTGGTCGCGAAAGGTTTGAATCGAAGAAGAAACGCCACACCTAGAGCTAGTTCGATAAACGGATAGACGTAGCCATAGGGCATCCAACGTTTGGCAATCACATCGTAAGAGGCGTAGGACGATGCAAAACCGCGCAGGTTCAGCATTTTGAAAAAGGAGAAAACAATGAAGAAACCGCCCATAAAATTCTCCAT
>JBKJOZ010000287.1:0-2900 GCA_046595315.1 Limisphaerales bacterium
GCGTTGGAAACCGAACCGCCCTACGAACTCACGCGCTTCAAAGCGCGCCTCTTCTGGCTTGGACGCGAGCCCTTTCGCAAGGGCCGCGCCTACAAACTTAAACTCGCCACCCAGGAAGTGGATTGCGAGATCGAGGACATTTCCAAAATCATCGATGCCTCCACGCTCGAAACCGTGCAACGCGAAGGAAAAGAATTGCGCGTGGGCCGTCATGAAGTTGCCGAATTAACTTTAAAAACAAAACGGCCGGTGGCTTTTGACGCACATTCGGAAATCGTCGCGACGGGACGTTTCGTCATCGTGGATGGCTTTGAAGTTTCGGGCGGCGGCATCGTTGCCCAAGATAATTATCCCCGACGCAGTTCCGATACGTTGCACAAGAGCGACAATATTTATTGGAGCCAAGGCAAAGTTACGGCGACGCAACGCGCGTTGCGCAATGCTCACAGCGGTTGCGTGATTTGGCTGACGGGACTTTCGGGATCAGGCAAATCCACGATTTCCACCGAACTCGAACGCGAACTTTTCAACCTCGGCAAACACGTTTACGTGCTCGATGGCGACAACGTGCGTCACGGACTTTGCTCGGATTTGGGATTTTCTCCCGAAGACCGCAAAGAAAATATTCGTCGTGTGGGCGAAGTCGCCAAACTCATGGCCGATGCGGGAATCATCGTCATCACCGCCTTTATTTCGCCGTATCGTTCCGACCGCGAACTCGTTCGCAAAATCACGCCGCCGGGACAATTTGTCGAAGTATTCGTGAATGCGCCGATTGAAGTTTGCGAACAGCGCGATCCCAAAGGTCTTTACGCCAAAGCGCGCGCGAACGAGATCAAGGAATTTACCGGAATCTCTGCGCCCTACGAAACACCTGAAAAAGCCGAGGTGGAATTGCGCACCGACCAATTGACCATCGCTGAATCCGTGGCGCGCATTGTGGAATTCCTCGACGTGCGCGACGCCGACACGATGGTTTCGATTTAAGCCACCGTTAATCCGCGACTGATTTCAGTTTCGCGACAAACGCGCCATCGACGTTGTCTGAAAAAGGAACGAGCGCGCGTTCACTTTCGAGCCTGAATTGTTTTTGTTCCTCGAGAAATTTCGCGATGACTTCCTGATTTTCTTCCGGCTCAAGACTGCACGTGCTGTAAACCAGCGTTCCGCCCGGCTTCAATCGCGGCGCAGCGCGAAGGAGCAAATCGAGTTGTTCCTGGCGAAGTCGCGCGATTTCTTCCGGCTCAATTCTCCAGCGCAAATCGACGCGCCGCCTCATCACGCCAGTGTTGGAGCAGGGGGCATCGATCAAAATTCGGTCAAAGCGCAGCGACGGTTTTTCGATGATGTGATTTGGCGCGAGCGAGACATCGATGCAAGTGATGCCGAGGCGAAGGTAATTTTCGCGAATCAGTTCAAGACGTTCTTCATCGTTGTCCTGTGCAAAAAGTTTTCCGCGATTTTGCATAATTTGCGCGATGAAAGTCGTTTTGCCACCCGGAGCGGCGCATAAATCCAAAACGGTTTGTCCGGATTTCACATCCAGCTCGCGCACCGCCAAAAGCGTGCTGGGATCCTGGATGTAAAAAAATCCCTTCTGAAAACTTTTTAATTTTCCGAGCGGTGGATGCGATTCCAATTCGAAAACCAAATTGTCATCCACCCAATCGAATTTGCGCTCGGTAAATTTCACGCCCTCGATGTCCCACATGTTCGTCAACTCCTTGACGTTCGTAATTTTCAGCGTGTTGACGCGCGCAAAAGTTTTGGGCGGCGTATTGTTCCAAGTCATGAGCGCGGAAGTTTTTTCCACGCCCCAGAGCGCACGCCATTTTTCGTAGATCCAATCGGGATGGGAATGGCCGATGGCGGGTTGCGAAGTTTTAAGTTCTTGCAGCAATTTTCGCGTGGCATCCTGTTCGCGAGTGTAGGTGCGCAAAATCGCGTTGATAAAACCGGACTGCGGAATGAATCCCATTTTCTTGGCGATCTCGACAGTCTCGTGGACGGCGGCGTGGTTCGGAATGCGGTCGAGCCAAAACATTTGGTAAAGACCGATCCGCAGCAAAATCATGAGGTCCGGTTTTTGTTCGCGGCCTTCGGTTTTACGAGCGATCAGCCAATCGAGCGTTTCCTGCCAGCGGCAAATTCCATAAACAAGTTCCTGGCAAAGTGCGCGATCGACGGGGGAAATTCGCGCCTCCGCTAACTCGCGATCGAAAAGATCTTCGACGAATGCAGGTTCACTTTCGCGTAATTGCAGGACGCGGACGGCAATTTCTCTTGGTTTTTGTACAGCCACAACTAATAATCACATTTGCTCGCCTCGATGCGAGAATTTACGTTCATTTTATGAAAGACGAGTTTGAAAAGCTGGTTACCGCTGGAAAATTGACCAAACAACAGGTCGAACCGCTGGTTGCATTGACCGAAAGCCGTTATTGCATGCACCGCAGTTGGGGTTTTGGAAAAATCACAACCGTGGACACCGTTTTTGCTCATTTCATCATCGATTTTCCCTCCAAAGCCGGACACACGATGGATCTGGCCTTCGCTGCGGACTCGCTCAAGCCGGTTCCTCCGGGACACATTCTTTCCCGCAAATTGGCCGATATCAAATCGCTCCAACAAATGGCGGCGTTGCATCATTTGGACCTGATCAAGTTGGTTCTGCAAAGTTTCGAAGGCCGGGCCACGATGGAACAAATCGAAAAAGTGCTCGTGCCCGACGTAATTACTTCCGATTGGAAAAAATGGTGGGAAGCCGCCAAGCGCGAATTGAAAAAGGACGGACATTTTCAACTCCCGACAAAAAAATCCGAGCCGATTCTTTATCAGATCAAGGAAACTTCTTTGCAGGATCGAATCATGGGAGAATTTCGCGCCGCCAAAGGTTTGAA
>JBKJOZ010000117.1:0-11532 GCA_046595315.1 Limisphaerales bacterium
TCGCGGCCCATTTGACCGCAGGAATCGCAGCCGACAACCGAGCCAAAGATCATCATGTAATTATCATTACGATCGATGGCGGCGCGGCGTTTTATTTGGACGATCCAAAAGCGCCGATCCCCCACCTGCGAAAAATCGCGGCGGATGGCGTGGCGGCCAAAGGAATGAAAGTTTCCAATCCAGCCGTGACGTGGCCGAATCACACGACGCTCGTAACCGGCGTCACTCCCGCCAAACATTCCGTGCTATACAACGGCTTGATGTTACCGGACAAAAATGGCGGCCTGACCCGTGACCCCGAACGAGACAAAACTGAGCTCGTCGCGGTGCCGACGGTTTACGATTTTTTGCATAAAAAAGGTTTCACAACCGCGGGCATCAACTGGCCTTGCACTCGGAACGCGGAAACCATCGACGATAATTTTCCCGATGTGCCCAACATGGTGAATTATTCCACGCCAAAACTGGTTCAAGAATTGGTGAAGGAAAAAATTCTGGACGATTCCAGCGCGGCGGCTTTCGTCAATAAATCCTCCTCGAAACGCGACGATATTTGGACGGATGCCGCCTGTTATGTGCTGCGGACGCGCCAACCCAATTTCATGTTGTTTCATTTGCTGATTGCCGACAGCACGCAACATCGGTTCGGCCCGCAAACTCCCGAGGCTTACGACGCGCTCAAGTCGATTGACCAACACATTGGCCAACTCATTGACACGTTGGAAAAAACTGGCCTGCGCGAAAACACGTCGGTTTTCATCGTGGCGGATCATGGATTCGAGCGCGTTGACAAACAGATCGTCGGCACGGGGATTTTGCGCAAAGCGGGTTTACTGCAAACCAAGGAAGGAAAATCGCGCGTGCAGATTATTTCCGAAGGCGGCACGGCGATGGTCTATCTTCACTCGAAAAAAACTAAAAATGCGGATCGCAAAAAAATCATCGAACTTTTCAAAACTCTGGAAGGCGTCGATGAAATCATTGAGCCAAAAGATTTTGCGAAATACGGCTATCCCTCGCCGAAAAACAATTCCCAAATGGCTGATTTAGTTTTATCGGCAAAAAAGACTTATGCTTTTTCGAATCTGGAAATGGTTCAGGAATCCATTGTTCCAGCACGAGAAGGGGGCGCAGGAAGTCACGGTTATCTTTCCAAGAATCCAAAAATGAACGCGTTGTTTATTGCTTCGGGGCGCGGAATCGCAAAAGGAAAGAGGATTGAGGTGGTTGAAAATATTGATATCGCGCCGACTGCCGCCTATCTCCTCGGAGAAGATTTTCCCGGCGCGGAAGGAAAAATTTTGAAACAAATTTTAGCCACTCCATGACCACTGGTTTAAATCTCATCACGCCGAAGATCGTTCCAGTCCTGGATCCGGATTTTCGCCCGGCAGTTTTGGCGAATCGCCATTTTCTCGAACAAGTTCGGGCCTCAAAAAACTTTATTCCAACCCTGCTGGCTCTCGAACAAGCAGATGGTTCCGTTTTTCATTTCGCCACAGATTTATTTTCTGAAAACGATTCACGCGCCTCCGGAAATTTTATTTACGTCGAACGTATTTTGAAATTCCTGCTTTGGGGCTGGGGAGGATTTCGGATTTATTTCGACGGCCCTGCGGCGCTGGGCGCCCAATTGCAAAACCATTTTCTGCAGACGGCCACGGGAAAATTTGATGCAGACATCATGGGCAATCGCATTTACGAACGCCCGTTTGAAATTGTGGTCACGAAGGACATTCCTGCGGCTCGCGCCGCGACTGCACCGCTCGGTCGCCATCTTGAAGGTTGCCGCATCGGTTTTGATTTGGGAGGCAGCGACCGAAAAACTGCCGCAGTCATCGACGGCAAAGTCGTTTTCAGCGAGGAAGTAGTTTGGGATCCGTATCATCAACCGGACCCGCAATATCATTTCGAGGGCATCATGGATTCTTTGCGCAAAGCAGCGGCGCATTTGCCGCGAGTGGATGCGATTGGCGGGAGCGCAGCGGGCGTTTACGTCAACAATCGCGTGAAGGTCGCCTCACTTTTTCGCGGCGTTCCGAAAGATGTTTTCGATGCGCGCGTGAAAGATTTGTTTCTCGAAATTAAAAAACTTTGGAACGACGTGCCATTTGAAATCGTGAACGACGGCGAAGTTACCGCGCTGGCTGGTTCAATGTCGCTCGGGAAAAATGCCGTGTTTGGAATTGCGATGGGAACGAGCCAGGCGGGCGGTTACGTGACGCCGGAAGGAAATATCACGACGTGGCTCAATGAATTGGCGTTCATGCCGGTGGATTACAATCCGCAAGCCGCGCGGGATGAATGGAGCGGTGACTACGGTTGTGGCGTGCAATATTTTTCGCAACAAGCGGTTGGAAAATTGATTCCAGC
Organism: Limisphaerales bacterium; assembly: GCA_046595315.1. Taxonomy (GTDB): domain Bacteria; phylum Verrucomicrobiota; class Verrucomicrobiia; order Limisphaerales; family CANJXF01; genus CANJXF01. The sequence continues at coordinate 2,374 of JBKJOZ010000117.1, forward strand.
GGCAGGAATCGAAGCGGATGCCACGATGCCGTTGCCCGAAAAATTAAAAGAAGTGCAACGCTTGATGGAACAGAACGATCCGCGCGCACGAAAAATTTATCAAACCATCGGAGCGTATCTGGGATATGCCGTCGCGCATTACGCGGATTTTTACGAGATTGAAAATGTTCTGACCTTGGGACGCGTCACAACCGGAGTGGGCGGCGATTTGATCATCGATGGCGCCAAAGAGGTTTTGAAAGTGGAATTTCCAAAATTGGCGCGGCAAATTACCTTTCATGTGCCCGACGAAAAAGACAAACGCCATGGGCAGGCCATTGCGGCAGCGAGTTTGCCCAAATTGTAATCCTCAAAGTTCTTTCACGCGAAAAAAAGCCGCGCCGGTTCCTTTGGGCACGATCACTTCCATTTCGTTCCCGCTTGCCACCATAGAAACGGCGAGGGTCTGCCAGATGGGATTGGTGAGGGTCGCGGTGGTTTGGAGTTGATAACTTTTGGCGGGGTTGCGACTCCAACGCAGGGAAATACCGCCTTGGACCGGCTGGATCTTCGTGAAAAACGGCCACATCGTCAGCGAAATTCCCGCGTCATTGATATCGAAAAATATATTGTTCACCGCCTCGATTTTAAGACGCGCGCTCGAACAATCCAGGTTGGGAAAATTAACAGTTTCAACGCCGTCATTCGCAGTGTTGGTCGCCAGCGCGATTGAAAAATTTTGCCCGCCATTGGTGGAGAGCAAAAGATTTACCTGCGTGACGTTGATGGGAGCGGCGGTCGTTCCGGCGACGTCCCATGTTATGGTCTGCGCGCCGCGAAATGATCCAGGTTGATTGTGGGACGTAAAACGAAACGAGCCTGACGAATTGACAACTTGAACATGCATGTCTGAAAACGCCGTCCCACCCATATTTTGGCCATCTCGAACCGTGACGCGAAAATGCATGAGTCGGTTTGTGGCAGGCAATTTTTCGCTGAGAAAATTTGTGTTTTGCAAAATGGAATTAAGCTTTGGAAAAATGCGCGTGGCATTTGTGTTGGGAGGGAAGGAGCGAAAAAGCGGGCTCGCGCCGTTGTCAGGATCGGCCAGCATTTGCGGCGGGCCAATATCCAATTCTTCCCAGCAATAGGACAAAACATCGCCATCGGGATCCGACCCGGTTGCGGTGAGTTTGAATGGCGTCAATTTAGGTATCGCGTAATCCGGACCGGCGAGAACGGTGGGAAGATGGTTACCCGTGGTCGTAACGGTTCCACATAGAGTGATATTATTCAAAAACGCTTCAATTTCCTCGATGCTTTCTGCGTTAAAATAACCATCCATGATCGGCTGAAAAGAATTCTGGCCGCAATCCAAGAGCGCATAACTCATGAGCGTGGAACCTGATCCTAATTCCACTGCGGTGCTCCCGTGGCGATTTCCAGAACAAAGCTGCTGGTCGCTGTTGAAGGTGTGATTAGCCCCAAACTGGTGAGCCATCTCGTGAGCGACCAGAATGTGAAAGGCTTCCCCCGTTGGCTGCGGCAAACCCATACAAGCACTTCCCTTCAATTGCGAATCACAGACGCTGGATAAATAAGCCAACCCGTAAGTGCCGGTATTTAAAACAATGCCAAGATCATAATTATTGTTGCCAATCCTTTGATCAAATGCGGCTTGCCCTTGCTGAGTCGTCGTGGTCGAGGGGTCGTTGGAAGTGAATGGATCCGTATTTTTATTCGTGTAAACGACGAGATTGTTGTTCGGCACGAGCACGAATTGAATCCCGAGATCCTGTCCATAAATTTGGTTAACGCGATTGACCAGCGTGCCAATGGCAGCCATGGCCGAGCTAACCGTCCCTCCGTGGAACTCGGTGTATTCGCCCGTCGCGGCGATCGCCAACCGAAACGTCCGCGTCTGATGAAATCCGTTCGTTAAGTCGTTGGAAGGTCGCGTTTTACTACTCTGCGGAAGAGGCGTTTTCGCCAACGATTGATTATCTCCCGTCGCAGACGACACGGCGCTGCGCGCAAAGTAATCATTCGATCCTTCTCGAAAAAAAATCTCTCCGGCCTGCGCCGTTCCAACGAGCGCCAAGGCCACACAAACTCCAAACAATTTCACACGTGTAGTGTGGCCTGACTCTATTTTCTGTCATGAGGGAGAGAACTGAAAAACCCTCGATGGATTTGAGTTTTTTAAGGTGAGGAATTCTTCAGGTCATTTCAGCAAGATTCCGGTTGCCCATGAAGCGATGGCTTACTTTTTCATTAGAAAACCCACTTCACATCCAGGCTAAATCGGTGTTTCATCCGTCGCTATCTAAATGAATCCTTATCTAAAATTTGTATCCGACCTCGCCAAAATCACGACCGAAGCCAAATCATTTCCGATGGGCGAACTTCCTCCTACCCCGCGTCCAGTCACCGCACCCGATGCGCCTAAAGTTTTATTTTTTGCGCCGCATCCCGATGACGAAACCATTCAGGGCGGCCTCGCTCTGCGACTTTTGCGCGAGGCGAAATGGAACGTTCTCAATGTTGCGGTCACGCAAGGCAGCAATAAGGAACGCCAAGCAGGACGCCTCGCTGAGTTAAAAGCGGCTTGCAACCACCTCGGTTTCGGCCTCGTCCAGACCGCACCAAACGGTTTGGAAAAAGTTGTGCCGAAAACGCGTGAAAACGACAAACCGCTTTGGGCGCAAATGGTAAAAGTCATCGTCAACATTTTGGCCCAGCATCAACCGAAAGTGATTTTTTTCCCGCACGACCAGGATTGGAACGGCACCCACATCGGCGTTCATCTGCTGGTCATCGACGCGCTGAAAAGTTTGCGGGACTTCAATTGTTTTTGCGTAGAAACCGAGTTCTGGGGACAAAACGATGCGCCGAATCTCATGGTGGAATACAGTGCGCAAGACGCGGCAGATTTGATGGCGGCAACTTCTTTCCACATCGGCGAAGTGAAACGCAATCCGTATCACATTTTGATTCCAGCCTGGATGATGGACAACGTCCGCCGTGGTGCGGAATTAGTCGGCGGTCAGGGCGGCGGCGCCCCGCAATACACCTTTGCCCAGCTTTATCGCCTGAGAAAATGGACGGGCGGCAAACTGGAAAATTATTTTGAAGGCGGGCGAAATCTTTCCAAGGAACAAGCGGCGCTCGAAATTTTTTCCTGAAACAAATCAGGGTATTTTGGCCGCGCGATAAATTCTGGAGGGCGCATTCACTGGCTCGAAATAATCAAAACCCCCTCGGTTCGTGTGCAGCGGAATCCAATTCGCAAAATCGCCGGATGCCTCGAGCCGATAATTTTGAGTGGGATCGCCAGCGACGTGCACCACAAAGAAATTGTTGGTTAATTTGGATTCGGTGGACAAAACCGGCGTGTCAGAAAGAAACGCAGCCAGGTGAGGCCGGTTTTGTCCCGCGATCTGCGTAAATTCACCGGCGACAAATAGCAAGCCGTTTTTCCCACGCGCAAAGGCATCCACCGGCCCGCCTTCCGCGCCTGGATTCCAAGAACTGACTGACGCAGTTTCCGGGTTGATCGCGGCCAAGGGCTGCTTTACTCCGCCGAAAAAAATTGAATCGCCACCTGCGTAAATCATCCCACTCGAACGGAGCAGACAAAAAATTCCAAGCCCATCCACGTTTGCCGTCCAATTCTCCAGCGCACCACTTACCGAATCAATCCGAGCCAATTTTTTGCACGGCTGCCCCGCAATCGTCGTAAAATTTCCTCCCACAAATATTTTCCCATCCGCAGGCGCGAGCGCATAAATTTTGTCGTTAGCGTTCGGATTCCAGTTGTTCAACGCGCCGCTGGTCAGATTAAAGGATGCGAGGCGATTTCGCGGAAGACCCGAAACATTTGTGAAAAATCCGCCCACAAAAAGATTGGTGCCCTCCTTTTCCAAGGCATAAACGGTGTCGTTGAGATTGGGATTCCACGAAGTGGCCATGCCATTTGCTTTGTTCAGCGCGGCCAGACAATTGCGGGGTTGGCCGCCGATGTTGGAAAAAAATCCTCCCGCATAAATGGTGTCGCCACTTTCCGCGATGGAAAAAACATCGCCATCGGCTTGCGGATCGAAACTGGTCGCGAGGCCATTGCTGCGATCCACCGCCGCAATTTTAAAACGAAGTTGCCCCCCGATTTCCGAAAAAGTTCCACCGAGGTAAACAAGGTTGCTGGAAATTAAAAGCGTGTTAACGGGAAGATTTGGATCGGGTCGCCAGTCCGTAGCGGTGCCGGTCGTTTCATCCAAAGCAGCCGCGCAACTTCGAGGTGCGCCATGAGAAATGATGCTGCCGCCGAGATAAATAGAATTGTCGCTCGCGTCCAAACTCAAAACCTGGCCACCCGCATCCGCCGTCCACGGCAGCAGATTTCCACCGGCAACCTCCCACGCCGCGCAACCGAAACGCGGTTGGCCGTTGGCGCGATTGAACTGGCCTCCTGCATAAATAATTCCATTTTTAATTCGCAACGAAGTCACCGCGCCATTCGCGTTTGGAGTCCATGCGTTCGGAACGGAGTTGGAATAATTAATGGCTGCTAAACCAGTCCGGGTTTGCGTGCCAATTTTTGAAAATGCGCCGCCTAGGTAAACTACATTGTTGGAGAAAAGAACGCAGTTCACCGGCGCATTCGCGTTCGGGTTCCACGCCGTCGCCGTGTTATTGGTGGACAACAATTCAGCAATCCGATTGCGCGCGCGACCGCCGATGGTGGTGAATAATCCGCCCGCAAAAATTTGGTTTGAAGAAACGGACAAGGTGAGGACGGAGTTATTTGCGCCCGGACTCCACGCCTTGGCCCGAGCGGTCACGAGATCGATTTCCGCGAGGCGAGTGCGGTTCGAAGTTCCAACGGTCGTAAAATTTCCACCGGCAAAAATGGAGTTGCTGGACAGCGCCAAGGCATAAACGGCCTGATTCAAATTTGGATTCCACGAGCCAACCGAACCGGATAAAGCATCGAGCGAGGCCAATCGATTTCTCGGTTGACCGTTCAAGGCAGTGAAATTTCCACCCACATACAACGTGGTGCCTGACAAAATCAACGAGTTGACCGAACCATTGGCATCGGCGCGCCAAGCCGGATCGATTTGCCCGTCTGAGAAAAGATGGGCAAGATTCGTTCGCGCGGTGTTGCCGATCAAAGTGAAGTTGCCGCCAATGAACCAACCGCCATTGCCGTCGCTCACCACGACTTGAACCGGACCGTTAATTTTAGGAGGCGCCAAACCAATTGATCCCGAAGCGAGATTAAAAACCGCGCCGCCGCCGCTGTTGTGCCCGAGGTATTGAAAATCTCCGCCGATGTAAAGAATCCCATCCGCTTCCGCTACGCAACGCACGGGGGCATCGGCCACCCAGAAGTTTTCGATGGGAGCATTGAACTGCTGGGCGTTGAGCCATGGCATCGCGCCACACCAAACCAGCCAAAACCAAAGGGCTTTGCCTGAAATAATTTTTCCCTGTTTTTTCGCGAGCATGGCAGCGTCGCGGGTAGGTTATGCTGAAGGGCGAAATGGAAAAATCAGGCAAACCATGCCCTGCACGAACGGTTGAAACCGGATTGTTTTTAATCAGCCTTGGCCATCGCTATCTCAACGTCGCGAGAAACTCGATCAAATCGCGAAGGTCGCGTTTGGAAAGTATTTCGCCCATTCCCTCGGGCATTCCAGAATTGCCGCGGTTGCGTGATTGAATATTTTCCTTGGCAATTTTTACCGGGCCATCTTCGGGAGAATTGATGACCAATTCTTTTTCGGTTTCACTTTTGAAAACGCCTGCGTAGCTCGCTCCGTTTTTCATCACGACCAGCACCGTTTCAAAACCCGGGGCGATTTGCGCGTTGGGTGTCACCAATGATTCCAGCAAATATTCGCGATTCTTGCGGCCACCCACGCCGTTGAGGACAGGGCCGACGTCGCCGCCTTCGTTATTTACTTTGTGACAGCGCACGCAGGACGCTTCGGGACGTTCCAAAAATATTTTTTTGCCCGCCTCCGCATTGCCCCCAAACAACGTTTGCTGAAACCGCCCCAGGGCTCCCGAAGTTTTGGACGGGAATTTCTCCACGCTGCTTTTCAAGGAGGAAGAGGGACGAGCAGCGATGGCTTCAAACAATTCCAATTCCAGTTCGCGCGGCAGTTTGCCGGTGAGAAGTTGATCCATTTGTTCGGACAAAATTGCTTCCGCTTCCGGGCCAAGGGTTGATCCCAACGAACTGAGCGCGCCTTGTTTTTCTGGAATGGAACCTTTCTCCAGAACGGAACGAATTTGCGAAATGGCCGTGTCCGGTTTGATCTCGGTGGCGAGGCGATTGCCTTCCTTGCGAATCAATTCATTGGCGTCGGCTTGCGCCAATCGAACGGCTTCCGGAAGGCGTGAACTTTTTAAATCTCCCAAAACTCTCAGTGCTTCGAGGCGAACCGTTTCAGAATTTTTTTGACTGGTGAAAAGATGATAGAGCGATTCCGGGCCATTGGTCAGGTGAAGTTTGCCAACCGCATTGATGGCGGCGAGCGTCACCGCTTCCGGCTTCGCTCCCGTGAGAAGTTTTTCCACGACGGGAGCGAGCGCCGCAGACGCGACTTGTTCAGAACGCGTTCCGGTCACCGGCCGAAAAGTGCCGACGACCCGGTCGCGCCGCCCCGGTGCGGACCAAATGGCCAGATCATTTAAAGCTTCGACGGCGGCAACGGTAGAAACGTTTTCGCCTGCCGCGAATAAAGCCAGCGCGTTGGCTTGTTCCGCCGTGCCCAGGCGAAAGTTCGCATTCACCGCGCGCACTTGGAGCGCCTGAAATTGATTTTCGTAGGGCGCAGAAAATTTTCTACCCCGCGCCAGCAGAGCGGCTAATTGGGGCATGGCTGCATTGATCGGAACGTCATTGATGGCTCGCGCCGCTTCGAGGACCAGCAAATCATCGGGATCACTGAGGAAGCGGGCAATTTCCGGACGTTCCAACCGGCGCAGGGCAAGGAGCGCGGCCATTCGGACCGCAGAGGAATTTTCCTTCGCCGCCACGGTCAGTTGAGAAATGTCCGCACAACTGCTCAGCGCCACCACCCCGGCGTGCCGCAAATAAACATCACGATTATTATTTTCGCGCAGCAAATCGAGCAGCGGTGCGACCGCCTCATGACGCTGAAGTTTGCCGAGGCTTTGCGCAGCAAAAAATCGGACGCGCAAACTCGGGTCGTTCAACCGTTGCACCAAGCCGGTGAATGATTCGGGCACACGAGCATCGCCCAAAACTTTGGCGGATTGCGCGCGGATTTCTGGATCGGCATCTGCAAGTAACGAAATAATTGTTTGGAGCGCCTCTTTTTGTTTTCGCCCAATTTGCCCAAGCGCCCAAATGGCGTGGCGGCGCTCGATAGGACGCGATGAAGTGGACGCAGCTATTTTTGAAAGCGCGACGACACTTTTGGAACCACGCTCGGCCAAAACATATTGCGCCTCCAAACGAACGCGCATGTTGGGATGCGACAAAATTTTTAGTAATTCCCGCTGCGAAAATTTGGTAAAATCTTTGGCAATAAGTTTTCTCGTATCAGCGACGATGGACACTTTGATTGAATTGGTTTCAGCGACGCGATAGATGCGCCCCTTGCCGGTCTGCGCCCAACCTTCGCCCCAGTCGGAAAAATAAAGTTGGCTGTCAGGACCAAAATCGACATCGGTCGCCTGAACATTCCAGAGAAACGGCTCAGAGTTGACCAATTCAAAACCAGCCCCGCTCGGTTTGACGGAAAACGTTTGGATGCCGCTCTTTGCAATGTTGCCTTTGAATTGGCAGAGGAAAAAATGTCCGTCGTATTTCGCGGGCAAACCGGTGCCCGGATAATAAACGAGTCCGGACGGCCCATCATCGAGATTCGCAATGGGCGGAACAAGGTAAGCCGCTTGCCCTTCAAATTGTGGAACCCAAAGTCGTTCTGCCATCCATGGAACCGCCGTGTAACCGAGCGGCGGATGTTGATAACCGACGCGCCATGCGCTATCGCCGCCTTCCACCACGTAAACCCATCGCTCGTGGTCGCCATGATCGAAATCATTATCGCCGGTGAAAAGATTGCCAAATTCATCGAAGGCGAGTTCCTGAGGATTGCGCAGGCCACGATGCACGACTTCCATCTCCGTTCCATCCGGGTTGCATCGAAAAACAGCTCCTTCATCTGGGAACGCCAGCGTTTCCCCCTCTTTTGTAATCACATTTGCGCCGCGATCGCCGAAGCTGAAGTAAAGTTTTCCATCTGGCCCCAGAATCAAACCGTGCAAATCGTGGCCAGTGTAACTGAAACGAACGCCGTAGCCGTGACTGAAAATTTCGCTCGATTTGGCGTGCCCCCGCTGATCAATGCCCTGCATCTGCCAAAGATTGGGAATATTGGCGAACCAGACCTTGCCGCGATGCGCTAGAACCCCCGAGGCAATTCCATCAAGCGCGCTGTTAAATCCTCCAGCGTAAACGGAAGAGCGATCCGCCTTGCCGTCGTGATTTTTATCTTCAAGAAGTCGGATGACCTCCGATTCCACGGCCAATTCTTTCGCTTCAAAACCAAACTGTTTTTCAGTCATGCGCAACCGGTCTTCCACGGAACGACAGGCCAGATCCTCGTCTAACATCGACATGTAGTGCCGGATATCGAGGACGCTTGTGTTAAAGCGGTGCGTCTCAGAAACAAAAACTCGCCCACGTTCATCCAGGCAAAAGGCCACGGGATTCGACAGTAGCGGTTCAGCCGCAAATACATTTGCTTGAAAGCCTGCTGGCAGGCGGAATCTTTTTAGCGCCAATTCTGCCTCAGCCGAGGCAGGGGCCATTTGCGGCGCTGACTCACGCATAGCCTTTTCCAAGTGCATCGTTCCGTTGCCGTCTCCTTGAATTTCCACCGCCATCGAACTGCCGTCTAACCAGCCGAGGTTTAAGAAGAGGATGGATAGCAATGCAAAGGGCAGCTTCAACATGCAAACATGCTAAAGATGTGGACTTTGGAATCAAATTTTTAAACGGTCGAATGATGAAACGTACTAAAAAACCAAAGAGGCGCTGGATTGCTCCAGCGCCTGTGGTTGTAAGTTTGGTTTTGAGTGGGGTTAGTTGCCCTGGAGCAGGACGGTGCCGTATTGGTTGTTGCCGTTGCCCAGGCT
>JBKJOZ010000163.1:0-3473 GCA_046595315.1 Limisphaerales bacterium
GCGAAAGTTGCGGAAACCTATCGCGGCATTCGTAACACGCTGCGCTATCAACTTTCCAACCTCTACGATTTCGATCCCGCGAAACACACCGTCACTGACGACAAACTCACCGGTCTCGACCGCTGGATTCTCGGCGAATTCTCCAAGATCGAACAAGAAATCATCGCGGCTTACGACGCTTACGAATTCCACATCGTTTATCAAAAGATCAGCCAATTCATCGCCGTCGAACTTTCCTCCATTTACCACGACGTCGTAAAAGACCGCCTCTACACCGACGCCGCAAACTCACATCGCCGCCGCTCCACGCAAACAGCTTTGCATCGAATTGTGACCGGCTTGTGCAAAATGCTTGCGCCGATTCTGGCATTCACAGCGGATGAAACTTGGGAATTGATACAAAAAACCATTGAAAATTCTGTCCATAAATCTCGGTGGGAACCGCTCGTGACAAAATTAAACACTGAGGAAAATTCAGATTGGAAATTTCTTTTCCAAGTTCGTCCCACGGTTCTCCCATTGCTGGAAGCTCTTCGTCAAAATAAATCTATAGGCAAAGCACTTGAAGCCGAGATTTCGGTTGTGGGTGACGAGCAGTCTCTTTCTCCGATCATTAGATGGAAGGATGATTTCAAAGAGTTGCTCGGGGTTTCGGATTTCCTCATATCAATTGAGGGCGAACACGGGAAAGCCGGATTTCGGTTCGGTTCTGGTCGCGTCGGTGCTCATCGCCAAAAATGCGAGCGCTGCTGGCATTGGGAAACGGACGTTGGCTCAAATGAAGAGCATCCGACGATTTGCTCACGCTGTGTGGAAGCGGTGAAAAGCTGCGCCACTTAGCCTTCCCGCGCGCTCCGCCTGTTTCACATAATAAAAAAGAGCCAAGCAATTCCGTGCGGGTTTTTGCTGGTAGATTCGTGAAGCGAGAATGGCTCCAAGGGAAGGGCTCGAACCTTAACTCTTTTGCTAAAATGCCAATGTTTTGAAGTTTGGTGACAGATAATGACAAATTCACCCGAGTTATCTTGGAACTTGAATCATCACAGGAGGCATTTGTCCACCGCCCGCAGGCATTTGTCCGGGCCCGAACGCCTCGACTTTGGTGTTGTGGATCTTCACGTAATACGGCTGATGCACGTAGCCGCCTTGATCTTCCAGATACCAAAGTGTTTCTTCGCCTGGGCGCACTTCCCGGCTGTGCGGTTCGCCCAGCAGTTTGACGACTTCCTCGCGCGGCATTCCGAGGGTGAGCTTATTCATTTTCTTGGCTTCGATCCAGCCATTGCTGGCGCAGCCGGTGATCAGAACGGCGAGTAATAATGTGACGAGTGTTTTTTTCATGAATGGTCAGCGCCGTGATTGAATGGCGCGCATAAGTTCTTCGTGCTGATGGAGACGCGTTCGCTTGGCTCTTTTATTTTGGTTGAAACGTAATTTCCTATTACTGCCCCGTCGCCAACTGTAGTGCGATTTGTTTATCGATTTCACTCGCGAGATCCACGTCCGCCGCGCCGCCTTTGGTGCGGGCCTGCACAACTACGCCGCTCACGTTTGCATCCACTTCACTGACCTTCACCCAAACGGTGCGGGTATCCACTCGCGCCGTGACGGTGTTGTTAATCGTATCGTCAGAAACAAGAGCGCCATTGCGCGCCAAAACTTTTTTACTAGCTGCAATCAAATCGGGAATGGAGCGTTGATAACGGCTCTCAATCGTGTCCTTCAAAAATGGAACGCCCGCCTTCATGTGACCATCCACCGTGCTGACGCAACCGCTCAACAAAACCGAAACAGTCAAAACCGCCAAAGACATCAGAAATTTAATTTTCATGGGGCGATTATGCGCCGAGGATAAACCGCTCCGTCAAGCACGAACCTGATTTGAAACGCACTTCACACCCGCCAGTCAAACCCCTACACTCCGCGCGATGAAAGGCATCATTCTCGCCGGCGGAACCGGCTCACGCTTGTTTCCGTTGACCCTCGTCGCCGGAAAACAGCTCCAGCCCGTTTACGACAAGCCGATGGTTTATTACCCGCTCGCCACACTCATCGAAAACGGTATTCGCGAATTCTGTCTGATTTCTTCGCCGCAGGATTTGCCGCGTTTTTGTCAATTGCTTGGCGACGGAAAACGCTGGGGAATCTCCATCGAATATCGCGAGCAACCCAAACCCGCTGGCATCGCGCAATCGTTTTTAATCGCCGAATCGTTTGTCGGAAACGATTCCGTCACGCTCATTCTCGGCGACAATATTTTTTACGGGGGCGATGGATTTGGCCGCGCGTTTCGTGAATTTCAAAACGGCGCCACGATCTTCGGTTATCATGTGAACGATCCGGAACGCTACGGCGTGGTTGAATTTGATTCCGCTGGAAAAGCCATTTCCATCGAGGAAAAACCGGCATCGCCCAAAAGCAATTACGCCGTTCCCGGACTTTATCTTTATGACAATGCCGTTTTGGAAATTGCGAGAAACCTAAAACCATCCGCGCGCGGCGAACTGGAAATCACCGATGTAAATCTCGAATATTTACGACGCGGAAAATTGCACGTCCAACAATTAGGTCGCGGTTTCGCCTGGCTCGACGCTGGCACGAGCAGCAGTTTGCACGAAGCGTCCGCCTACGTGCAGACCATCGAAAAACGGCAGGGAATAAAAATTGGTTGTCCGGAAGAAGCCGCTTTTCGCCAAGGTTTTCTTTCTCTTCCCGAACTCGAAACCCTCACGGCAAAAATGCCCCATTGCGAATATCGCGATTACCTTGCACGCATGATGCGGGAAGCAAAACGTTCCTGATTCATGATTATTCTCCTCGGAAAAACCGGTTACATCGGCCAGGCATTTTTGCAATTGCTACAATTACGCAATGAAAAATTCACCGCGCTTTCACGCAAGGAAACCGATTACACGAATTTTTCTACACTGCTGAAATTGTTGCGCGAAAACAAAGCCACGTTCGTCATCAATGCCGCAGGATTTACCGGAAAACCAAACGTGGACGCTTGCGAAATCGCGCGCTCCGATACGCTTCTGGGCAACACCATTTTGCCCCTCACCGTCGCGCACGCCTGTGAAGCCGCTGGAATTCCGTGGGGACACATTTCTTCTGGCTGCATTTACGATGGCGCAAAAACTTCAGATGGAATTGTAAAAAATTTATTGGAACAAAACCCAGAGTCATTACGCGGATTTACTGAGGAGGACGAACCGAATTTTTCCTTTCGCCAACCGCCCTGTAGTTTTTACAGCGGAACAAAAGCGCTGGCCGAAGACGCGCTGCGTGGCTGCGGTGATGGTTTCATCTGGCGAATGCGAATTCCATTCGATGAATTTGATAATCCGAGAAATTTTCTCACCAAACTTCAGCGTTACGAAAAAGTTTACGACAACGTGAATTCACTTTCGCACCGCTTCGATTTTGCGAACGCCTGCCTCGATTTGTGGAAACGCCGCGCGCCCCTTGGAGTT
>JBKJOZ010000244.1:0-2509 GCA_046595315.1 Limisphaerales bacterium
GCGAAATTGTTTTAAAAGTTGGAGTTTGCTGGAATCAGGCGCTTCTCCGTGGCCGCCTGCTGAAGAATGACTCTGCATTTTTCGCACTATAATTTTGATCGGCGTGGTGTCAAGTGATGGGGTGACCGGCCAACGAAACGCAAAATCGCTAAAAGATCCTCTCGATTGATTAAATTATGACTTTATTTGAATAAATTCATTCGTTTTGAACCTGCTTTTGCTTCATTTGTTTCGCTTCCTTTCGCCGCCTCTGCTATAAGGACAATGTGAAATTGTTTACGTTGTGCGTTGCTTTTTGGATCGCTGGTTTTTCTACCAAGGCCGCGCTGGTTTTGTCGGAGAATTTTAGTTATGCGGACGGGCCGATTGTGGGCGCAGCAGGTTCGCCGTGGGCTGCGCACAGCGGAACCAGCTCCAACAACGAGGCGCTGGTCAGCTCCGGAAAACTACAGGTGACATTCGCCCGAAACGAAGACATCGATGCGCCGCTTTCCGGGCAACCTTACGCGACCAACAGCGGGGCGGTTCTGTATGCAAGTTTCGTCGTAAATTTCAGTGCGTTGCCAACTTCGAGTGGAGCTTACTTCGCACATTTCAATCCCGGTTCGAACTTTCGCGCAATTATTTGGGCGAACACAACTGGCGCACCCGCAGGTTTATTTCGTCTTGGAATTTCCAATGTTGGCACTGGCTCTATCGCACCCAGCGGACAATTGGCCAACAATCTTTCTACGAACCAAAATTATTTTGTGGTGACTCGCTACAATCTCGGAACGGGCGCGAGCACCATTTGGTTGAATTCAATTTCCGAATCCGATCCGAGTGTGACCGCTTCTGACACAGCCGTCCCGGTGACCGTTTCGGCGTTTTCTTTTCGGCAAACTTCCGGAGAAGGAACCATGCTCATTGACGATTTGAAAGTCGGCACGTCTTTCGCGGATGTCACTTCATCGAATTCCGTTTCCGCGCCAGTCATTGCCAACCAACCGCAGAGCCAAACCGTCTTGGAAGGTGCGACGGTAACTTTCGATGTCGTCGCCAGCGGAAATCCTTCACCGACTTATCAATGGCAATTCAACAACGCGAACATTACGAACGCGACCAGCGCCACGTTTTCCTTGACCAATGTGACGAGTGCGAATGCGGGAAATTATCGCGTTGTCGTTAGCAACACCTCGGGTTCCGTCACGAGCGATGTGGCAACATTGACCGTAAACCCTTCGCTCTCGCCCGCCGCGCTTTCCATCCTGACTTACAACACCAAAGGCAATGGCGCGACGAATTGGACGACCAACGCGCCGCAGGTTCAGGCGATTGGCCGGCAGATGCAATATTTGCGACCGGACATCATCACCTTTCAGGAGATTCCACAGGATCTTTCCTCGGAAATGACCAACTTCGTGACGGCGTTTTTACCGGGCTATTCGCTCGTCCGAAATTCCGGCACCGACGGTTTTATTCGCAGTACCATCGTCAGCCGATTTCCCATCACCCGCTCGACGAGTTGGCTGGATGGGGCCGATTTGAAACCGTGGGGCTACACCAACACCGCCAGCGCCAATGCCGACAATTTCACCCGCGATTTATTTGAAGCGCAAGTTACGGTGCCAGGTTTTACACGACCGCTCCACGTTTTCACCACGCATTTGAAATCCAGCTCCGGCGGCTACACCGAGGCCGCCGCCAAACGCGCTGCGGAGGCCGCCGCCATCACCAATTTTTTCGCGACCAACCTCTTTGTTCTTTATCCGAACGATCCTTATTTTTTGAGCGGCGACATGAATGAGGCCAACACCAACACAACCGTAATTCAGCGCCTCATCAGTGCGCCGACCGATTTGCGTCTGACCAACCCGACTAATCCAGTTACGGGAAGCATCAATACCTACTCCATTCAAGCCAGCGTCAGCAGCCGCATCGATTATATTTTCCCCTGTGGATTGCTTTTTTCCAACATTGTCAGCAGCCAAGTTTTCCGAACGGATTTGCTCAACCCAGTTCCTTCCGGACTGCAAACCAACGACGACAAAACCGCTTCAGATCATTTGCCGGTGCTGATGACTTTTGCGAATCCCTACACGACGCCGTTTCAAATTACTTCTGTGAGTTTGAGCAACTCGTCGCTCACTTTGAATTGGCAATCGTCGAGCGGGCGACAATATCGCGTGGAAAGTTCGACGACTTTGACAAATTGGATTCCATTCTCGGCGACACTCATGGCGACCGGAAGCAATTCCAGCTTCACCACGAACACAACCAGCGGAATAAAATTTCTACGGCTCAATCGCTTTTGATTTCAGAAAAATTCCCCGAAAAATTGCCACAGAGGATTCCGAGAAAAATTCGCGGGCTCAAAGTGTTTTTCTCTGCGCCCTCTGTGCCTCTGTGGCAAATCCCTTTTTAAAATCACCTTTGACCGCTTCCGGTGCGCCACTTAGTTTTCCAACGTGGCAAAGGCAATTCCCGGAGAAAACAGTTCCAGCGAACCGCGCTTTTTCCTGCCCTTGCC
>JBKJOZ010000260.1:0-4420 GCA_046595315.1 Limisphaerales bacterium
GGCTTCAGAATCGAACTCGAGGAAATCGAGGCCGCACTCCTCCAGCACCCTCTCGTCCGCCAAGCCACCGTCATCACTCTCCTCAACCACCTCCACGAGAAAGATCTCGTCGGGTATGTGGTTTTGCAGGACGAGCCCGAAACTGCACTGGAGCAAATTCGAAGTTTTCTAAAACAAAAATTACCGGGCTACATGGTGCCGTCCGTCATTGTGCCGCTCGACCACTTCCCACTGACCGCCAACGGAAAAATTGACAAAAAATCTTTACCATCGCCGGAGTTCTTGGCGACGCCTTCGGCTAGCTTTGTCGCGCCTACAAAATTCCTGGAAACTCAGTTGCAGAAAATCTGGGAAAATGTTTTAGGCAGAAAAAACATCGGCGTGCGTGACAACTTTTTTGATTTGGGCGGACATTCGCTCCTCGCCGTGAAACTGTTTGCGCAGATCGAAAAACAATTGCTAAAAAAACTTCCACTCGCCCTGCTCTTCCAGTCGCCGACGATTGAGCAACTGGCGACAGTCATCCACGAAAATCGCCCGATTGAATCCGGCTCTTGCCTAGTTGAAATTAAACCCAACGGATTTCGTCCGCCGATATTCTGGCTGCATACGCTCGGCGGTGGTGGCGGCGGCGGGGTGGTTCGTTATCAAAAATTGTCGCAACTTTTGGGGCCGGAACAACCGGCTTATGGCCTGGTCGCTCCGCCGGAACCGTTTGCTCGAATCGAAACCATGGCCGAGCATTACATCACGACAATGAAAACCGTCCAACCGAGTGGCCCATATTATTTGAGCGGATACTGCTTTGGTGGCGTGGTGGCATTTGAAATCGCGCGGCAACTTCACGCCTCTGGCGAAGAAATCGCCATGCTCGCATTGCTGGACAGCACCCCACCGAATGTCGGCGGAACGAAAAAGCAGTCGGTGAACATTTTAAATATGGTCACGAATTTTCCGAAAAAATTTAGCCGTCTTTTAAAACAAGGTCCGAAACAAATATTTGCGACGTTGCAGCGAAAATTCCAAAAACTTGAACGAAAGATTTTTGCGTTGGCTGGTAAAAAATCCGCGCAAACGACGGGATTGGAGGATGTGATCGACATGGCGAATTACCCGGCAGATTACAAACGTTACGCCGAAGTTCATTGGCAGGCGCTCGTGAATTATACGCCACGATTTTATCCGGGAAAAATTACTCTGCTGGAAACGACTAACAATTCTGCCACGGGAAATCTCGGGGAAATGTGGAAACCCTTAACTCGCGAACTGGAGATCCGACGTATTCCCGGGACGCACGAACAAATGTTGGAGGAACCACATGTTCAGGTCGTCGCGGCCGAGTTGAATGAGTGTTTAGAACGACGTCGCAACGAAGAAATAAAGATATGCGCAGCTTAACTGACAATTCTTCCGCTCGGCATTTCAATTGGAGTTTCCCTCCAGAATCTTGCGTGTTGTCAGATGAAGAAGTCCACGTTTGGGTAGCCGAGTTGGAGCAACCGGATTTCTGCTCAAAAGAATTAGCGCAGACGCTTTCATCCGATGAAAACGAACGGGCATCGCGGTTTCATTTTAAACAAGACCGAAAAAATTTTGTGATGGCTCGAGGTTTTCTTCGAAAAATTCTTTGTTGCTACGCAGAAACACCAGCCGACCAATTGAAATTTTCATACGGCAAAAATGGCAAACCTTCCCTTCGTCAATCATCGGCCGCCGAAAATTTAAATTTCAACGTGTCGCACAGCGGCGGACTCGCGCTCTACGCGATTACAAAAAACCGCGACATTGGAATCGATTTGGAAAAAATCACCCCTTGTTCTGACATGGACGCGATTGCCGGACAGGTTTTTTTCACAGAGGAGCGGAACGCTTTAAAGTTTTTGGAATCACCGCACAAGGAAGAAAATTTCTTCCGTTACTGGACGAGAAAAGAGGCGCAATTGAAGTGCACCGGCGAAGGTTTTTCGTCCGAATTAGAAAATGAAACTCGCTTTGAAGGTTCGGTCTTGGAACTCGAACCCGCCGAAGGTTTCATCGCAACTTTGGCGGTTCGCGGAAAACCATTTTTTCTGAAAACGTGGCAATGGCGCCCGGCTCAACTCGCCGAAGCGTAATATTCCGCAATCATTCGTCTCGCGAACCCGCTGAAATTTTCGCTTTGCTCCTCAGTACATTCTGTTTTGCTGATACGCGTCATTCCAAAACAGAATTTGCATGAAATTCATTTCTCCCATCGCCCGCCTTGCATCGGTGCTTTGTTTTGTTTTCTCAATGTCGATTTTTTCAAGTGCAGAAGAAGTCCGACCCGCACGCAAACCGAACTTCATTTTCATTCTGGCAGATGATTTAGGTTGGAAAGATTTGGGCTGTTACGGCAGCACGTTTTTCAAAACGCCAAACATCGACCGGCTCGCAAGTGAAGGAGTGAAATTCACGGACGCTTACGCCGCTTGCCCGGTTTGTTCGCCAACGCGCGCCAGCATTTTGACGGGAAAATATCCGGCGCGGTTGCATCTGACTGATTGGCTTCCCGGTCAGGCGAGCAAGCCAGACCAAAAATTGCAACGACCCAATTTTCTGAATCATCTTCCGCTTGAAGAAGAGACGATTGCTGAAAAATTAAAAATGGCGGGCTATGTTACGGCAACCATTGGCAAATGGCATTTGGGCGGCGCGGGTTTCGAGCCTGAAAAACAAGGATTTGATTTGAACATCGCTGGGAACGCCGCTGGAACACCTGCGAGTTATTTTTTCCCGTATCAAAGTAAACGTGGAAATTTGCCAAAACTGGAACAGGGGAAAAAGAATGAGTATCTGACGGATCGATTGACTGATGAGGCGCTTAAATTTTTTGAAACCAATCAGACAAAACCATTTTTCCTTTATCTGCCGCATTTTGCCGTTCACACGCCGTTGATCGGGAAACCGAAGTTGATTGCCAAATATCGTGACGCAATCAAATCGAGCGCCGCCCAGACAAATGCGGTTTACGCGGCGATGATTGAGAGCCTCGACGAAAGTGTGGGACGCATTCTGGAGAAACTCAAACAGCTCAAACTTTCGGACAACACGATTGTTTTTTTCACGTCGGATAATGGCGGACTTTCTTCCAATGAGGGCGGCGCGAAAGCGACTTCCAATGCGCCGTTGCGCGATGGCAAAGGGTATCTGCACGAAGGCGGAATTCGCGTTCCGTTGATTGTGAAATGGCCGGGGGGCACGAAGGCAAAAAGCGTTTGCGACACGCCGGTGAGCAGCATCGATTACTTTTCAACCATCACCGAAATGGTGCGGGGCGAGGCGACGAAAAATCCAACTGTCGATGGCGTCAGCTTGGTTCCTCTGCTCAAGCAGACCACGAACAAATTTAGCCGCGAGCTTTATTGGCATTATCCGCATTACAGCAATCAAGGCGGCGTTCCCAGCGGTGCGATTCGTGATGGCGATTTCAAGTTGATTGAAAATTACGAAACCGGTCGGCTGGAGCTTTACAATTTGAAAGACGATTTGAGTGAAACAAAAAATCTGGCGAACGAAAATGCGAAGAAAGCAAATGAGTTGGAACAGAAACTTGATTTGTGGCGGCGCAATGTGGACGCGCAAATGATGTTGCCGAACCCGGATTACAAAAAGCCCGTGAAAATTAATCCAGCAATCGAGCCGCGAAAACTGTTGTAGAAATTATGCTCGTCACTGAAATCAAACTCTGGCTGCAACGCCAAACGCTTTTCACTATTTTGCGCCGGATCGCCGTCATCTTGCTCGTCACCATTGCGCTGAGCGCAATCTTGAATCGGCCAAGGGAAAAATCGCAACCGGCAGGATTTGGTCGCGGAGTTTTGGATGGCGCGCTCATGCCAGGCGCGATGCCGCCGTTGTTTTTTGGCCGCGATGTCACGATTTACGCGGTCAACAACACTGGGCGCACTTACAAACTCGGCTACACCGTCGGCGTCAACGGTTGTGGCGCGCTCTTTTTTGGAATTGTTTTTTGGCGGGTCAAACGCTGGAAAAATCGGCGAGCGGCGTCTAGCAACGTTTGAAAAACCACCGTCGCGCTTGCCAACGCAAGTGGATAAATCTACCTTCGCCCGCTCTATGGAAAAAGTTGTCATCATCGGAACCGGTTGCGCCGGACTCACCGCTGCGATTTACGCGGCGCGCTCAAATCTTTCCCCGCTCGTTCTCACCGGCACCATGCCCGGCGGATTGCTCACCACCACGAGCATCGTCGAAAATTATCCTGGATTTCCCGAAGGTGTGGACGGCTACGAATTAATGACGCGGATGCAAAAGCAGGCGGAAAAATTCGGGGCGCGCATCAAACTTTTGCACACCGTCGAATCGGTTGATTTGTCGAAACAGCCGTTCAGCTTGATCATTGATGGCGAAAAAATTGAAACGCAAACCATCATCATCG
>JBKJOZ010000293.1:0-6623 GCA_046595315.1 Limisphaerales bacterium
CGACGGTCGCAAAGATATTTTGGAAAAAGATGGCTGGTGGGAACAGCCGAAATCCTTGGCGGGTGATCCAATTTGGAAGCAGCACAAATTTCCTTTCGCGCCAGGAATGGGTGGTTCGCAAATGTATGTTTATGATGTGAACGGCGATGGTTTGAATGATGTGATTTCGGGACTCGCCGCGCACGGTTACGGATTGGTTTGGTACGAGCAATTGCGGGGTAAAAATGAAAATGGGGAAATTAATTTCAAGCCTCACACCATTTTGAATCCTGACGCCAAACCGAATGAATACGGTGTTTTATTTTCACAACTTCATTCCGTGGATTTAGTGGATATGGACGGAGATGGACTGAAAGACATCGTCACCGGAAAACGTTTTTGGGCGCATGGAAATCATGGCGACGTTGAGCCGAACGCGCCGGCGGTTTTGTACTGGTTTCAACTCGTTCGTAATAAAGACAAGAGCGTCGATTTTGTTCCGCACCTGATCGACAACGATTCGGGCGTCGGCACCCAAGTGGTCGCGGGTCGCATCAATGGCGACAAATGTCTGGACATTGTTGTCGGCAATAAAAAAGGAACCTTCGTTCTCCTGCACGACAAGGAAAAAGTTAGCAAAACAGAATGGGAAGCGGCGCAACCAAAACGCGTCTCAGGTTCGGCTAAATAATTTTAAATGAAGAAAACATTTTCCGGTCAGACCTGTTTATTGACCGGCGCTTCGGGCGGACTGGGCATTTACATGGCCGAAGCGCTGGCTGAAATGGGAATGAATTTGGCTTTGGTCGCGTATCCGGGAGCGGGCCTGGAAGATTTGCGAAAACAAATTGAGCGCAAAGGTGGTCGTGCAATTTCGTTTCCCGCTGACCTTCGCGTTCATGAGCAGCGACAATTTGTTTTCGACAAAGTAGTGCAGGAGTTTGGGAAAATTGATGTGCTGGTGAACAACGCGGGTGTTGAATTTACTTCCGCTTATCACGATCTGACTCAACAGAGCATTCAGGAAATCATCGCTGTGAATTTGGAAGCGCCAATGATTTTGTCTCGATTGGTTTTGCCGGGAATGATCCAGCGCAGACAGGGTCACATCGTGAATATTTCTTCGCTCGCGGGAAAATCTGGACCGGCATTTCAAGAGCCGTATGCAGCGACGAAAGCAGCGTTGGTTGGATTTACAAGTTCGTTGCGATCCACTTATCGAGGCACCGGCGTGAGTGCGTCAGTGGTGACACCGGGATTTGTCGAAGCAGGAATTTACGCGAATCTGAAAGAAAAAACGCATTGTTCCGCACCGGCGTTGCTCGGCACCTCACCGCCGCAAGCCGTAGCACGCGCGGTCGTTCGCTGCATTGAGCGCGATCTTCCCGAACTGATCGTTAATCCCCTTCCGGTGCGACCGTTGCTGGCGTTGAGTGCGCTTTTCCCCCGCGTGGGTGAATGGGTGATTGATAAGATTGGCACGAATGATTTTTTCCGCCGCGTGGTGCAGGCTCAGAAAAAAACAGAAGACTCTCCGAAATAAATCGCGGCTTTATTTTTCCAAAAAAAAAGCGGCGCTCAGAACGAGCGCCGCTTCGATTTATGTTCGATAAAATTAAAAATGGTATCCGACAGACACGTTCACTGCCTGATTGAACCATTTATATTTTCCATTAGCGGATTCTCCAACGGCAGAAGTGGATTTACTGCTATCCACCGTTCGGCTTGGTCCCGTGATAATTTGCCCTGACAACGCCCAGCGCCAGTGTTCACCTTTGTAACCAAAACCGAGTGAGCCCACATGAAGATCGGTATCTGGCAAAATGGGATTAAAGTTTTTTTCTGATGTGGAATTTTCGCTATAAAAATAGCCCGCACTGACGAAGGCACCGCAATCAAAGTAACGACTCACGCCAAATTCATACAAAAAACTGGAGCGCCAGTTCAGCGGAAAATTGACATCGCCCAGCGGCGTGTTTTTGAACGTGACCGTGTTCATCGAATTCCAATCGGTCCAATCCACATCCGCCTCGATGTTCCATTTTGGCGTGGGGCGGAATGAAATTCCCGCCATCGCAAATTGCGCGAACGGCATGCTGACGATTGACTCTCTTGAGCCTGAGGGAACAAAGGTGCTTCTCGTTTCCGCATCCCCTTTGAAGTTCATGGTCGTCTCACTGCGATAACTGCCGCCGAACGACCACTTTTCAAATGGTTGCCAAAGAATTCCCGCATTGAAGCCAACGTCGGTGTCTTCACCGTCAAACCGGAACGAGTCGCCCGGAGCGATGATGCCTTGTTTTAATTTTACGCGCGCATAATTGATCGTCGGACCAATCGCCAACGACAGCGATGGGCAAACTTGATAAGCCACCACGGGATTAATCGTCGTGTAATTCAGTTGCCCCTTAATCGCGAGCGTGCGGAACCCGGTGTCCTCCGGCCATTCGAGACCTAGACCGTAGGGAACATAAACACCAAGCCCGAGGGAGAACGGACTCTCCTCTGGGGAAAACGTGTAATACACCTGAGGCACCGGCAAAATATCAAATTTAGTGTCGGACTCTTTTCCGGACGGCGATTCGTAATGCGAATTGACCGACAAATTATGAAAGCCAACTTGAACGTTGTGGCCTTCCAACTGGGTGATGCCCGCAGGGTTATAATAAATGGCGGAAGGATTGTCTGCGGTAGCGGTGAAGGCGTTGCCGCGCCCGGTCGCTTCGGCGTCTTGGTTGGGAACTCGAAAACCCAATCCATGGATTTGAGCCGGAAAGACCGAGCCCAATCCGGCGATTAAAAGGTACACTGCTTTCTGGTTGTTGAGGTGGTGCATGGCGACTTATTAGAAGATACTTTTTTTTTTCAAAGCAAAATTTTTATAAATTGCGCGACGCTGAAAACAAATTCGCTGTTCACGCTGCTAATTTTCGCCTAGTTAATTCCCCGAAGTTCCAGACCAAACACGATTTCGTTCAGCGTTATTTTGTGGGAAAAATTTTATTAAATGGAAACAACATCTTTCGCCGACAGTGCGATGGTTTGCAAAAACGGCAACGGAACAGATTTACACGCCACGTTGCTTCGCCTCTCGCGGCGACAGGTGGTTTTGGAACTCTACGATCCGCACATCGTCCTGCAAATGTCCGAGGTGCTGAGTCTGAAAATTTCCTCCGGTCAACAACGAGTTTATTCAGGCCGCGCCGTGATTCGCAATCTCGTGAACACCGGCACGACCATGATTTGCGAAGCCACTCTGGATGAAATCTGGGGTGACGAAGATTCTGTAGCGCCTGTTAGTCCCGTCAAAAACCTTCAGCAAGGCTTCGCTGACTTCATCCAAACCTGGCAAAAGGTTTATAAAATTGTCCCGGAATACAAAATCCTGATTGCGGACATGCAGAGCTTTCTCATGGATCTGCGGCTTTGGCTCGAGCAAATCGAGATCGAAATCAGCGCGTCGGTTTCAAACGACCGACTGCAATTGGAACAAAAAACCATCCAGGAAATTTCTCCGCGCGTCATTCAAATCATCAACACCTTCTTCGATAAATTTGAAACCATCGCCAACAACCTCGATGAAAAAGCGCGCCCGATTCACATGGCCTACATGAAACGGCAGTTGCATTCGCTCGTGCTTTGTTCGCCTTTTGCCTATCGCACATTTCAGAAACCGCTGGGCTACGCGGGCGATTACGAAATGGTGAACATGATGATGCGCGAGACGGAGGGCAATTCGCTCTTTGCCAAAATTATCAATCTCTGGTTTCTCAAACAGCCTCCTGCCGAAGCGCATCGAAATCGCGTCGTCTATCTGGAGCAAAAACTGGTTGAGGAAACCTTGCGCGTGTCGTCGCAAAAACGGCCGATGGAGGCGTTTAATTTGGGCTGCGGTCCCGCGTGGGAAATTCAAAAATTTCTAAGCGAAAAAGAGCTGTGCAACCGCGCTAAATTCACGTTGCTTGATTTCAATGAGGAAACCATTTTGCACACGCGCGAAACGCTGACCGAACTCAAAAACAAACGAGGCCGCTCCACGCCGATTAATTTTGTCCAGAAATCTGTGCAGCAAGTCATCAAAGACGGCGGACGCTCGACCAACCATTCGCCGCAGTACGATTTCGTTTATTGCGCTGGTTTGTTTGATTATCTTTCTGATCAAATTTGCCTGCGGCTGATGAATATTTTTTACGACATGGTGCGGCCCGGCGGACTTCTGCTCGCTACGAATGTGGATGTTTCGAATCCGCTGCGCAACGGCATGGAACATTTGTTGGATTGGCATTTAATTTATCGCACTTCGCGGCAAGCGCGCTTGCTCATTCCAGACAAAGCATCGCCGGACGATTTTTCCGTCAAATCCGACATCACCGGAGTCAATATTTTCATTGAAGTCAGAAAACCTAACAACGCTTAACGAAAGCATCCTGAATTCCCCTGAATTCAAGGAGGCTTATCGCGCCAACGAACGGCTGGATCGAATCCGCACCGGCAAGGTTGCTTCCGCGCTCGTTGTCTTCCTCATGCCTGCAGGCGTGACGTTGGACTTCTTTGTTTATCGAGAAAAAGTTTGGCAATTTCTCGCTCTGCGGCTGGCCTGCTCCTTTCTCGCTGGAATCATCTGGTTTTTGCACACGAAGCCGTTCGGGCAAAAACATTATCGCGCCATTAGTTTGCCGATTGCCTTGCTGCCCGCAGGTTTTATTGCGTGGATGATTTTTGTCACGCAAGGAGCCGTCTCGCCCTATTACGCCGGACTTAATTTGATTTTGCTCGCGATCAGCGTGGTCGTGCACTGGACCATTTTGGAATCTTTGCTGTCGGTCTGCGCCGTTCTGGTGATGTATTTGGCGGCTTGTTTTTTTCGAAAAGACGACTTCCAAAGTTTTGGAATTTTTTTCAATAACACCTATTTTCTCGTGCTGACGGGCATCATCATTGTCACCGGAAATTATTTCTTCAATCGCCTGCGTTTTAGTGAATTCGTTCTCCGTTTCGAGTTGGAAAAAAACCGCCAAATGCTCGAACAAACCAACGCAAAACTCGTCGAGCTTGGCCAGGTCAAAGATCGTTTCTTCGCCAACATCAGCCACGAATTGCGCACGCCGCTCACCCTTTTGCTTTCGCCACTTGAAACCATGCTGAACCAGCGCAAAGGCAGTTTCGACGACGACACAAAAAATCTTTTTGGGATCATGCATTCCAACGGGATGCGGTTGCTTAAATTAATCAACGACTTGCTTGATTTGGTTCGCCTTGAATCGGGCCGCATGGAAGTGCGACGCGAACCAATTGAAATGCTTTCATTCATTCGCGGCATCGCCAGTGCCGCGCAACAGATGGCGGAAAACAAAGGAATCAAATTCAAAACGTCGGTCGAACCTGCTTTTGGCGCGGTGCTGGTGGATCGCGACAAATTGGAGAAGGTCGTTTTGAATCTGGTTTTTAATGCGTTGAAATTTACGCCGCAGGCAGGACGCGTGGAAGTGCACGTGGCAAGAATGGAAAATGATTTTCTGCTGACCGTGAGCGATTCAGGAATCGGCATTGCGGCGAAAAATCTGCCGTTTGTTTTTGATCGTTTCTGGCAGGCGGATGGCACGTCGAAGCGCAAATTTCAGGGCGTGGGAATCGGTTTGTCGCTGGTCAAAGAGCTAACCGAAATTCACGGTGGAAAAGTTTCCGTCGAAAGTGAGGAAGGAAAAGGGACAACATTCACCGTCCAAATTCCGTATTT
Source organism: Limisphaerales bacterium (assembly GCA_046595315.1). GTDB lineage: Bacteria > Verrucomicrobiota > Verrucomicrobiia > Limisphaerales > CANJXF01 > CANJXF01. The sequence continues at coordinate 5,717 of JBKJOZ010000293.1, forward strand.
CCCCGCCGAAATTCCACAACTCACGAGCGCACCGATAACAGATCAAAACGTCGAAACTCCGCAATCCGAAGAGTGGCTGGCAAATCTTTACCGCCGCGCGGAACTCTTGCCTGCCGGAGCGGCGCAGGCAACGGTCACAACGGAAATTTCTGGCAACGGTCACCGCACCAACATTCTCATCGCGGACGATGAACCTGACATGTTGCGTTTTCTCAAATCACAATTGAAAAATAAATTTCAAGTGATTGAAGCCAACGACGGAAAACAAGCCGTCGAACGCGCGCTGGAACATCTTCCCGACCTGATTCTGGTGGACATGAACATGCCGGAAAAAGATGGCCTGCAAGTTTGCCGCGAACTGCGCGAACAACCCTCGACCCGCAATATTCCGATTGTGATGCTGACCGCGCGCGCCGATGAACAAACCAAATTGGCGGCGCTTTCCGCTGGGGCGAACGACTTTTTACCCAAACCTTTTTCCACCACCGAACTGCATGTGCGCATCAAAAATCTTTTGGCCTCGCATGATTATCAGGAAAAATTAGCGGATAAAAATAAATTACTGGAGCAAACCATCGAGCAGCTCAAGCAAACAGAAATGCAATTGGTGCAAACGGAAAAAATGGCGTCGATGGGCCGGATGAGCGCGGGAATTATTCACGAAATTAACAACCCGTTGAACTACGCGGCGACGGGACTTTATACTTTGCGGAAAAAAGGAAAATTGTTGCCGGAAGATCAACAAGCGCAATTTGCGGAGGTGTTGAAAGATGTCGAGGATGGGGTTAATCGCGTCAAAAACATCGTGCACGATTTGCGCAAATTCACGCATCCCGACAGCGGCCATCCCGAGCGAGTTGACGTGGCGCAAGTCGTCAATTCTGCGCTCCGTTTTTTAAGTAGCGAA
>JBKJOZ010000248.1:0-6534 GCA_046595315.1 Limisphaerales bacterium
CTTGAGCGCGTCGCGAAGTTGCGCCGCTTTCTCAAAATCAAGCGCGAGCGCGGCTTTGCGCATTTCATCGCGAATTTGAATTTCAAATTCGTCAGTTTTTCCGGCGAGAAAATCGCATGCCGCTAAAACCTGTTGCAGATAATTTTCCCGGGAAACATTTCCGATACAGGGCGCGGTGCAGAATTTCAAATTGCCATATAGACAATGTTTGTAATCGGTTTCATTGGGGGTGAGCGGACGACAACCGCGCAGATTAAATTTTCGCCGTACCATCGTCAGCGTGTTGCGCAACGCTCCGGAACTCGCGAACGGCCCAAAATATCTGGCGCCATCTTCAGTTTTCAAACGCGTCAAAGTGAAGCGCGGAATCGGATCGTTGATATTAATTTTCAGAAGGAGAAAACGTTTATCGTCGCGAAAACTGACGTTGTAATGCGGATGAAATTCCTTGATGAGTTTCCCTTCGAGCAAGAGCGCTTCCGGTTCACTTTTAACGAGGTGAACATCGAGATCATAAATGGAGTCAACGAGGGCGCGGAATTTCATGTCCCAACTCTGGCGGCGCGACGGATGAAAATATTGACTGACGCGTTTTTTTAAATCGCGCGCTTTGCCAACGTAAATGACCGTGCCAAAACGATCTTTCATCAGATAAATGCCCGGCTTATGTGGCATTTCTGAAAGTTTTTTTTGGACTTGTTCCGTTACGGGCACGGATGAATTTCGCGCAAAGTCGATGACTCGCAAAGCGGATTCTTTCGATTTGGAAAATTGAGAGGTTCAGTAAAAATGAATTCTACGCTTGCCAAGAAAAACCATAATGGCACTGTGATGGGCCGTAATTTTGGGCGCGGTTAGCTCAGTGGTAGAGCATTACCTTGACACGGTAGGGGTCACAGGTTCGAACCCTGTATCGCGCACCATTTCAAATTCACCTTAGTTTTTTTCCGATTGAAGGCGGTGCCGGTTGACACTAACAAAATAATTAGCAAGAGGTGGATGTTTGAGGCCGGAAGGGGTGTGTGCGTGGTTGTCCGATTATACAAAAGAACAGCTACCGCAACAAACAACGCGGTTTTCCAAAAAACCATGGCCGTTCCCCAATTAACTAAACTTCCCTAGATTAGGCCTATTGGGAACAATGGGTTTGTAAAAACCGTTCTTTCCACCTAATCTAAGGGTATGAAAATTAAATTCTTAATGGGTGCTTTGGTGGTCGTTTTTGGCACAGCCATTTCCTTCGCTGACAAGCCGCTGGCTCTCAACGAGGTTCCAGCTGCCGTTCGACAAACAATCAATCAGCAAAACGTTGAGGTGAAGCAGATAAAGAGGGAGGTAATGGACGGCAAAACGGTGTATCAGGTGAAAACGAAGCAAAAAGGATCTGATAAGGACATTTACATAAGCGAAGACGGATCAATTGTTTCAGACACCGCAAAAGGCAAAGGCAAAGGAAACTCCAAAGGAAAAAACAAATCGAATCGGGATGAAGTCCAAACTCCGGTTCCGGTGCCTGCGCCAGTTTTAGTGTCTAAACCTGAACCGGCGGTATCAAAACCTGAACCGACGGTGTCCAAGCCGATTGTAGTCCCACCCCCTGTTTCAGCACCAGCGGTGTTGAATCTTCGAGATCTTCCAGTTCCAGTGCAACGAACGGTTAAAAAAGCCCTTGGCGAGGATGGCAGGGTCCTCGATATCGACAAACAAACGGTGGCGGGCAAAACCGTCTATCAAGTGGAATATAGGACGGACAATCACCGTTACCAGATGAACGTTGCAGAAGACGGCACCAGGCTGGATCGGGTCGCCTCTAAAGCGATTCCTTTGAAAAGCCTTCCAGCGGCCGTCCAGCAAACAGTGAAGAAGCAAGTTGGTTCGGGTGCGATAATGGATGTGGACAAGAATGTGATTAACGGCAAAACGGTTTACAAAGTGGTCTTCGTCAAAAATAAGGTAAAACAACAAGTCCAGGTTGCGGAAGACGGATCCCTCGTTCCGTAGTTTGTCTCCGGGATTTAAGTGGGAAAATCTAAAAACGTCTCAGCAGTTGCTGAGGCTTTTTTTTTGGGTGAGGGCAGGATTAGAGTTAGGTGAAATTTTGAAAACTCTCACCCGATTTTATCAGAACGGTTGCAAATGAACTCTGGATTTTACGATAAGAATTATAATCCAAGGTTACCTAGCGAGCTAATTTGGTTTTCGTTCGCTTTGTAAATTTTTCTTTGCTCGGGTCGGTGAACCGTTCACCTAGCTTGCCTTTGCTTTCCGCAGGCAACTGTTTACCTGTGGAATCCACTTGCGGGACTTCACACCTCATCCAGACTTTAGGTTTTTGCGTAATATTTCCAGGTCGCTGACGTGATAAGAAATCACGCCTAACCATCGGATTCTTTTTTAAATTTTGCAGGGCTGCGAAGCCTCGCCGAAGAATTTCGTGCACAACTTAATTTGGCGCACCCACCAACGCTGACGAAGCGGGAATTCCCCCTTTCATCCCTTAAAACAAAACTGAGTGGGTCAAAAAATGAGTCAATTGCCTTGACTGAATTCGCTGAACAGGATTTAGTTGTAATGAATTCCACTAATAGATAAATCAAGAAACCTCCTATGAAAAAGTTACTTGCCGTTTTGATGTTTTTCGCCTGCAGCGCGCCAATTTTTGCCGCCTTTCCAATCCACGAACCGTTCGCTGATGCGACGGCTAATGGCGGTACTGCTTACACAGTTGGTTCAGTTTTGCCGGCACAGACCAACGCGCAGGGACATGCCTGGTACATTGTGAATACAGCAGGTTCAGGCACGCTGATTACCAATACGGCCGGGAATTTGACCTATGCAGGGCTGCCCTCGTCGACTGGCAACAGCGTCAGAATGAATCCCGGTTCAAGCGGTCGAGGTGCGCGACTATCGTTTAATTCATCAGCGACGACCGGTGCTTTTTACGCGTCTTCTATTTTCCAACTGATTTCGACGAATGGAATGACCACGCCTGGCGTGTTTATCGCCTGTTTTAACAACACGGGTTCGGCGGATTCGTCCAGTGCGCTGACCGTGGGTGGAGCGAAGATTTACGTGCGACTCGCGACTGGTGGTTACAATTTGGGAATTTCTAAGAATTTAACTGGTGCAGCGGATATAACTTGGGACAGCACCGTTCGCACGACCAATGATGTCCTGTTTCTTGTTGTAAAATACGAATTTGGTTCCACGGCGAGTAAAATGTGGATTAATCCGACCTCTTTCGGCGGTGCCGAACCCGCGGCCACTCTCACCGGCACAGTTCAAGCGGACATCGCGGCAGTGGCTAGCTTCGCGCTTACGCAACGCAGTTCCCTTCAAGGCATCACCATTTGGGACGAATTACGCATTGGCAAAACCTGGGCGGGCGTGACGGGCGGAACTGAAATCAGCGCGCAGCCGCAAAGTCGGACCAACAACGCTGCCACCACTGCAACTTTCTCGGTCACTGCTGGCGGAGCGGCACCTTTGACTTATCAATGGCGGAAAGGCGGCATAAGTCTAACAGATGGCGGGAATGTTTCTGGCGCAACCAGCGCATCATTGACAGTCGCCAACGTATTGGCAGCCGATGCGGCGAATTATGATGTGGTGGTGGCAAATTCGTTCGGCTCAACCACAAGTTCGGTGGCCATTTTGACCGTTGTCGATCCCTTTATCACGAGCCAACCTGTAAATCAGACGCTCCCTCCGGGCGCAACCGCCAATTTTAGCGTAGCAGCGGCCGGAACATCTCCGTTGACTTACCAATGGAAAAAGAATGGATCGAATTTGGCGGATAATCCAGGAGTCATCGACGGAGCGACTACAGCGAGCTTGACTTTGACGGGTATTGTTACCGGAGACGCAGGAACCTACACCTGCGCCGTTACCAACAGCTTGAGCAGCGGGACGGTCAGTTCCGGGGGCGTTTTGACCGTAATTGATCCGGCCATTATCTCTAATCCAGTGAGTCAGACCAATAATTATGGAACGATCGCAAGCTTTACGGTCGTAGCAGCGGGCACGACTCCGTTCACTTATCAATGGCAGAAAAATGGAGCAAACTTGACTGATGGCGGCAATATTTCCGGCGCGCAAAGCAGTGCCTTGGCCGTGAGCTCAGTGAGCTACCTCGATGCAGCGAATTATACCGTTATCGTGACAAATGGACTGGGCAACAGCGTGACCAGTTCCGTGGCAGTTCTGACCGTGCGCGATCCAGTGGTGACGACCCCGCCTTCCAACCAGACGAATGTGGCTGGAACAACTGCTACTTTCACGGTCGTCGCGACGGGTTCTCCCACACTTACCTACCAATGGAAAAAAGGCGCAGTGATCTTAACAGATGGGGGCAATATTTCTGGCGCGACGAGTTCGACATTGATGCTTGCAAATGTGGTGCAAACCAACGCGGGCACTTACAGCGTGATCGTATCGAACGCGGTGGGATCGAACGTAACCAGCTCTGCCAGTCTGGTTGTCCTGGATCCCCCTACGATTACCTCTGCTCCCGCTTCACGAACGGTTGCCGCTGGCGTCAGCGTCACCTTCTCAGTATCGGCAACCGGCACAGCGCCTCTGGGTTATCAGTGGCAATACAACGGCGTCGATATTTCCGGTGCAACGACGACAACCTATACTCGACCTAATGTCCTGTTGGGCGATGCCGGATTATATTCGGTAAATGTGATCAATTCAGTTGGGACCAATAGCCCTAGCGCAACACTTGCTGTGACGAGTGGCAATCTGCACTTGGAATCCACCAATCTTGTGGTGGTGCGTATTGGGACCGGGGCTCAAACCCTGAGCGCCAATGGTAATTCACTTGCCTTGGACCAGTTCACAATCTCCGGGGCGTATGTGAATACCGTTACACTTCCAGATAGTGGCCCAACTGCATTTCTGGAAAGCGGTGTTGGCACAACAGAAGGCACGCTCGCTCGCTCCCCTGATGGTCGCTTTTTGTCACTCGCGGGTTACTCGGCCACCTTGACGTCTGGAGTTTCCCTTTCCGCGGCTACAGCGGCGTCAGTTCCGCGCGTGATCGGCACGATCAACGGTTTTAGTCAATTTACAAATGCCGTCACGACGACTTCACAATTCAGCGCCACTGCTTTCCGAGGAGCGGTGACCGATGGAACGAATAATTTCTGGGGCGCTGGCGGTAATAGCGGTACTTATTATTTCGGCTTCGGGTCAAGTGCGTCCGCAGTCCAGACCACCAAAGCAAATGGCCGTTCCCTTCAAATATTTAATGGTGATCTATACATGTCTACCGCTTCAAGCAGTGGTGATGGAGTCATTGGATTTTATAAATTTAGCGGGCTGCCCAAGACCAGTGTCGGATTGCCAACCGCTCTTTTCGTTACCGCCTCCACGGATGGACTGGATTTTGCGGTTAGTCCTTCAGGCAATACTGTTTACATTGCCGATTTCCGCACTTTAGCCCTTGGGGGAGGAATTCAACGATGGGATTTTAGTGGAACCTGGGCTTTGACTTACACGCTCACCAATGGAATACCGAGTGGCGCGCGTCATCTGACGGTTGACTTCACTGGGCCTAATGTGTTGTACGCGGTATCGGCTGAAAGCAGCAACAACAAGCTTTTCATGCTAACTGACTCTGGTGCAGGTTCGGGCGTAACAACTTTGGCAACTGCCGGGCCTAATCAACAATTTCGCGGGGTGAAATTCGGCCCTGTCTCGACGGCTCCGACCATTGTTACGCAGCCAGCCAGCAGCACCAACAACAATGGCGCCACCGTAACCTTCTCAGTTACAGCAAACGGAACCGGTCCTTTGAGTTATCAGTGGAAAAAGAATGGTGGGAATATCGGTGGTGCAACCACTGCTACCCTGACGTTATCCAATGTGATTCAATCAGACGCCGCCAGCTACACTGTTACCGTAACAAACGATATTGGTTCAGTCACCAGTGATGCGGTGACATTAAGCGTGATTGATCCGCCAGTGATCACGAGCCAGCCGGTGAACAGCACGAACGTGGCTGGAACAACGGCGACATTCAGTGTGACGATTAGCGGATCAGCATCGACGTATCAATGGAGCAAAGACGGGAGCCCGATTTCCGGAGCGACATCCAGTTCATTGAGTTTGTTAAATGTCACGCAAAGTGACGCGGCAGGTTATTCAGTGGTGGTGGCTAATGCGGCGGGAACGGTGACGAGCACTACCGCTACACTGACAGTGATTGACCCGCCCGTGATCACTTCCGAACCGGCCAGCATTACAAACGCGGCTGGAACAACCGCCACCTTTAGTGTGACGATCAGCGGATCAGCGTCCACGTATCAATGGCGTAAGAACGGCACTCCGATATCGGGAGCGACCTCCAGTTCATTGAGTTTGTTAAATGTTACGCAAAGTGACGCGGCAGGTTATTCTGTGGTAGTGGCCAATGCGGCAGGAACCGTGACGAGCAGCACAGCGACATTAACCGTGATTGATCCGCCAGTGATCACGAGCCAGCCGGTGAACAGCACGAACGTGGCTGGAACAACGGCGACATTCAGT
>JBKJOZ010000017.1:0-10030 GCA_046595315.1 Limisphaerales bacterium
GTTTGGAAAAATTGATCGCGGGTTTAGCTCCATTGAGCGCGGAAAAACAAAAGCTGATTGATGAACGGCGCGGGAAATTTGTTGAAGCAGAAACGGACGTGGAATCTGGCGCGAAAATTTTCACGCAAAATTGCGCGGTCTGTCATCAACTTGATAAGCAAGGCGCGCTCGTCGGGCCACAACTCGACGGCGTAGGCAATCGCGGCGCAGATCGTTTGATGGAAGATATTCTTGATCCGAATCGAAATGTGGATCGCGCGTTTCGCACCACGCTCGTTGTCTTGAAAGATGGCGATGTGCAGAGTGGATTGTTCCGCCGCGAAGAAGGCGAAATGGTCGTGCTGGCTGATTCAACCGGAAAAGAAATTTCGATTCCAAAAAAAGAAATCAAAGAACGCCGCGAATCGGAGTCCTCGCTCATGCCGGATAATTTTTCTGATGTCATTACACCCGAAGATTTTAATAACCTGATTGCGTTTCTGATTTCAAAAGGAAGCAAACCGGTTGTGAAATGATTTCTCCCGCCATTTGGCAAATCGTTTCTTGACACTTCCTCGGCAAAACTGCTGTCATTCGCGCACTTATCCATGTCTGACCGGAAAATAAATATCGCCATCGTTGGCCTCGGTTTTGGCGCAGAATTCATTCCCATTTATCAGCGGCATCCCAATGCCAACATGTATGCGATTTGCCAACGCACGGAGAAAAAACTCCACGCGATTGGCGACGCGTTCGACATTGAAAAGCGTTACACGGACTTCAAAGACCTTCTCAAAGATCCGAAGGTTGACGCGGTCCATATCAATTCACCGATTCCCGACCATGCCGCGCAATCCATCGCCGCGTTGAAGGCCGGAAAACATGTCGCCTGCACCGTTCCGATGGCGACTTCGATTGAAGATTGTAAAAAGATCGTCGATCTCGTGAAGAAAACCGGCCTCACCTACATGATGATGGAGACGGTGGTTTACGCGCGGGAATATCTTTTCATGAAAGAACTGCTCGACGCTGGCAAGCTCGGCAAATTGCAGTTCGTCCAAGCGAGTCATCAGCAAGACATGGACGGCTGGCCAAATTATTGGCCGGGACTTCCGCCGATGTGGTATGCGACGCATTGCGTTGGACCGGTCGCGGGTTTGATCGGCAAACCTGCGGAATATGTTTCGTGCTTTGGTTCAGGAACCATCCGCAAAGAACTCGTTAAAGAGTACGGAAGCAAATTCGCCGTTGAAACTGCGCACATCAAATTCAAAGGAACCGATGTCAATGCGCGCATCATCCGCAGCTTATTCGACACCGCGCGGCAATATCGCGAGAGCATTGACGTTTACGGCAGTAAAGCGTCCGTGGAATGGCCGCTCGTCGAACACGAACCGCTAGTGATGCACACGGCGAAATTGGCCGAGGCAAAAATTCCGAAGCCGGTCAAAACTCCTGACTACGCGAAACGTTTGCCGAAGGCGATTCAGCCATTCACCACGAAAGGCGTTTACGATCTCGGCAAAAAAACGCATCTCAGTTTCACGCAAGGCGCAGGTCACGGCGGATCGCACCCGCATCTCGTGCATGAATTCGTTTCGTCGCTCATGGAAAAACGCGAAACGTTCCCGAACGCAAAACAATCTGCCAACTGGACGTGCGTCGGCCTGTGCGCACATCAATCCGCGCTCAAAGGTGGAGCGATTGTTAAACTGCCTAGTTTTACTTTTTAAACTGTCCGTTTCAGAAACCAAAACCTAACTAAACTATGTCAGCAAAAACTGAAGGTATCGCACCAAACGCCAGCCGGCTTCTCTGGGCTGGATTCACAGCAATTCTTGCCGCCGGCGTCGGCTTCGCCATTCGCGGAGGCATTTTCGACAATTGGGGCAGGGAATTCGGTTTCACCGCGACCCAATTAGGTGCCATCGGAGGCGCTGGCTTCACCGGCTTTTGCTTTGGAATTATCGGTGGCGGAATCATCGCGGACAAAATTGGCTACGGAAAATTGGTCGTGGCCGCGTTTGCACTTCATATCTTGTCGGCCTTCGTCACGTTTGCCGCGACGACGCCTGCTAACGCCTATCAGTTTCTTACCTGGGGAATGTTCATTTTCGCATTCGCAAACGGAACGCTCGAAGCTGTCGCCAATCCGCTGGTGGCCACGCTTTTTCCACACAACCGCACGCACTATCTCAATATTCTGCACGCCAGTTGGCCGTTGGGCATGATCCTCGGCGCACTCGTGGGCTGGGTGCTTGATGATAAAATGCAGATGAGCTGGAAAGTTCAACTCTCGCTCTATTTGTTGCCGACTATTGCGTATGGAGTGATGTTCTTCGGACAAAAATTTCCTAAATCAGAAGCATCGGAAAAAGGCACAAGCCTTGGCGATATGTTCAAAGACGTCGGGATTCTTGGCGCGCTCGTCATCTGCTATTTGCTGTCACTGTTCTTCGCGGGCAATCTCGGTCTTTCTCAAACTGCTTCCTACATAATTTCCGGTGCATTACTGATAGCGGTTGGGTTGATCACGAAGTTTTCGTTTGGATCAGTTTTGCTATTTTTTCTGTTCATCGCGCACATGCTCGTTGGCGCAGTGGAACTGGGAACAGACGGCTGGATTCAAAACATCACCGGCAATCTTTTCACTTCGCAGCAAGGTAAGGCGTTATTCATTTGGACATCATTGATTATGTTTTTGCTGCGCTTCTGCGCTCACTTCATTGAAAAAACGCTCAAGATTTCACCGGTCGGACTACTGGTGATCTGCTCAATCCTCGCTGTTTTTGGGCTTCAACTCGCGAGTGGAATGCAAACCTTCGCCACAGCGCTCCTCGCCCTCGGAATATACGCGCTCGGCAAAACGTTTTTTTGGCCAACGATGTTGGCAGTTGCTTCCGACCGGTTTCCAAGAACTGGAGCGGTGGCGATTTCGATCATGGGCGGTATCGGGATGCTTTCTGCAGGTCTGATCGGCGGGCCTGGATTGGGTTATTCGAAAGATCGTTTTGCGGCGGAACATTTGCAGAAAACAAATCCTGCGATTTACCAACAAGTCAAAGCCGAGAAGCCTTCGAAGTTCCTGATGCTGGCGGAAGTGAACGCCATCGATGGTAAAAAACTTGCCGAAGCGAAGGACGCAAAAGAGCGGACACCTGATCAAACGGCAATTGTGGTCGCGGACCAAACGGGTGATCGGAAGACGCTCAAAGCCGATTCGTTTATCCCGATGGCGATGGCGCTGATTTACCTCGGCATTCTGGCCTATTTCAAATCCATCGGCGGCTACAAACCGGTGCATCTGGTTGGTATCAACCCGTCTAAAAAGGAAGGGAATGAAAACGTTCCTGCTTAACAGCATCTAAAACGAAAAAAGGCGGCCTTCGGGCCGCCTTTTTTCGTTTTGTCAATTAATGCGGATTAGAGCGGTGCTAAAAGCCACCGCTTTCCCTCTGCTAAACCACGCGCGCCAAACCTCGGCCTTTCACGACTTCGCCGATGAGCCAGGCTTTGTGCTTTTGTGCGCGGATGAATTTCAAAACTGAATCCGCTTTCGTCCCATCCACCGTAATGGTCATGCCAATTCCCATGTTGAAAACTTGATACAATTCATCGTCCGGCACGCCGCCTTTGGTTTCGATGATTTTGAAAATCGGCAGCATTTCCCACGACCCTTTTCGGATAACCACATCACAGTTTGTTGGAAGCACGCGTGGAATGTTGTCCACGAAACCGCCGCCGGTTATATGGGCGAGACCTTTGATGGTTCGCGCTTTTCCACTTACGTTAAATTTCTTCAAAAGCTTTTGAACAAGCGGACCGTAGCTGACATGAACTTTCAGCAATTCATCGCCAATCGTATTTCCAAGTTCAGCAACGCGGCTCTTTGGTTTGAGTTTTAATTTCTCGAAAAAAATCTGGCGACCGAGCGAATAACCGTTCGTGTGCAACCCGCTGGATTCCAAACCGATCACCACGTCGCCGGGCGTGATCGTTTTACCGTCGAGCATTTTGGATTTTTCCACGACGCCGACAATAGTTCCGCTCACGTCGTATTCACCGCGCTGATAAAACCCCGGCATCTGCGCCGTTTCGCCACCGATCAGCGCGCAATTATTTTCTGCGCAACCAGCGACAAATCCATTGATGATTTCTTTGAAAACGTGTGGCTCCAGTTTTCCGGTGCCGAGATAATCGAGAAAGAAAAGTGGTTCCGCGCCCAGCACTGCGATGTCGTTGACGCAATGGTTCACGAGGTCGTGGCCAATCGTGTCGTGCTTATCCATCGCGAACGCGATTTTCAATTTGGTGCCGACGCCATCGACGCTGGAGACAAGCACGGGCTGTTTATATTTTTTTGTATCGAGCGCAAAAAGCCCTCCGAAGCCACCGACTTTTCCCAAAACTTCGCGGCGATAAGTGGAGGCAAGCAACTTTGGCAAAGTGGCTTTGACTTTATTTCCGAGATCAATATCCACGCCGGCTGCTGCGTAAGCTTTTTGTTTCATGCGGCGGGAATTAACGGGCAGGAAACGAATCGCGCCAAGAAAAATCAATGGCTCGCGAACATTGAGGTTGCCCACCTGGCTTGCCGGAGCGTTGACGCAAAAGCACAGTTGTGTGACGCTCCCAAACTTAACCAACAAAAGTTTCACTGTGGAAATCAGAAAAGCCGTCATTACCGCCGCCGGAAAGAATCAACGCACGTTGCCGTTGCAAACGCTCGTGGACCGCGATGGGATCCAAAAAACCGCGCTCAGCATTATCATCGAAGAAATTTTGCGCTCCGGCGTGGAGGAAATTTGCGTGGTGGTTTCGCCCGGAGATGAAGCGCCATATCGGAATGCCGCTGGCAAACATTCGAGCCGCCTCCATTTCGTCGAGCAACCGGTGCCGCTTGGCTACGGCCACGCCATTCAGTGTGCGCAAAATTTTGTCAGCGACCAATCGTTTCTCCTGCTCGTTGGCGATCATCTTTACATTTCGCATCAGGAAAAATGTTGCGCGCAACAATTGGTCGAAATGGCGCGTGCTGAAAAATGTTCAGTCTCGGCCGTGCAAGCGACGCACGAAAGCAAATTGCCCTACTACGGAACCGTTGGCGGCAGACTCGTCCCCGGACGACAGCGACTTTATCAAATCGAAAAAGTCATCGAGAAACCGACGCCGACCGAAGCAGAGCAAAAATTAATTGTGCCCGGTTTGCGCGCTGGAAATTATCTCTGCTTTTTCGGCATGCACGTCCTGACGCCCGGCGTCATGAATATTTTAAGCGACCTCGTCGCGGAATCCCGTGACAAAAGCGGCGTCCAATTGATCACCGCTTTGACCCGCGTAGCGACCAAGGAGCCGTATCTTGCGCTGGAATTGCAGGGCCGTCGTTACGACATTGGCGTCAAGTATGGGCTCCTCATCGCGCAGTTGGCATTATCGCTTGACGGCAAAGATCGTGACGAAGTTTTGACGCAACTTGTCGAATTGCTGGCCGTGAAAAAAGCCTGACCATGCGCGGAAAACTGACGCAAATTATCACGGCGAGCGACCCTGCAATTCGCAACCAATCGCTCGACGTATTTTGTCGCGCTGCATCGCTGCAAGAGTTGTTAGACGAATGCATCGAGCTGGAAAATTTCCGGCGGCACAGCGAAAATCTTTACGAACGGGTTCGCGCGTTATTTTTTCTCTACGCGATTCATCGATTTCATTTGCCGCTGAAAATCGAAAACCGTTCTTCAAATCTTATCCCGTTCAAAGGCTACGAACATTTTCTCCAACGTCGTTTTGAAGAAGCGGTGGAAATTTTTCTCAACGCGCAGATGGTGGAGGGACCGAGTGACGCCGTTTCCAGCGCGTTAGCTTCGGCGTATTACCGGCTTGGAATTCAAACGCTCGCCGACCAGGTTCGTCGCAGCGTTCGCTCGGTGCGCGGCAATCAATGGATGTTTCGTATGGGACATCCCGCTGACCAACCGCTGCGCTTGCGTCCGGAATTATTGCAGGCGAGCACTGATGGGAGTTATCCGATTTTGCGCGAACGCACGCCCGTACGAATGGATTTAACGCATAGCGCCTGGAGCGATATTTTCTTTTTGGGAATGGATTTTCCGGAGGGCGCGAAAGTGTTGAACGTCTCCATCGACCTCGGTGTGAACGGTCGAGACGCCGCTCCAAAACCGCCCGTCGAAGCGTATCTGCGCGTCATCGAAGAGCCACTCCTGCGCCTCACAAGTGTTGATCTTGGTGCGACCGTTGACATCACGCACCTCAACGAAGTTTTCGATTTCGCCAAAGATTATCTCGGCCTGCTCAAAGCGGCAGTGATCGCTGCGGGAATTGTTCCGCCCGGCATCGAAGGTTCCGGCCAAAATCTTTCTGATTTGCTCGCGCGAATTGTCGGCGCGGGGCGCGGGCTCGAACTGGTCAGCAACGTGAACAGCATTCCAAAAGGTTCGCGCCTCGCTGTTTCCACAAATCTTCTCGCGGCGCTGATTTCAGTCTGCATGCGCGCCACGCGCCAGGCTCAATCGCTCGAAGGCGCGCTCGAAGAAAACGAACGCCGCTTGGTTTTGGCTCGTGCCATTCTCGGCGAATGGCTCGGTGGTTCCGGCGGTGGTTGGCAGGATTCCGGCGGCGTCTGGCCGGGAATAAAATTAATCGAAGGCGTGTTGACGAGGGAAGGCGATCCGGAATTTGGCGTGAGCCGTGGTTGCCTCCTGCCCCAACATAAAATTCTGGACGCAAATTATGTGTCTGAAGAAATGCGCGAAAAATTGCAAAAAAGTCTCGTTCTGGTCCATGGCGGAATGGCGCAAAATGTGGGGCCAATCCTGGAAATGGTCACCGAGAAATATCTTTTGCGCTCCGAGGTCGAATGGAAGGGACGAGAGGAGACACTCGGCATTCTCGACGAAATTTTTTCCGCCTTGCGCGCCAACGATGTCGCAGCCCTCGGCAAAGCGACTGCGCGAAATTTCCAAGGGCCGCTGCAAACCATCATTCCGTGGGCGAGTACTTTTTATACAGAAACTTTGATCGATCAGGTGCGCTCGGAATTTGGGAAAGATTTCTGGGGATTTTGGATGCTCGGCGGAATGTCCGGCGGCGGCATGGGTTTTATGTTCGCGCCCGAGAAAAAAAACGAGGCGCAAAAACGGTTGCAGGAAATCATGTCGCAAACCAAACGTGACTTAGAAAACGCGCTCCCCTTCGCCATGGAGCCGGTGGTTTACAATTTTGCCATCAACGAAAACGGCACGTTCGCCGACCTGTTGAAAGGGGATCACGCCTTGTTGCCCGAAAGTTATTACGCTTTGATCGCTCCGAAATTATTGCGGCTTGAGCAGCAACATTTGCCCAAACAACGGCGCGTCGAGTTGGACAAATTTGCCAACGCCTGCCGGACAAAACCGGAATTGCGCGGGACGGTTCAAACGTTATTTGACCGACTCTTGCCGCGCTTGGAAAAACAAGAATCAAAGGAGCAGACGCTCGCGGAATTGCTGGACGCCAATGGTTTTGATCGCACGCAACATGAGCAAATTCGCGCCGATTTAAAGGATGGGCGGACTGGCCTCGCGCAAAATCGTTTGCCGCAATCGACGACCATTGAAGATGTCCACGCGTCCGACGTGCTGGATGCGGCCCGTGATTTTATCGAAATCGGCCAACACGCCCTCGCCCAAGGGCAGGTCGCCGTGGTCACGCTCGCCGCGGGGTCAGGCACACGCTGGACGCAGGGTGCCGGTGTGGTCAAAGCGTTGCATCCATTTTGCAAATTGGGCGGACGCCATCGCACCTTTCTCGAAACGCATCTCGCAAAAAGCCGTCGCACCGCGAAAGAATTTGGCAGCGCCGTTCCGCACATTTTCACCACGAGTTATCTCACGCACTCCGCTATCAAAAATTTTTTAGCGCGTAAGAAAAATTACCACTACTTGGGCCCATTGTTGCTTTCGCAAGGGCGCTCCATCGGCTTGCGGATGGTTCCGATGGAGCGCGATCTGCGTTTCGCGTGGGAAGAAATGCCGCAACAACTTTTGGACGAACAGGCGCAAAAAGTTCGCGAAAGTTTGCGCGCGGCACTCATCGATTGGGCGAAGCAAGCCGGCGAAGCCCACGATTACACTGACAATTTGCCCGGCCAATGTCTGCATCCCGTCGGGCATTGGTATGAAGTTCCAAATTTGCTGCGCAATGGAACGCTTGAGCAACTTCTTCAAACAAATCCGAATTTAAAATATTTACTGCTGCACAACATCGATACACTCGGCGCGAACGTTGATCCGGCGTTGCTCGGACTTCACATCCACAGCGGCGCGTGTCTTTCCTTTGAAGTGATCCCGCGAAGAATCGAAGATCGCGGCGGTGGGTTGGCGCGCGTCAATGGCAGCGTTCGCCTCGTGGAAGGTTTAGCCATGCCGCGCGAGGAAGCTGAGTTTGATCTCTCGTATTACAATTCCATGACGACGTGGATTGATTTGGAAAAGCTGTTGCAGGTTTTCAAATTAACGCGCGCCGATTTGGTTGATGAGGAAAAAGTCTCCGGCGCGATTCGAAATTTTGCGGCGCGCATGCCGACTTACATCACGCTCAAAGATGTAAAAAAACGTTGGGGTCACGGACAAGAAGATGTTTTCCCCGTCGCGCAATTTGAAAAATTGTGGGGCGACATGACGGCGCTGACTGAGGTGAGTTGTAAATTTTTAGTGGTACCTCGACTGCGTGGGCAACAACTCAAAGACCAAGCGCAACTCGACGGATGGTTACGTGACGGTTCGGCGGCGTATGTCGAGTCGTTGTGCGAATGGGAGAGTTAATCCAAACGCGCAAATTTTTCGTCCGAATTCAAATCTGCCAAAAATTCTCGCACTGTTTTAGTCTGGTTTGGGAACACCAAATCTGGAGCGATTTCACTAAGTGGCTTTAGAACAAATTGACGCAGATGCGCGCGTGGATGAGGGAGGGTTAATTTTTCTGACGCGCACGTTTCGTTTTTAAACGAAATTAAATCCAAATCTAGCGGGCGCGCTTCGTTCAAAACTTTCTTGGGCTGTCGTCCAAATTCTTTTTCGAGTTGCTGTAATTTGTTCAACAAAGCTTTCGGCGTTTCATTCGGAAAAGGGGTCAAGCCGACAACTGCATTTACAAACGGTGGAGAATTAGGCGGACAATCCACGGGCGTGGTTTTCCAGAGTGAAGATTTGAGCAAAGGTGTTTGAGAAAATTCCTGCAAGCGTTCCATTGCTTGAAGAATAAGTTCCCGGGAATTTCCAAGGTTGGAACCAAGTGCGACGAATGCCAGCGAAGCAAACTTCATTTCAATCCCAGCACATCCTGCATGTCGTAGAGGCCGGGCTTTTGTTTTGTGCTCCATTGCGCCGCTCGCAGTGCGCCATTGGCAAAAGTTTCGCGGTTCGACGCTTTGTGCGTGAGTTCGATGCGCTCGCCGTTCGTCGCAAAAATCACAGTGTGATCGCCGACGACATCGCCGCCGCGAACGGAATGCATTCCAATTTCGGCCGCAGTGCGTTCGCCGACAATCCCCTCGCGTCCGTGGCGGATGACTTCTTTCAACTGTTGCTGGCGAACTTCTGCGAGAATTTCGGTAAGCGTTGTCGCGGTGCCGCTTGGCGCATCTTTTTTTAAGCGATGGTGCATCTCGACGATTTCCAGATCAAAGTCGGGCCCGAGAATTTCAGCGGCTTTACGCGTCAGCCAGAAAAGCGTGTTCACGCCCGTGGAATAATTTGAACTCCAGACGATCGGAATCTGCGATTTACGATTTACGATTTGCGACTTCTCAGAATCCGAATGGCCGGTGGTGCCGATGACTAATGCTTTTCTATTTTGTGCGCAAAGGTCGGCGATTTGAGCCGTGGCCGAATGGAAACTGAAATCAATCACCACGTCGCCTTGCGAAATGATTTTTTGCAAATCATCGCCTTGATCGATTTGACCGACAATTTGC
Organism: Limisphaerales bacterium; assembly: GCA_046595315.1. Lineage (GTDB taxonomy): Bacteria > Verrucomicrobiota > Verrucomicrobiia > Limisphaerales > CANJXF01 > CANJXF01. Next base: position 9,950 of record JBKJOZ010000017.1, read on the forward strand.
AGGTCAGGATTTCGCGCCGCGCAGGAGACGAGCGCCTGTCCCATGCGGCCTTTCGCGCCGGTGATGATGATTCGGGTCATG
>JBKJOZ010000206.1:0-2620 GCA_046595315.1 Limisphaerales bacterium
ACTGCCGCTGAACTCGATGGCTACAAGAAAAAACTGATTTCACTGCGCGCGCTTCCCGCAAAATTAAAAGCAATTTTAGAACAACTGTCTGCTGACTCTCATCCGATGGACGTTTTGCGGACGGGCTGCTCCGCACTCGGTTGCATCGAACCCGAAAATAAAGAGCGCGATCAATTTCAAATCGCTGATCGTTTGCTCGCCCTGTTTCCATCGATGCTGCTTTACTGGTTTCATTTTGCTCATCATGGAAAACGAATCGAAACCGCGACTGATGATCCCAATATCGCATCACACTTTTTGCACTTGCTCCACGGCAAACCAGCGGACGATTTACAAAATCACGCGATGGATTCTTCGCTGATTCTTTACGCCGAGCATGAGTTTAACGCGTCCACTTTCGCCGCGCGAATCACGGCTTCAACCCTCGCGGATTTTTATTCAGCGATCACTTCGGGCATCGGTGCATTACGCGGAAACCTCCACGGCGGCGCGAACGAAGCGGCCATGGAATTGATCGAACAATTTCAAACGCCAGACGAAGCGGAAGTGGGTTTATTGAAACGGCTCACGGAAAAACAACTCGTCATGGGATTTGGCCATCGCGTTTACAAAACGTCTGACCCGCGTTCGCCGGTGATTAAAAATTGGGCGAAAAAATTGGGCGCAGCTGTTAGCGACAAAACAATTTATCCAATTTCGGAGCGGATTGAATCGGTCATGTGGCGCGAGAAAAAACTTTTTCCAAATTTAGATTTTTACAGCGCGGCGGCGTATCGGTTTTGCGGAATTCCCACCGCTCTGTTCACACCTATTTTTGTGATCGCGCGAACTTCCGGTTGGTCGGCACATATTATGGAGCAGCGCGGAAATAATCGCCTGATTCGTCCGACGGCGGATTACGTCGGACCGGAGCCACGCCCATTTGTGCCACTGGAAAAACGCTCATGAGTTCTACATTCAGTAATTCACGTTCAGAGCCGGATTCTCTCTTTGTTGAAATCGCTAATTACGTCTGCGATTACGAAATCAAGAGTGACGAAGCCTACGAGACGGCACGCTACTGTTTGATGGACACGCTGGGCTGCGGAATTCTCGCGTTGAATTATCCCGCCTGCACAAAACTTCTCGGGCCGGTTGTGCCGGGAACAATCGTTCCCAATGGCAGCCGAGTCCCAGGAACACGTTTCGAACTCGACCCTGTGTGCGCGGCATTCAACATCGGTTGCATCATTCGTTGGCTGGATTTCAACGATACATGGCTCGCAGCGGAATGGGGACATCCCTCAGACAATCTCGGTGGAATTTTGGCCGTCGCAGATTTTATCAGTCGAAACAATGTAGCGAATGGAAAGCCGCCTTTGCTGATTCGGGATGTTCTCAACGCGATGATTCAAGCGCACGAAATTCAAGGCGTGCTTGCATTGCAAAATAGTTTTAATCGCGTCGGACTTGATCACGTCATTTTAGTGCGAATTGCTTCCACAGCGGTTGTCACAAGAATGCTGGGTGGAAATCGCGATCAAATAATTAACGCGGTTTCAAATGCGTGGCTCGATGGTGGCGCGTTGCGGACCTATCGCCACGCGCCTAATACCGGTTCTCGAAAATCGTGGGCGGCTGGGGACGCGACGAGTCGTGCGGTCCAACATGCGCTCATGGCGATTAAAGGCGAGATGGGTTATCCCTCGGCGCTTTCGGCGAAAGGCTGGGGTTTCAGCGATGTTTTGTTTCGGGGACAACCAATAAAATTGTCACGTCCGCTCGGTTCCTACGTGATGGAACATGTGCTTTTCAAAATCGCGTTTCCCGCAGAATTCCATGCGCAAACCGCAGTTGAAGCCGCATTCAAATTGCATCCGCTCATCAAAAATCGTCTTGGCGACATTGAAACAATTTCCATACACACCCACGAATCTGCCATCCGCATCATCGACAAATCCGGCCCGCTGCATAATCCCGCCGACCGCGATCATTGTTTGCAATATATGATTGCGATTGGCTTGTTGTTCGGCGAACTCACGGCCGATCATTACGAAGATAAAATCGCGCAAGATGTTTGCGTAGACGCGTTGCGAGCGAAAATGGTGGTGAAGGAAGAACCCCGTTACAGTCAGGAATATTTGGAACCGGACAAACGCTCCATTGCCAATTCGATTCAAATATTTTTCAAAGACGGAACTTCGACTGAAAAAATCGAAGTGGAATATCCAGTGGGGCATCGTTGTCGTCGCACTGAATCTATTCCGCTGCTGCTGCAAAAATTCAAATCGAATTTGGAAACACAATTTCCCGCTGCCCAAGTCTCCGCGATTTTGAAAATGTGTGACAATCCCGCCCAACTTGAAGCAACTCCCGTGGACAAATTTGTCGAACAATTCGTTGTGTAGCGGCGAGGGTGACGTCTGCTCCTCACAAAAGTGCATCCGCCAACAACTCCGCCATATGTTTTGGATGCGTCGTGGTGAGATGTTCGATTTGGTGGCGGCAACTTGTGCCTGACGCAACAACGATGGTTCCTCGGGGTTGTTTCTCAATTTTTTCAACGAGCGGTTGCGCAACTTGCAGGGAGAGTTCGTATTTCGATTTCAATGCGCCGAATGCGCCTGCCATCCCGCAGCAA
>JBKJOZ010000230.1:0-12713 GCA_046595315.1 Limisphaerales bacterium
GGTGGTATTGCTCGATGACGCCGAACAAAAAGCGCGCGTGGCCGAAGCGCAGAGCCGAGTCACTAATGCCCAAGTCGCCGTCTCAAAAGCGGAACTGGATTACGAACGCACCAAAAAACTTAACCTCACTCAAGTCGAATCAAAACAAACCGAAGACGATGCGCGCTTGCGGTTGGATTCTGCGAATGCCTCGCTCAAAGAAGCGCAAGCCACCGTGCAGCTCGCACAAACCTATTTGGATTGGACCGTGATTCGTTCCCCGATTGACGGCGTGGTATTGGAAAAATTGGCGGATGCCGCAGAACTGGTCGTTCCACAAAGCTTTGGCGGCGGACGCGGCCCCAGCACGGCCTTGATTGCGCTGGCGAACCCGAAAGACTTACAAGTGGAAATTGATTTGAACGAAGCGGATTTGGCGAAAGTTTTTTTGAAACAAAAATGCCGCGTCAGCCCGGAAGCGTATCCAGAAAAAGTTTACGAAGCTTATGTTGCGGAGATTGCGCCCGAAGCCAATCGGCAAAAAGGGACGCTGCAAATCAAAGTGCAAATCTTGGAGCCAGATCATTTCCTCACGCCGGAGCTAAACGCAAAAGTTGATTTCATCGGGAAATAACCAAAGAAAAGGCCTCCGATTTTATCGGAGGCCTAGCAGGATTTCGTAGGAATTGTGCGTGTTACGTGTGGTTCGGGAAAACCCATCCACGTTACGCGGTTCATACAGTAGAGACACCGGCAAATGGAATTTGATTCAAAAAAAAATTAAATTTTTTAAAATCATTTTTTCAAAAGCGCCACTTTAAAAAATATTTTTCTTTTCCAAGATGCCCTTGCTGCCTAATTCCCTCGCAAAATCGTGGCGCAACCATTGCAGAGCGTTTTTATCGTCTTTCAAAAAGGCGTTCCAAAAAGCAGTGGAACTGGACAGGATAAATTCCTGAAACATTAAATCGTGTTCGCCGCCGGTCTGTTCACGCCAGCGGCCGGAGAAAATAAAATGATCCCCACCCGTAAATGTGACGAGGAATTGGTTGGTCGCTGTGATGTGATCAAACGGAACGCGGCGCTCCTCAGGCTTGGTTTCTCCAATGGGGCTGTCGTCTTTGGTCCCCGTCATGTGAAAACAGGGAACTTTAATTTGCGCAAAAGCGGCTTCGAGTTGCTGTTTGTTTCTAGGGATTGGCGAACTCATGGCAATGGCTGCCTTGATGCGTGGATCGTAAAATGAAACTTCTTCTCCCAATGGCGTTACAAAAACTTCGCCAACGCTGGCCAGTGCGGTGAAAGCACCAAATGAATGTCCTGCCGCGCCGATTCGTTCTAAATCCAAACGGCCTTTTAATAGAGAATCTTTGGCGTTGAGTTTCGTTAACTCATCGATCGCAAAGCTCACATCTTTCGGGCGATCAATCGAATTTTTGGGAATCGTGGCAGCGTACGCGAGTAATTTCACCCGCTCGGACACGGGAGAATTTTCCCAGACTGTAGCATCGCTTCCGGCATGTTGCAGATGAACTGACACGTAACCGTGACTTGCCCAATGCCGACCTAAATACCCGTAGCCATCGCACGAACCACCCAAACCGTGCGAAAAAATAATGATGGGGAACGGGCCGTCTCCAGACTTCGGGAAGTAAATTTTTACAGGGACAGCCCGCTGGCGTGTGGCGTCTGTCCATTCGTATTTTACGGTGTCAAACATTGACGACATGTTCTCGTTGGTTTTTTCGGCATGGATATTTGCTAAAGGCAAAAGAACGGTTAGAAAAACAAACGCCATTTTCATACGAATCTGGACGGGCCAAATCCCAAAGAGTTACTAAAAATTTGTAACTTTGAAATGAACGGAATTTGTTAAGGCAAATTAGTTTCGCCCATCAGGAAACGATCGCACTCTCGCGCGGCACCGCGACCTTCGTTAAACGCCCATACGACGAGACTTTGTCCACGACGACAATCGCCTGCCGCAAAAACGCCGGGGAGGTTGGTGGTGTATTTGTTGAACTCAGCTTTGGCATTGGAACGCGGGTCGCGGTCTATGTTGAGTTGTTCGAGAAGGTTTTGGTCCGGCCCAAGGAAACCCATCGCAAGCAAAACGAGTTGCGCGGGACGAATTTTTTCTGTGCCGGGAATTTCCCTTGGCACGAATTGGCCTTTGTCGTTTTTCTCCCACTGAATTTCAACGGTGTGAACTTCCTTCACCTGTCCGCATTCGTCGGAAATAAACTTCTTCGCCGTCGTGAGATAGACGCGCGGGTCTCCACCAAAAACGGCTGCGGCTTCTTCCTGTCCGTAATCCATTTTGTAAACCTTCGGCCATTCCGGCCACGGATTGTCCTTGGCGCGATCCATCGGTGGCTTGGGCAAAATTTCCAATTGCACGAGGCTCTTGCAGCCGTGACGCATCGAAGTACCAACGCAATCGGTGCCGGTATCGCCACCGCCAATGACGATGACATCTTTGCCCGCCGCAGAAATAAATTCGCCGTTTTTATGATTGTCGAGCAGCGCCTTGGTATTTGCCTTCAAGAAATCCATCGCGAAATGAATGCCGTTGAGGTCGCGCCCTTCGATGGGGAGATCGCGTCCTTTGGTTGCGCCGGTACAGAGAATGATAGCGTCAAAATCAGCGCGCAATTTTTCGGCGGGATAATTTTTTCCAACTTCCGTATTGGTGAGGAATGTGATGCCTTCTTTGGTCATCTGATCAATGCGCCGTTGCACGACGGCTTTTTTGTCGAGCTTCATGTTGGGGATTCCATACATGAGCAAACCGCCGACGCGATCTGCGCGTTCAAAAACGGTGACGGTGTGGCCGGCTTTGTTCAACTGCGCCGCAGCACTAAGTCCAGCCGGTCCCGAACCGATGATGGCAACTTTTTTTCCGGTGCGAACTTTAGGCGGCTCGGGCGTAATCCAACCTTCATCCCAACCACGATCCACAATTGAACACTCGATATTTTTGATGGTGACGGGCGGTTTGCTGATGCCCAAAACGCAGGATCCTTCGCAGGGGGCGGGACAAACGCGTCCGGTGAATTCCGGAAAATTATTCGTTTTGTGGAGCCGGTCGAGCGCGTCTTTCCAAAGGCCGCGATAGACCAGATCATTCCATTCCGGAATTAAATTGTTGATCGGACACCCCGAGGCCATGCCGCTGATGAGCGTGCCGGTGTGGCAAAACGGGATTCCGCAATCCATGCAGCGCGCGCCTTGCTCACGCAGTTTGCCTTCCTCCATGTGATGATGGAATTCGTTCCAATCCCTGATGCGTTCAACCGCAGTTCGGTCGAGTGGCAACTCGCGTAAATATTCGATGAATCCGGTGGGCTTGCCCATCTTGTGTGGTTTTCGGGTGGTTGGTTGTTTAGTTATTGAAAAAGGTTAACTGCCGCCGACGCGCGAAATGTCTTTCGCATTCGCCTCGAACGCCGCCATCTGCGCCTCATCGCCGCTTAAACCAGCAGCTTCAACTTTTTGCAACGTTTGCAAAATGCGTTTGTAATCTTTAGGAATGACGCGGACGAATTTCGGTAAAAACTCTTCCCAGTTTTTCAAAATTTTGGCCGCGCGGTCGCTCTTTGTGTAATCGGCGTGGCGCTGAATCATGGCGCGCACTTCGGCGATTTCTTTCGCATCTTCGAGCTTTTCCAAAAACACCATTTGTTGATTGCAGTTGCGATCAAAATCACAATTTTCGTCCAGAATATAGGCGATGCCGCCCGACATTCCCGCTGCGAAATTTCGTCCCGTGCAACCAAGAATGACTACGCGTCCGCCGGTCATGTATTCGCAGCCGTGATCGCCCACTGATTCCACCACCGCATTGACGCCGGAATTGCGCACGCCGAAACGTTCGCCAGCCATGCCGCGAATATAAACTTCACCACTCGTCGCCCCGTAAAGCGCCACGTTGCCGGTGATAATATTTTCTTCAGCAATGAAGGTGGAACCTTCCGGCGGATACAAAATAATTTTTCCACCAGAAAGACCTTTGCCGAGATAGTCGTTCGCGTCGCCTTCGAGAGTCAGGGTGATCCCTTTGGGAATAAATGCCCCTAAACTTTGTCCGGCGGAACCTTTAAAATTCAAACGGATCGTGTCTTCGGCGAGCGCATCGACTCCATGTCGCCGAGTAATTTCGCTGCCAAGAATCGTGCCGACGACGCGGTTCACGTTTTTAATCGGCAAATTGGCGATGACCTTTTCTTTTCGTTCGATAGCAGGCTCGCAAATTTTCAAAAGCTGCGTCATGTCGAGCGATTGATCGATTCCGTGATCCTGCGTCATAGTTTGGAAACGTCCCACCTCAGGGCCGATTTCCGGTTGATAAAGAATTTTGGAAAAATCCAACCCTTTCGCTTTCCAATGTTCAATCGCCTTGCGGGGCTCAAGGCGGTCGGTGCGTCCCACCATTTCGTTGATGGTGCGGAATCCGAGTTCAGCCATCACTTCGCGAACTTCTTGCGCGATGAAAGTCATGAAATTAACCGCATGCGCAGGATCGCCCGTAAAATTTTTCCGCAACACCGGATTTTGCGTGGCAACACCAACCGGACAAGTGTCGAGATGGCAAACCCGCATCATGATGCAACCGAGCGAAACAAGCGGCGCCGTCGCGAAACCAAATTCTTCCGCGCCGAGCAGTGCGGCCACGATGACATCGCGACCCGTTTTGAGCTGGCCATCCGTTTCAACCACGATTCGGCTGCGCAGATTATTCAGCAGCAAAGTCTGGTGCGTTTCAGCGAGCCCGAGTTCCCATGGAATGCCCGCGTGTTTGATCGAAGTTTGCGGCGAGGCGCCGGTGCCCCCGTCATAACCACTGATCAAAACTACGTCCGCGTGAGCTTTGGCGACTCCTGCGGCAACCGTTCCTACGCCGACTTCAGAAACTAATTTCACGCTGATACGCGCGTGATGATTCGCGTTCTTCAAGTCGTGAATCAGCTCAGCCAAATCTTCGATGGAATAAATATCGTGGTGTGGTGGCGGCGAAATCAGCCCCACTCCGGCCGTGGCGTAACGCGCTTTCGCAATCCACGGATAAACTTTAATCCCAGGCAATTGTCCGCCTTCGCCCGGCTTTGCGCCTTGCGCCATTTTAATTTGCAGCTCTCTGGCTTTGACCAGATACAAACTTGTCACGCCGAAACGACCTGAAGCCACTTGCTTGATCGCGCTATTTTTGGAATCGCCGTTTGCTTCCAAAACATATCGCGCCGGATCTTCGCCACCTTCGCCGGTGTTGCTTTTGCCACCGATGCGATTCATCGCGATGGCCATTGCTTCGTGAGATTCTTTACTGATCGAGCCGTAGGACATTGCGCCGCTTTTGAAGCGCTTCAAAATATTTTCGATGGACTCGACTTCCTCGATGGGCACTGGCATTGCCGGTTTGAAATCCAAAAGGCCGCGCAGCGTAAAATGTTTTTTCGTCTGATCATTCACCAACGACGAATAATCTTTGAAGGCTATGTAATTATTCGTGCGGCAAGCGAGTTGCAGTTTGTGAACCGTTTGCGGGCTGAACAAATGCGCTTCGCCTTCAGAACGCCATTGATATTGGCCGCCGACGTCGAGCGTGTGTCCATTGACTTGGCGCTCTGGAAATGCGTGTTGATGGCGAATCTGAACTTCTTTTGCAATCACGTCGAGGCCGACGCCTTCGATGCGCGTCGAGGTCCAGGTAAAATATTTATCCACGATAGAGCGCTTGAGCCCAATCGCTTCGAAAATCTGGGCGCCACGATAACTTTGAATCGTCGAAATCCCCATTTTTGAAATGACTTTGACGACACCTTTAACCGCAGCTTTCGCGAAATTTTTGCACGCTTCTTTGTGTTTGATGTCGCGCAGCAAACCTTGACGGATCATGTCGTCGAGTGTTTCAAATGCGAGATACGGATTAATCGCGCCGCAACCGTAACCAATCAGCAAAGAGAAATGATGCACTTCTCGCGGCTCGCCGGATTCGAGGATAATGCCAACGCGAGTACGGGTGCCTTCGCGAATCAAATGATGATGCAAACCGGCCACCGCGAGCAGCGAAGGAATCGGTGCTCGGGCTTGATTAACTCCACGATCGGACAAGATTAAAATGTTGACGCCGTCTTTGATTCCTTGACTCGCCACCGAGCAAAGTTCGTCCATCGCGACCGCCAAACCAGCCTCGCCAGCTTTAACGTCGAACAAAATTGGAAGGGTGATGGATTTGAAACCGGCTTGGTTAATGTGCTTGAGCTTGGCGAACTCCTCGTTTGTCAAAATCGGCGACTTGAGTTCAATTAAATGGCAGCTCTGCGGTTCAGGATTTAATAAATTCCGCTCAGAGCCCACGGTCGTTTCTGCCGAGGTCACAATTTCTTCGCGAATACAGTCAATGGGTGGATTCGTAACCTGCGCGAAAAGTTGTTTGAAATAATTAAACAACGCCTGCGGTTTGTCCGACAAGACAGCAAGCGGCGTGTCGGTTCCCATGGAGCCGATGGCTTCAACACCATCGCGCGCCATTGGCGACATCAGGATTCGCAAATCTTCGAAGGTATAACCAAAAGCTTGTTGGCGTTGCAGAACGGTTTCGTGATCTGGCTCGGGCAAATGCGAGGCGTCAGGAATGTTCGCCAGCTCCACCATGTATTTGTCGAGCCATTCGCGATACGGATGTTCCGTCGCGATCGAGTTTTTAATTTCTTCGTCCGCAACAATTCTCCCCTGCTCCGTGTCAATCAGGAACATACGTCCGGGTTGCAGGCGCCCTTTTTGCAAAATACGATCAGGCGGAATATCGAGCACGCCTACTTCCGAGGCCATGATGACCAAATCGTCCTTGGTCACGTAATAACGCGAAGGGCGAAGTCCATTTCGGTCGAGCGATGCGCCAATGCGAATGCCATCGGTAAAAGCAATTGAAGCGGGGCCATCCCATGGTTCCATCAGGCAACTATGATATTCGTAAAAAGCTTTTTTCTCGTCGCTCATCGACTCGTGATTCGACCACGGTTCGGGAATCATCATCATCATCGCGTGCGGCAGGGAGCGACCGGAAAGCACCAGCAATTCGAGACAATTATCAAACATCGCGGAGTCACTGCCGTCGGTGTTGACCGTGGGCAAAACTTTTTTGATGTCTTCAAACGCTTCGGATTCAAACATCGCCTGACGCGCGTGCATCCAGTTGATGTTGCCGCGCAGCGTGTTGATTTCGCCGTTGTGCGCGACGTAGCGATACGGGTGAGACCGTTCCCAGGTAGGAAATGTGTTCGTGCTGAAACGAGAGTGAACCAGAGCCAGCGCCGATTCCAAATCTGCGTCACGCAATTCTGTAAAATATTGATCGACCTGCACGGGCATGAGCAGCCCTTTGTAAATGAAAGTTTTGCAGGACAAACTTGGCACGTAAAAGCGGCCACCGCCAGCAACTTTGGAATAACGAATCGCGTTTTCAGCGCGTTTGCGAATGACGTAAAGTTTCCGCTCAAACGCCATGTCATCCGTGATTTTGGAACTGCGTCCAATGAAAATCTGGCGCATGAACGGCTCGGACGCTTTAGCCGAGTCACCCAGTGAAGAATTATCGGTCGGCACCGTGCGCCAGCCGAGCAACGTTTGCCCTTCTTCCCGGATGATATTTTCTAAAATCTTTTCGCAATTCGCGCGCTCCGCAGAATCCCGCGGCAGGGAAATAATTCCCGCGCCGTATTGCCCCGCCTCCGGCAATTTGATTTTAAATTCACCGCTGACTTTTTGGAAAAATTTGTGAGGCATTTGCAGGAGAATTCCTGCGCCGTCTCCCGTATTGGCTTCGAAACCACATGCACCGCGATGGTCGAGATTCAACAAAATCTGCAGCGCGTCTTTGACGATTTGATGAGATTTTTTGCCTTTGATGTGCGCTATGAAACCGACGCCGCACGCGTCATGTTCAAATTGCGGATCATACAAACCTTGCTTCGGAGGCAAACTTCCGAGTGTGGTTTTGCGGCTGCTATTCGGTTCGGCGCTCATCATTTAGTTTCCGGAATCTATCTGGTTACCAATCGTTTCAAAATAAATTTCGTTAGTTTTTACTAGAAAAAAATGGGGGCGCAATAGTTCAGTGCAAAAATCTGCACTTTTATCCGACAAAAGTTGCCGAAAGACGGTGGCGGGGTTCAGATTTTTTTGATTCTCAGGAAATGAGCCAAAGAAACTTGCTCGCCTCCTTTAGCTATTTAAAGCCTTCAAAGCCTTCTTCGCATCAGAGACGCGCAAAATGAGCAGGCCTTTCTTGGTGTTCGGGCTGGTGGCGCAGTAGGCGTATTCGATATTGACCTTCACGTTGGCGAGTTTGCGCGCAATGTCCGCGAGCGAACCGGGCTTGTTGTCGCCATCGATCATTAGAACATCATCTTCAACGACCAGCGTCCCGTGCTCTTCAAAAAGAAGGAGCGCCTTGCGGGGGTCGCTCACCACCATGCGCAAAACGCTGTGATCCACCGTGTCGCTGGTCGAGAGCGCGTAAATATTAATTTTCTCTTTGCTCAATGCGTCGCAAACGCGAGCCAATGTGCCAGGACGGTTTTCGAGGAAGAGTGCTAATTGTTTTGTGATGTTCATACCCTGAAAAAAATTAACAGAATCCTCCCGTGCTGCAAACCGTTTCTGCCCGTAACCGCACCACAGGCATCTGCGGTGACCTTGCTGGAAAATGCTTTTGGGTTCGTTCCTTTCCCGTGATATTTTTGCCCCATGAAAATTCCGCACACTCTTGGCCGCGTGCTTTCGGGAATTTTTTTGAGCGCCGCCCTTTTAATGCTCGTTCTAGGTTTCACGCTACTTTCGAGTCATCTGCAAAAATCAGCCTTCATCATCTATTGGCTAATCTGTTTTTTACTTACAGGCATTGCCTCGATCATTGCACTTTTAGATATCGCCTTGGTCCGGCGCGAACAGCGCAAACAGCAACGGGCTTTAATCGCCGAAACACCGCAGGACGCCAAAAAAGAACCGGCCCGAAAATCATCGCCCAAAAAGTAATTTTATCTCAGGTATTGCGGTTGAATTTCTTCGGTTTTCTGCGATATTCGGTTTGTAGATTCGCATGAAACTTCCGCTCGCCAAAACCGAACTGCTCCAAGAAAGTCAGCGCGCTGCCCTGATGACTTTGTTGGCGGACGATGATCTTGCAATCTATCAAACGGTTCGTGAACAACTGATTTCTTACGGCGAAGAAGTCCTGGGGTGGTTGCGCCCACATCTATTGAGCAGCGACCCGGTATTACGCCGTCGCGCCCGAGCCATCGTAGAACATTTTGGCCGGCAAAATGCCGATACCCAGTTTCTGGCTTTTTGCCTGAGGCAAGGCGAAGATTTTGACATCGAAGAAGGCGTTTTGCTTCTCGCACAAACGCAATTTCCCAGTATCAACACCTCAGCCTACGGAGCGCTTCTGGATAGTTTTGCCAGCGATTTGCGTTTAGCGGTGGATCCGAATAGCGATGCCGACCAAATTCTGGCGGACATCAATGATTACCTTTTTGCTCAACTGGGCTTCGCGGGAAATGAAGAAAATTATTACCAACCGGAAAACAGTTATATCAATTGCGTTTTGGATCGGCGAACCGGAAACCCAATTAGCCTTTCGCTCGTCTATTTATTCGTTGCTCGACGCTTAAAATTGCCGATGACCGGCATAGGCTTGCCGGGGCATTTCATTTGCCGCTTTCAAAACTCCAAAAGCGAAATTTACGTCGATGCATTCAATCGCGGAAAACTTTTGAGCAAAGCCGATTGCATCAAATATCTGCTGCACACGAATCACAGCTTGCAGGAGGGCCATCTTGCGCCCGTGACATCGCGCCGTATCTTGCTCCGCATCTGCGCCAATCTTCACCAGATCTACACGCAACTCGAAGCGCGCGAAGAAATTTCGAGACTGCAACGCTACCTCGTGGCCTTGGCGAAATAATTTTCTAACGCATCCATTTCCACTGCCGCCGCGAAAGATACGGATCCAGCCGCGCCAAAATAAAATAAGCCCAACGCCCTTTCAATCGCTCCCAGAAATTTCGTTCCTTGCGCCAGCTTTCACTCTCGATCCTGCGGCAATGCGGCAAATCGTTCGCAAAGATTTCCCGCGCTTCCGCCACAAGTTCGGGCTGCTCCAAACGCACCATTAACTCGTAATTCAGCTGCAAACTGCGCGTATCAAGATTAGCCGATCCAACGTAGGCCACGTCATCGATCACAAACAGTTTCGCGTGTAAAATCTGCGGCTGGTATTCGTAGATTTCCACCCCTGCCCGCAGCATCCGCCGATACAAACTGCGCGCTGCCATCTGCGACAGCGCTACGTCAGTTTTGCCCGGCAAAATCAATTGCACTCGCCCTCCATTCCGCAAAACCCGACGCAATTCCCGCTTAATTTTCCACGTCGGCAAAAAATAAGCGCAAATGATTTGCACTTTTTTCGCTCGTTTCAAATCGCGGCCCAATGCCTGTTTCAATGGATTGAGCCTTCGCCCCGGTGCGCTGAGCAAAAGTTCTGCGTCCGGCAATTTCACCAATTTGCTGCGATGAGAAGTCCGCAAAGGGGCAAATAATTTGTGCTTTTGGTCGGCCCTCGCAAACATTTCGTCAAACGCCGCGCCCAGATGTTTCGCGAGCGGGCCGCAGATTTTTGAGCCGAGGTCACGCCAACCTTTCGTCACCCCATTGCCCTCGTATTCGCTGGCGATATTAAATCCACCCACGAACGCGACCGCTTCGTCGCAAACCAAACTTTTCCGATGATCACGCAGGCCGAAGTGATGGAACGTCAGCGGATTAAACCAGCGAATTTCGCCGCCGCTGGTCCGGAAAACCGTCCAAAAATCGTCGGGTAGCGTGATCGATCCACCGGCATCCACCAAAACCTGGACGCGAACGCCGCGCTGGCAGGCGTTAACCAATGCTTCACGAAATTTTTCGCCGATGGGATTGGCGTGGAAAATATACATTTCCAACCGAATCGAAATTTTTGCCGCGCCAATCGCAGCCAACATCTCTGCGAACGCTTCGTCACCGGTGCGTATCCAACGAAAAATAGTTTTATCAGCGTCGGTCATGTCCGCGCAGTTTAGAAATAGTTAAATTAGTTTCAAATTATTTCCAAGCTGAGGCATCTATACCTTTATGAGACTTGGGATTCGCATCGCATTGTTGGCTTGTGGCCTGTTGTTCACCACGAACATTTTCGCCGCTGAAACAAAAGTAAAACTGCTGTTGTCTGCGGATTCAGCCAAACCGGGCGAAACGATTTTGGCTGCCGTTCACATGAAAATGCCGACCGGCTGGCACACTTATTGGACCAATGCCGGTGATTCCGGTTCACCCACCGAGATCGTCTGGACGCTTCCCGATGGAATCGCAGCGGGCGAAGTGCAATGGCAGGTTCCTGAAAAAAATCTCACACCAGCCGGAAAAAAAACTTTCATCACTTACGTTTTTGAAGATGAAACCGTTCTACTCATTCCACTGAAAATTCCCGCCGAAATTTCTCCCGGCGAAAAAACGTTGAGCGCGAAAGTTTCATGGCAGGAATGCGAAACCATCTGCGTTCTCGGGACAAAAACCGTCACCGCCACGTTGGTCATCGGAAACGAATCCAAGCCGTCAGCCGATCTGGAATTGATCGAAGCTGCAAAGAAAAAATTGCCGCAAAAGCCGGATTTTTCCGTGCTGTCATCCATTGCCGCGAGTGGCAACGCAACCAATCTGATGATTGATCTTCCAAGCACTTTGTCCGGTGCGTGGGACTTTTTTCCCTACAAAAATGCTGGCGCAAAAATTTCCGGCAAAACTGAAACGACCACGACTCCATCCGGGTCAGTGCGTTTGCAGAAAGAAATCAAAAAAGTCGGCGCGAATTTTCCCGAGTCAATTCTTGGCGTGCTGGTGCAATTGGAAAATGGAAAACCGGTTGCGGGTTACGAAGTCACATTAAAAACCGCCAGTTCCGCAGTCGCAGCACCCGCTTCAACTTCAGGCGGAATCGTTTCTGAAAAAAAATCCCTCATCACGATGCTGCTCTTCGCCTTCATCGGCGGTTTGATCCTCAACATCATGCCCTGCGTCTTGCCGGTGATTGCGCTGAAAGTTTTAAGTTTCGTCAATCAAAGCAAAGAATCTCCGGCGCGCGTCAAAACTCTCGGCCTCACCTACGGCGTCGGCGTGCTCGTTTCCTTTTTAGTTTTGGCCGGTCTCGCGATCAGCGTGCAAAAGGCGGGGGGTTTCGCGAGTTGGAGTATCATTCTACAAAACCAAATTTTCCGTGTCGTTCTCACGATATTGATCACGCTCGTCGCGCTGAATTTGTTCGGCCTTTTCGAAATTACTTTGAGCGGCAACGTCATGGGTGCTGCCGGAAATCTGACCGCAAAAGAAGGTTTGTCCGGCGCATTTTTCAACGGCGTTTTGGCGACGATTCTCGCCACGCCTTGCACCGCTCCGTTTCTCGCCGGCGCAATCGGTTTCGCGTTCACGCAACCTCCGCTCATCATCGTCTTGATGTTTCTCGCCGCAGGATTAGGCCTCGCCGCGCCTTTCGTAATTTTGTGTTTTAAACCAAATTTATTGAAAGTTTTACCACGACCCGGCGCCTGGATGGAAAAATTCAAAATCGCCATGGGTTTTCCGATGCTCGCCACCGCCGTCTGGATTTTTTGGTTCACCGCGCCGCGCTTCGGAAAATCCGG
>JBKJOZ010000274.1:0-15531 GCA_046595315.1 Limisphaerales bacterium
ATCGCATCGTTGTTCAGGATTCCTAAAATGCTGCCCGTAAAAATCGGGTTGGTCTGGCCCACCCCGCGATTCGTGCTGTTCACACTCACGGTCAACCCAGCCACTGTCACCGACAACGTCCCATTGTTCGTCGCCACCACGTAATTCGATAGTTTTCCACCCGCATCACTCAACGTCTGCGTGATCGCATAACTTCCCACCACACTGTTCGTCGTCGCACTCGTCCCGTAACTCGCCGTGATATTGTCCCCGTTTTGCAACCCAACCAGCGATCCAGTGAAGATTGGATTGGCCGCACCATAAACCCGATTCGTACTGTCGGAGGTGATCGTCAACGAAGCACCGGTTATCAACATCGTCCCATTATTCGTCGTCACGGTGTAGTTCGATAGTTTCCCACCCGCATCACTCAACGTCTGCGTAATCGCATAACTCCCCACCGAACTCGATGAAGTCGCGGTAGTCGCATAACT
This sequence comes from Limisphaerales bacterium, assembly GCA_046595315.1. GTDB lineage: Bacteria > Verrucomicrobiota > Verrucomicrobiia > Limisphaerales > CANJXF01 > CANJXF01. The sequence continues at coordinate 474 of JBKJOZ010000274.1, forward strand.
CGCACTGGTGTTGTCTCCGTTTTGTAACCCAACCAGCGAACCGGTGAACGTTGGATTCGTCGCGCCGTATACCCGGTTCGTACTGTCGGAGGTGATCGTCAAGGAAGCGGCAGTAACGGTCAGGGTGCCGTCCAATGCAGTGATTTCGTAATTATCCGCCGCCAAAGTATTTGTGGTTACAGTCACAATGTAGGGACTCCCAGCAACGGTGCTGTTTGTATCCGCCGTTGTAGTAAAACTTGGATTACCACTAAGCACTGCTTGATTTTCGTTATTTACAAAACCTATGTAGGTGGGAAGCAACGTGGGGTTAGTTGCGCCATAAATTTTCGCAGCGCTGGCAGTCACCGTCAACGGCGCTTTATCGATGTTCAATTGACCGGTGACGAAGGTTGTGAAGATGTAGTTAGCCGCGTTTAGTGTTCCAACGTCTAAATCAACAGCGTAAGGACTACCCAGCACTGGACTATTTGTCGTAGCGACAGTGGATAAAACGGGCGCACCACTAATCACCGTGAAATTTTCTCCATTTACAAAACCGTTATAGCTAGCAGTAAAAGCAGGATTCAGCATTCCATAAACTCGATTCGTGTTGTCGGCTGTTACGGTGAGTGCGGCTGGAGTTACAGTTAATGAACCATCCGCAAATACAAAAGTGTAGTTACCAGCCACCAATGTTCCGGTGGTTGCTGTGATTGTGTAAGGACTTCCCGCAACGGCGCTGTTGGTGTTTGCAGTCGTGCTTAAATTCGGAGCGCCAGTAAGCGCACTGACATCTTCTCCATTCACAAATCCGGTAAAGCTCGGATTGAAAGCTGGATTACTCGCACCATAAACCCGGTTAGTGCTACCCGCTGTCACGGTTAGAGTTGCTGGCGTGACCGTCAACGTGCCGTCTACAAAGTTGAACGCGTAGTTTTCCTCGACCAGCGTTCCCGTTGTGACGGTTAAGAGGTAAGGGCTGCCGGTTACGGTGCTGTTAGTGGTTGCAGTTGACGTCAAGCTGGGCGCACCATTCAAAACAGCAGATGTTTCGCCGTTCACAAAACCGCTATAACTCGCACCACCGGTTGGGTTCGTTGCACCGTAAGTTTTGGACAAAGTCGCACTCACAGTCAGGGGCGCCTTATTCACCGTCAATGCTCCAGCAATAAAGCTGGTGAAGCTGTAGTTGGCTGCAGTTAAAGTTCCCAATGCCGGTGTCACTGCATAAGGACTTCCTGCTACTGAACTGTTGGTGGTCGCGCTAGTTGATAAAATTGGAGAACCACTAACCACGGCATCGGTATCGCCGTTAACAAACCCACTGTAGGTAGCGCCAAAACTCGGATTGGTTGCTCCGTAAGCACGGCTGACGTTATTGGCAGCAACCGTTAGTCCAAGCTTGGTTATCGACAGGGTTCCACTAACAAAGCTCAAAGAGTAATTAGTCGCCACGAAGGTTCCGTTGGTCGCAGTGATAGAATAACTTCCCACTGCGCTCGTCGAGTCAACTGTCGTCGCCAGATCAGGAGCGCCGGTTGTCACAATCAGATTTTCATTGTTAACAAATCCGTTGTAGGTCGCAGTGAAGGACGGATTGCTCGAGCCATAAACTCGATTGGTGCTGTCCGCTGTTACGGTCAAGTTCGCCGGAATCACAGTTAGATCTCCATCCAACGTGGATATATTGTAGTTAACTGAAGCTAAGCTACCTAATCCAACCGTGATGACGTAAGGACTTCCCGCAACAGAACTATTAGTCGTCGCTGTTGTGCTCAAGCTCGGTGATCCAGTTAGACTGTTACCCGCGTTGTCAGCACCGATAAAGCCGGAGTAGGTTGGGGTTAACAACGGCACAGAGCCGTAAACATTAGTGCTGTTGGCGGAAACCTGTAAGTTCGCCTGGGATACGATAAAACTCTGATCTACATTCGGCGCAGCATTGTAATCTGCATTTCCTGCTTGCGAAGCGCGAACTACAACAGAGCCAGCCCCGGTGATAGTCACATTAGTTCCGGAAACTGTGGCTGGTCCGGAGATAATAGAGAAACTAACTGGCAAAAGGGACGAAGCGGTGGCACTGATCCCAAAGGTCGTATCCCCGTAGGTTTTGTTGGCTAACGTTCCAAAGGTGATGGTTTGATTAGCTTTAGCCACGGTCAGAGTCGCCACACTGCTGATGACGCTGCCGGAAGCATTTGCAACTACTACGTCGAAATTACCTGCGTCCGCAGTGAGTAAAGAATTGATCGTATAGGAACTTTCCGTCGCGCCTGAAATATTTGCCGAGGTTTTCCGCCATTGATAAGTTAAAGGCTGGTTTGTGGCTCCAACGGAGAATGTAGCGCTATCTCCAACTGTCTTAACCAGACTTGAAGGCTGAGTAAGAATAACTGCCGGATGTATAAAGCGAATGACTAAGTCTTTGTTGCTGTTCGCCAATGCTATTCTAAAGCTGCCGGAACCAAGGCTGTTGAAAAATGCAGTCGTCACAAGATTGAAAGCATTCGTATCAAATCCAATGATGCCCGTGGTGGTAGTTAGGATGGTCCAAGTATAGTCAGTCGAGCTATCAAAGTTTGCCGCGTTTCCGGCTACTGCGCCGGCCAACGACGTTAAATCAATGTTAAATTTGTTTCCAGATGTAGCGGCAATAGTAAGTCCACCGGTAATGGAGATGTTGTCGTAACCCGGGTTGGATCCAGCCGTGCCAATGGTGTCATTGATTTCCCATGCATAATGACCGCCACCGTTCCACGTTTCGCTTCCCGTTGTTAAAGTTCCGGGACTATTGCCTGGAGCAATCGTTCCATTCACCGCGACCGCGCCCGAAATTGTGCCGCTCCCGCCAAGGGTTCCAGTAGAGGCAACAGTTACCGCGCCTGCCCCAGTCGTATTGTTAATTCTCAACGTTCCGGCGGAAACCGTTGTGATTCCACTGTAAGTGTTAGGTCCGCTCAATACCAGTAGCCCTGCCCCCACTTTGGTCAATCCAGTTGATCCGCTGACGATGCCTGAAAGTGTGGTTACTCCCGTGTTATCTATCGTGAAGCGAGTTACGCTAGTTCCGTGCAGGGCTACCGTTCCAGAAAGTGTTAGGTTAGCCGAACCAGAGATGGTCAAGTTCGTCGCACTCGCTGTGGCAGTTTCAAAAACAATATTGTTTCCAACCGTTCGGGTCGCTGTGGCAAATAATCCCAACGGATTTGGATCACCGCCAATTATCATCTGCCCAGTGCCAACAGGACCGGAAGTGACGACCGGACTTCCGGTGGAATCTATCCCAAGACCGATAAAACCACCTCGAATTTCCGTAGCAGCGGTGTAGGTATTATTGCCCGAAAGAATGGTTCTACCTCCAGGAACGGTTGTAGCAACATTGCGCCGGACTGCACCAGCGCCCGAAATCACGCCACTAAAAGTCTGGTCGCTTTTGGTATTGTCGTGGTAAAAATTGAGTGAGGCAGAGGCGCTGCCCAAATTGATGGGCCGCGAGAAATTAAATCCACCCCCAAAAAACCGTGTGTCGAAAAACGTTCCGCCACTACCCAAATTGGTCAAACCGAGCGTGCCAGCTGTTCCCGTAATGGAATCGCTACTTAACGACATCACCCGGGTTCCACTGGTTAAAGTAGAAGAACTGGAAATTCCACTATCCGCCGTCAAAGTTAAAGCGCTGGAAATGGAAGCAGCAAAAGTAGAACGAGTATTGTCGCAGCGGAGAGTTCCCCCGTTCAAAACAAGGGTGTTACCCACCGTGGTTAAATTATTCACACCTAGTATCCCTTGGTTAACTGTCGTTGTTCCAGTGAAAATATTTACTCCCTGCAAAGTCAAAGCGCCTGTTCCGCTTTTAACCAAATTCCCTGTCCCGGAAAGGATCCCCGCGTAAGTGCCGCTCCCAGTCCCAGCCACGGTTAAGTCATTCGCATTTAAATTTATATTTCCACCAGTGGTTCCTGCCCCAGAGAGCGAACCGATTGTTTCACTGTTATTTAACACCATTGAAACGCCAGCGAAATTTGCCAGGTTGACTGAGCCTGAGTCCGAAATGGCCGAACCTCCGCTGAGATTCAGCGTGCCCGTGCTGATGGCGGTCGTTCCAGCAAATTGGTTCACCCCCGACAGGGTGAGTGCGCCCGATCCAATTTTTGTTATGCCACCCGCTCCAGAAATATTACCACCTATTGTCAGCCCGGATGCTCCCACATCCAAGATTCGGTCGTTCGCCAAAATAACGGGGAGGTTGATCGTTTGTAGATTTGCCGAACTGTTCGTCAAGGTTCCGCTCAAAGTTAAGCTTCCGCTCGATGCCGTTAAATTGAACGCTCCTGCCGCAGTGTCAAAGGCGAGGTTCGCCACATCATAGGAACCATTCATCACAGGACTCAATCGAGTTGACCCCGCGAAAAGCGCTCCGTCGCCGCTGGTGGATAAAGCGGTTCCACCCCAGTTTGCTGGAGTAGTCCAGTTGTTGTCGCCCCCGGCTCCAGACCACGTTCTAGTTGTGGCTGCGGGCGGAACAAAAACAAACCGAATCGCGTCTGCATGAAAACGAATTGGCGTCCCCGTTAAAGCTCCGCTCGAGTAGGTAAAAGTAAAAGTCGGGTTTGTCGTGCTCGGAACAATGGTTCCAATCGTGACCCAGGTATTGGCGGTCCCGCTGCGAAATGCCGTCGTCGTGCTGGGCAAAGTGCTGCTGGTTAATCCGCTGGCTCCAACGGTAGCAACGATATCCGCAGATACACTTGTCGCAGTACCGACCGTTACAGCTACGGAGTAAGTTGATCCAATCGTGAGAATGTTAGTCACTCCCACCGTAAATGAAGATGTGGCTAACGTTCCAAAGCGCGAACTGGCAGCCGATAATCCAGCGGCCGTGCTTTTGGTGGCCGAAGCAGTTCCTGAAAAATTCGCGTAGGTATAAGCCGCATTATTTGTCCCCGTAGTGGTATTTCCCCCGCGACTTTCCACGATGAAGGTCTGTGCGGAAACCGAGATGGAAAATCCTGCTCCAATGCAAGCCAGGACACACAAGAAAAAAAAATTCATACGTGGGTGGGGATTAGTTTTCGAGTAGGAAAATTTAAACAACGAGCCAAATTCATCGTGATTTCGAAATCACAATAAAAGTCGGGCAATTTTCATTAGACTGCCTTTAATCGATTCCTCTATACAAGAAAATTCCCTTAAAAAGCGCCTGTTTTTGAAGTTTTAAACCGCCTGTCCCGCCGCAACTCCCGCTGCCCATGCCCATTGAAAGTTGTAGCCGCCCAGCCAGCCGGTCACATCGACCGCTTCGCCGATGAAAAAAAGCCCAGCCACTTTACGACTTCCCATTGTTTTTGAAGAAAGTTCGTGCGTATCAATCCCGCCCAATGTCACTTCGGCTTTGGGATAACCTTCGTCGCCAGCAGGTTGAATCTCCCAAGAATGCAACCTTGCGGCAACGGATTCCAACTCTGCCGGGGTGTAACGATTCATGGCCCGCGATGGCGCATTTCGTTCGCACCATGCTTGCACGAAACGTTGGGGGAGCCATTGACCCAACACCGTGCTCAACTCTTTTTTTTCTCCGTGCTGACGTCCGAGCAATTCCTTCGCAGATTTTTCCGGCAGCAAATCCAACCTAATGGCTCCATTTAGTTCGCGGAAATTGGAAATCTGCAAAATCGCAGGGCCGCTGACGCCACGATGGGTGAATAAAATATTTTCGCGGAATCTGAACTTGGAAACGAAGGCAACGACATCAAGAGAAATGCCGCTTAACGCTGCATACGACTGCCGTTCGTGTTCAAGAAATGTCAACGGAACCAAACCCGGCCGTCGCGGGACAACGTTCAATCTAAACTTTTCGGCAATGTGATAAGCAAAATCTGTTGCGCCCAGTTTTGGAAACGACAGTCCGCCCGTCGCGATGACCACCGATTCTGCGGACAGCGCGCCAAAATTCGTTTCGACCTTGAAATGAATCTCTTTTTCCACATCAGCCACGCGGCAATTCAACTTGATTTCCACGTTGGCGGCCGCGCATTCCGCTTCCAGCATTTCGACAATTTGTTTGGAACTGGAATCGCAAAAAAGTTGGCCAAGTTTTTTCTCGTGATGCGTGATACCGTGTTTTTCAACGAGCGCGATAAAATCGGCAGGCGTAAATCGAGCGAGCGCTGATTTAACAAAATGCGGGCTTCCGCTGGTGACATAATTCGCCGCACTCGCGCCGAGGTTGGTAAAATTGCAGCGACCGCCGCCGGAAATGAGGATTTTTTTCCCCAGTCGTTCCGCGTGTTCGAGAACCACAACGCGCCGCCCTCGTTTCCCCGCTTCGATGGCACACATCAAACCCGCCGCGCCACCGCCGATGACAATTACGTCGTAGTTCATTTTGCAGCAGAAAAATTGCGGAGCGCAGGAAAGAAGTCGAGCAATCGCGTCCTTTTTTGGGAAAGTGAATTTGCGGAAAAAATGGCGGAGAGAGAGGGATTCGAACCCTCGGTAGGATTGCTCCTACACAGGTTTAGCAAACCTGCGCTTTCGGCCACTCAGCCATCTCTCCTGCCTCTGAACCTTTGGCAAATACTTTATTCGTGCTAAAGTTCATGGCAAGCTGATTCGTGAAAGTCTGCAGACGAAACGTGGAAACTCTCACGAAACTGAAGTTGAATGATCGCTTCAACGGACTTCGTCCTTAAAGTGTCATTTTCGAAAACATTTCGTTCTGACGCGACTTGCTCCAGATCAAATCCAATAAGTCATTTTACAGGCTGAAACTTTCGTTCAAAATCGGGCGGCAACTGGGGAACCAGTTGAGCCTCATTCGCCGTGGTCGTGGCATGAATCTGTAAAAAAGATTCTGAACCGTTGAACTCGATCCTTTGCTTAGAGGAAAACCGTTTTATGTCCCAATGCACCAGGTCAACTTGGAAAATTCCATTCGGCACAATCACTTGGGCATAACGACCTGGGCCAAGCTTGGTGATACTCCGCCCATTCATTTTGACATTAATTTCTCGGGATTCATCCATTCCGAACAGCACAAAACTTGAGTCATTGAAAATAACCACCTTTGTCTCATTTTTAGCACTGGGCTTGGCGGATAAATCGCCCACGACGATATGAATGCCGTCCTTTACTGGAGACTGGCAACCGGTCAGCGACGTCAATAGAATTAAAATCGCGATCAGTTTGAGGCTTTGGTTCATCTTTGAATTTGTTTCGGCGACCGTAGCTAGCCGCATCACCGTGGCAAGGAAGAAACGAGCCCAACCAACTTTTCATGCCTTGATTTCTGCACGCGGGTCTCACGAAATCCATTCGCCCGAAACAACGCGGTTGATCCAGCTGGAGAAACGCCTTTCGCAAAGCCTAATTCTTCGGCTGCTTCTTTTGACTGCAATTCTGCAAAATTTAAACTGTTTTTTGGCCAATTTTCGTGTTCAAATATTTTAATGTGGCTCGATTTAAAATTAGCCCATGGCAAACAAAGGAAAACAATAAACACTAACGTCGAACCAACGCAAAATCGGCCCGTAGCAAGTTTCAAAAGGACTAACCAGGCACGTATTGACGAACTCGATGGTGTGCGCGGCATCCTCTCGATGTGGGTGGCGATTTCCCATATTTTTTGTTGGACAGGCTTTTTCTCCTTATCTTTTCAGGAACCGCTTGGGCGTATATGGGCCGAATTTGTAGGGGCAGGGCCAGCGGTTGAAGTGTTTATGATCCTGAGCGGTTTCGTCATTTCCTACCTGATTCATAATCGCAATCAGACCTATTCAGAGTTTATGTGTGGTCGGGCATTTCGTATTTATCCGATCTATCTCACCTGCATCTTAATCGGATTTGGCGCTACTTATCTAACCCCTTTCGTATTGGAAACTGCACCATGGCGAGAGACCTTTTACTTCAAAGCGATCAGGGAGATTTCTGATAGCGAGATCTCCGCACCAGCGACACACGCTTTCTGGCACCTCACCCTGCTGAACGGTTTGGTTCCCACGCGACTGCTGAGGGACGCAACCGCAACGTTTTTAGCGCCCGCTTGGAGCATCACCCTAGAATGGCAATATTATTTAATTGCGCCCTTTCTCGCCCGATTTATCCGATCAGGATTAGGAATCGTAGTGATCACATTTTTCGCGTGGCTCGGAGTTCGTTACCGCGACTATTGGACAAATCCGCATCTCGCCTTCCTTCCGGCACAATTGCATCTTTTTTTAATCGGGATTGGCAGCTTCCACCTATATGCATTCGCGTGTCGAGTCCCGCGTCATCGTCCGAAAATATTTGCGGGGTTCACGGCTATATTGATTGCCGTTTCCGTCTTGCTGGTTCCGTGGCACAAAATTGCACTTTTGATATGGGCGATCGGATTCGGGTGCATTTTCGCCGGAGGGAATGATCGCTTCACAAAACTCCTGAGAATTCCACGGAAAATTTTGCTCCATCCCTTGCTGCAATGGATCGGAAAAATTTCTTTTCCGCTGTATCTCGTTCATTGGCCAATCATCATTGGCTTTATTTCAATTCTCCTTTTTTATTTCCCAAAGATAACTTCCATCCAAGCACTTTTAGCCATGCTCTTTTTCGGTCTGCCGCTGATTCTTGCTGCGGCAGCCGCTCTGCATGCTTTTATCGAACGTCCCATGATGGCAATGGGTAAAAAATTTAATGCCCGGTTCCGGCCAGCGACGGTCCGTTCTGTCCGCATCTGACACCTTTGGCCTCGAAAAAACAGGAGCAATGCCTTTTCTTTTTTACAGAGCAGTGAATATTTTACAAACGGCATCACCAAAAGAATATCGATCTCCTCTGATTACTTTTTGCCTATTGGCATTTACGATTTGGAAACTAGGATGATGCGATGACGTTGGAAGATCTTGGGTGGAACGCTGCTTTTGAAAGCGAGTTTGCCCCTTTTTATTTAAAGGGGTGGAAGCCAGCGCGTGTGATCCGCGACAATCGCATCACTTATGGTGCACTTCTGGCAGAGGGTGGCGGGCAAGAATTGGAAGTGAGCATGAGCGGCAAAGTTTATCACGACGCGGAAACGGATGCCGAACTCCCTGCCGTGGGCGATTGGGTCGCTCTGGAGCTGGGCGGTGATCGGGAGGAAACAGTCATTCAGGCCAGACTCACTCGGCAGACCTGCTTTTCCCGCCGGGCTGCTGGCCAGAGTGCTGAAGAACAGGTCATTGCTGCGAACATCAATGTAGTGGTGGTAGTGACCGATGCGGGGCAAGATTTCAATCCGCGTCGGATGGAGCGTTATTTTTCACTCATTGGCCGCAGTGGAGCCCAAGCCGTCGTGCTGGTAAATAAATCAGATCTTTTCTCCAACTCACAAAATCAAGAGGCAGCCCAATCGATTCGCGCTTTGCAACCGGACGCGCAAGTTTATGTGACCAGCGCGATCAAAAAAAATGGGCTGACCGAACTGCAAAGTTGTTTCAAACCCGGTGTCACGGTGGCTTTCGTCGGCTCCAGCGGTGTGGGAAAATCGGCCTTGATCAACCTGCTCCTCGGCGATGAATGGCAATGGACCGACGAGGTAAATAAAATTACAGGCAAAGGCCGACACACGACTACTGCTCGCGAGCTTCTTGTCCTACCCAAGGGTGGAATGCTCATTGATAACCCGGGCATCAGGGAGGTGCAGATGTGGACAGATGAGAAAACGTTACGGGAAGGATTTGCTGACATTGAGGAACTGGCGAGACAATGCAAATTTCATGATTGCAAACATGGATCGGATGCCGGCTGCGCCATTCGTCAAGGAATGGAAAATGGCGTTCTCACCCCTGCTCGGTTCAATGGTTTTATCAAATTGGATACTGAGATTGAAAAGCTGCGAACCCGCCGGAAGAAGCGCCAAATCACCATTGAGCGGCGGGCAAAACGCGATCACAGAATTCAGGTCCGCAACCCTTCTGATCGCAAGGAATTGAAATTCCAACTGAATCCCAGAGCGTAGGGGCTGTGGCTCGAATAGTCCCGTCCATCAGACGGTAATTTTTTAACCCGCAACCCGCACGCACCATTCGGAAGCGTTTGTAAAAAAATGAGCGAAGCCATTGAGCATCGAGTCAGGATTAGCCGCCGGGCAAAATACGTCTCGTTGAGAATGACAGTTCAACGCGGACTGGAAATTGTTATTCCACATTCGTTCGACGCCCGGAAGATTCCTGAAATTCTGGAACGAAAAAGACCTTGGATTGCAGCCGTCACGGAACGGTTCGCTAAGATTCCCAAACCAGAACCCGCCGAGCTGCGGCCCGCGATGATTGCTTTACCAGCCATCTCGGAAAACTGGACGGCCACCTATACCCCCAGCAAAAGAAATTCCGTAAAAATTCAAGAGGCGAGAGATAATCATCTTGTTCTAGTCGGAGCGATTGAAAGCGAGCTGGCGTGTCGCCGGGCATTGCGGAGGTGGCTTTTAGAAAAGGCAAAGCGAGCGTTACCTCCGTGGTTGGAGCAAATGAGCGCGGAAACAAACCTACCTTTTGTGAAGGTTGCAGTGCGATTGCAACGTTCCCGATGGGGCAGCTGCTCTCGAAAGAAAACCATTAGTCTCAATGGGAAACTACTGTTTCTCTCGCCTAAAATCGTACGCTACCTCCTGATTCACGAGCTATGTCACACCGCGCAAATGAACCATTCCCAGAGATTTTGGGATCTCGTGGAATCCAAAGAACCTGATTACAAGGAGCTCGATAAGCAGATTAGCAAGTCGATGCCGCTGGTTCCCAGATGGATCAACCGCTAAATTTAACGCCTTGCCGTTGGCTATGGAAATTATTTTACGTAAAGCGCTTCCTGCAAATCTCGCACCAGCACGCTGCCGTAGGGATAACGTTTGTCCGGATCACGCTCCAAACATTTCAAAACAATTTTCTCCAATGCCGGCGGGATATCGTTGAACTCGCGAGGTGGAATGGCCGAACCACTTTTCTGTTTCGCGAGAATTTCTCCCGGAGAATCGCCACTAAACGGTTTACGCGAAGTCAATAATTCGTAAGCCGTCACGCCGTAGGCAAAAATATCGACACGGTGATCGATGGCCAGATGTTGCAATTGTTCCGGCGGCATGTAGGCGGGCGTGCCCGGATTTTTGGAAAACTTTTTTGGCTTGTCCGGTTTTTCCTGGGCCAAATCAAAATCGACCAGACGAATGTGGCCGTTGCGCGTCACTAAAATATTTTCCGGCTTAAAATCCAGATGCATGAACCCGCTGTCGTGCACATGTTCGATCGCCAGCGCCATGTCGATCAAAATACTGGCCACGTTGTCCGCCAGAACTGAATCCCCGCGCAACATCATCTGTTTCAGATTGGAGCTCTCGACGTATTCCATCAGCAAATAGGGAAGGTTTTCGATTTTCCCATGCTCGACGTAGCCAATGACAAACTCGTGATTATGAATTTGCGAAAGGATTTCGCAGCCACGCACAAACCGTTTGCGCGCGAGAATATTGAGCTTTAATTGGTGTTGAAGATGGCGGAGCGCAAACGTTTTTCCCTGCGGATTCGTCGCCACCCAAATATCGGCCATGCCGCCGGTGTTGATTTGCTCCTGCAAATAATATTGCCCGAATTGTTTCGACGCCGGCTTTTGATTGAGGGTGTCGAGCGCGTTAAAATCCATAAAAATCTCCGGGCAGTCTAAATTCTGCATTTAAATTTTGCAAAGATTATGAGCTTGCACCTCGGGTCACGAATTTTAATGTCGAAGCCGTGCGGCCAATAAGTCTCTTTTCCATTTATTTCACATTCACTTTTCTTGGGGCAGCTCTTTTCGCTCCGTGGATTTACAAGTTCGTCCAGGCGGCCACAAATCAGGCTGGAGCGTTCCAGCAACTCGCTCATCAGCCGTTCCATCGCTACGTCAATCGCTCCCTCCTGCTCCTTGCCCTGGTCGGGCTGTGGCCGTTTCTCCGCAGCCTGGGAATTCGGTCCTGGAAAGATTTGGGATTTGCGCCCGTCCAACTTCACTGGCGCAGAGGTGTCACCGGATTTTTTGTGGGATTTTGGTCGATGGCCGCGTTGGCCCTGCTGGCAATTTTCTTCGGGGCACGGCGCTTGGATTTTGGAAATGCGGGAGCTGGACTCATCGGCGATTTGCTCGGAGCCACTCTGACTGCCGCCGTTGTCGCAATTTTGGAGGAAACCCTTTTTCGCGGCGCACTTTTTGGCGCGCTGCGAAAAAACCATCCCTGGCCATTTGCACTGGTCGCCAGCAGTGCGCTCTACGCCCTGCTCCATTTTTTTGCCAAAGCGACATCGCCCGTCACGGTGATGTGGAGCTCCGGTTTTCTCACTCTCAGCAGTATGTTGCGCGGTTTCGTCGAGTTCCAACTGTTGGTGCCAGGATTTTTTAATTTGTTGATTGCTGGCGCGATTCTCGCCCTCGCTTACCAACGAACCGGCAATTTGTATTTTTCGATCGGCCTCCATGCCGGTTGGATTTTCTGGCTGCGATCCTACCGGTTGCTCACCAAAAAAATTCCGGGGACAGATTCGTGGTTCTGGGGCGGTCGGGAAATGATGGACGGTTGGCTCGCGACGATTGTTCTCACAATTCTATTTTGTATTTTGTTCACCCAACAAAACGAGGTGAAAGCACAACCCGATATTCATGGAAACTCTTCCTCTTAAAAAATGGGTAGACGCCGGGCTAAGTTTTTTCTACCCGTCGGTTTGCCAAATCTGCGCCACTCGCCGCGCCGCCGCCGCTGAAGGCTACGTCTGCTCAGATTGTTGGACAGAGGTTCAGTTCATCCAGTCGCCTTTTTGCGAGCGATGCGGTTTGCCCTACGAGGGCGAGATCACCACAACTTTTGAATGCAGCAATTGCCGGGAAATGGAATTGCATTTCTCCTCGGCGCGTTCCGCCGTGGTGGCGCGCGGACTGGTTTTGGATGTGATCCATCGCTACAAATATTTGCGCGCGCTCTGGTTTGAACCCTTCCTCGCCGACCTGCTGATTCGCCAGGCTAAACCCATTTTAGAAACGCACAACTGGGATTGGATTGTGCCCGTTCCATTGCACGGCTTAAAAAAACGGGAGCGCGAATTCAATCAGGCGGATCGATTGGCTACCCAACTTTCGCGGGCCACAGGAATTCCGACCAACAAAAATTTACTGGAGCGCGTTGAATTTACCCGGACTCAGACCCAGTTGACGCGGCCCCAACGAATGGCCAATGTCCGCAGTGCGTTTTGCGTTCGCCACCGGCAGCGACTGAACGGGGAAAAAATTGTTTTATTGGACGACGTGTTGACTACCGGGGCGACCACGAGCGCCTGCGCGAAAGTTTTGCAGAAAGCCGGCGCCGGAGAAATTTGCGTTTGGACAGTGGCGCGTGGACTGTAATGAACTTAAAACTGTGCAAAATAAAAGTAGTTCAGCGAAGAAATTAACCGCTATTCTCAAAAAGGAAATGGCTACAACTTCATTTAACAAAAAGACGCTCGGTTTAGAGACTTCCGAACCTGCGGTCACTCCCCCACCCTCAGGCTCCGAAACGACTTTCGTCAAAAAGCCAAAACTCGCTTCGGCCAAATCCAAGAAGCGCGAAATTCCCGAAGGTCTTTGGACGAAATGTCCGAAGTGTAGCAGCATGGTTTACGACAAGGAATTGGACGAAAATTTGAAAGTTTGCCCGAAATGTTCCCATCATTTTCCGATCGGCTCGCGGGAACGAATCAATTACCTTGTCGAGACTTGTTCGTTCGAGGAAATGGACGCCGCCATGACCAGCGTCGATGTGCTGGAATTTACCGGCGCCGCATCCTACACGAGCAAATTGGACAGCTATCAAAAATCGACTGGGCTCAAGGACGCCGTCGTCACGGGCATTGGAAAAATTGGGAAGCATCGCGTCGCACTTGGTGTCATGGATTTTAGTTTTCTCGGCGGTTCGATGGGTTCAGTGGTCGGAGAAAAACTCACGCGCCTCATCGAAGCCGGAACCAGCAAAGGTTTGCCCGTAATTATTATTTCCAGCAGTGGCGGCGCTCGAATGTATGAAGGGATGTTCAGCTTGATGCAGATGGCCAAAACGTGCGGAGCACTAGCGTATCACGCAAAAAACAAATTGCCATATATCAGCTTGCTCACCAACCCAACCTACGCTGGGGTGATGGCAAGTTACGCGAGCGTCGGAGATCTAATTATTGCCGAACCGGGCGCGATGATTGGTTTTGCTGGCCCACGAGTGATCAAGGACACGACTCAAGCCGAGTTGCCGCCCGGATTTCAAACCGCCGAATTTCTTCTCGATCACGGCCTCATCGATTCCATTGTGCCTCGCGCTGAAATGAAAGAGCGACTGTCGGGCTACATCGATTTTTTGATGGAAGGTCGCGAGAAATTTGCCGCACTCGGGTGATCAAGTCGTTGGCCGCCAATCCAATACTTTCAACTGCACGGAAGAATTTCCGTTGAACTCATTGATTTGCGCAGTGAAGGCGAGATCGAAACTTACTTTCGGCAGCGTCGCATCGCCGCAATTCCACCAGACGGCTTCGATGGGCTTTCCGCCATCGCCGACCCAGAATTTGGCGTGTTGATTTTGTTTTCCCATACGTTGCGGCGTGCGTTGATGGGTCAAATTCCGCGCAAACAAATGCACGGGCGGATTTTTTTGACCAATTGGATTTAACTTTTCCAAGTCGTCAATCGTTTGCAGCGTGACTTCGGATAAATTCACTTCGGCGTCGAGGCGCAGGACGGGTTGAAGCTGCGCCTTTTTTAAAGTGCGTCGTGCAATTTCATTCAAGCGAAGGCGAAACGCATCGAGATTTTTCGGATCAATCGTCAAGCCCGCCGCCATGGCGTGACCTCCATGTTTTTCCAGCAAATCGTCGCACTCGCGCAACGCCGCCGCCAAATCAAATCCTTCGATACTGCGACCGGAACCGCGCCATGAATTGCCATCGCCGCCCACAATAATCGTCGGGCGATAAAATTCGTGCAGAACGCGGGAGGCAACAATTCCGACGACGCCGATGTGCCAGAGGAGTTGCCCTTCCACGATGGCAAAGTCATTTTCCGGATTGAACCGGGCGCGGAC
>JBKJOZ010000022.1:0-9803 GCA_046595315.1 Limisphaerales bacterium
GCGCGCTAAGTCGTGAACTCAACCGCAAGGAAAAATAAAATGGGACAACAAAAAGGAGCGGTTGCATCCAACGATCTTTGAAACGCGCTTTGAAACAAAACACGGCTACCAGACAAAAAACCAATCCGAAGGCCACGGTTCGATAAAGCAGTTTCTCGGTTTCCGTTTCAGGAACAAAAATTTCACGGATCGCAGCCCATTTGAAAATGAGGAAGTGAATCAACAACAGCGGCAGAAAAAATCCCGCTACAGCCGTGATCAAACTGAAAATTCCTTTGGCATACAAGTCCAACGAGCCAACGACTCCAGAAACCTGCAACTTCTCGGATTGAGTAAACGCTTCTTCGTTGTGATGGAACATCCAATAAAAGTGTCCGGCGGTGAGGAGGAGAACAACGGCAAGCGTCAAAAGCGAACGCCGATTGAGCAACGCGGGACGCATTTCGCGCAAAGAAAACGCAGCGAATACCAACGCAAAAAGAAAGACGGCATAATTGTATTTGCTGAGCATCCCGAGCGCCGTGCAAAGGCCGATCATCAAATAGTAAAAAACTTTTCGGGTTTGAAATAATTTGATCGCGACAAAAATCGTCGCGGCCGCAATGGACGTGGTCAAAACCGAGTGGGTTAAATCTCTTTGCGATTCCCAAACGATCTGCGGCACAAACAACAAACCCAACGCGGCGAGCGCCCCAACCCTTTTTTGGCCCGTGATTTGTTCGGCGCTCAAGTAGGTGAAAAGATAGGTGCCGAAAATCAGAATGTTTTTCAGCAGCGCAAGGGCGAAAATGTTGGTGCCGAAAACGGTGAAGAAAAAAGTTTGCAACCAGGTGTAGAGCGGCGGTTGGGAGCCGTAACCCCAACGAAGTCCTTGTGTTAAAATCAATTGTTCCGCTTCGTCGAGATTGGCGGTGTCGGAGATCAGGATGCGCGAGACGAGTTGCAGCGCGAAGTAACCAGCCAGAATCGCAATCATGTGTTTCCCGTTTTCTGGAACGCCACCTCCAGTTCCTTTTTCTTCTGCTGAACTTTGCATACCAGGGAATTTAGACGCAGATTATTTCAGTTTGGTCAGCGGTTGGGCGGGCGTTTTTGTCGCGACGGCGCGGCGCGGCGCTGTTTCAAAGTCCAGATGCCTGCTTCAACGAATGCCTGCATGTGAGTGGCCATTTCAGAATTACTTTTGAGCGGAACCGAGGTGGCAGTGGGCGGAAATGAAAGGTCGTGTTGATAAAGTGAAACGGGTTTTCCACCTTGCCCGACCAAAACTTTGTCGCCTTCGATCCAACCAACAAACGCGCCGCCGGAATCTTTGGCGCAGGCGTGACCGGGGTCATTCGAGTCCAAACGGAACAAATCACGACCAAAAGATTGATGGGCTTTTTCGTTTCCTAAAATTCCGAGAATCGAAGGAACGATGTCGAGTTGACTGGCAATGGTGTGGCGCGAGGGATGGTTCGTGCCGAGAATATTCGGGCCGTAAAATAAAAGTGGGACATGCATGTGGAGCAAGCCCAACTCGGTGAGATTCGGTGGAATTCCAAATCCGTGGTCGCCAACAAAAACGAAAATCGTGTCGTCGAACCAGGTCGTTTGTTTGGCCGATTTGATAAACTCGCCCACCGCCCAATCGGCATAATGCACTCCATTGAGCCGTTGATTTTGATCTTCGCCGCCTTCGATTTTCGCGAGCCCTGCAATTTTCGGCAAATTGAACGGCGCATGGTTTGACAAGGTCAAAACCACGCCGAGAAAAGGTTTTTTGCGCCGGGCGATTTCGGAAAATTCTTTGACCGCGCGGTTGAAGACATCGTGATCGGAAACACCCCAATCGGGATCAACGAAGGTTGGGTCTTTGTAATCATTGCGGCCGATGAATCGTTGGATTCCTTGATTGCGGAAAAAACCTTCTTTGTTGTCCCAGGAAAAAAGGCCGTTGTAGAGGAAGAGCGTTTCGTAACCGGATTCGCTGAGAACGGCGGGGAGCGAACGAAACGGTTGTTGCGCCAGTGGTTGTTTCATCAGCGTTTCAAAATCGGGCAAATGTGGGAACGAACAGAGCGTGCCGTAAATTCCCTGCGCGGTGTGTGTGCCAACGGAAAACGCGCGGTCGAAGAGAATTCCATCTTTGGCGAGCGCATCGTAATTCGGGGTCGCGCCGAATTTCGCGCCCACTGCGCCACAAAATCGCGCAGTGAAACTTTCCATGACGACGAGCACAACATTGTGCGGACGTTTGAGCGCGATGGACGACGGCGGCGAAGTGCGCAACAAAAGGTAATGTTCGGGCTCGATCAATTTTTCTCCGGGCAACAGCGTGAGGGCGCGAACAATTTCCGTCGCTTTTTCCATGGGTAAAGAACGTTCCCATTGTGCGGCCAATTTTTGTTTGCCCTCGGGATGACTGAGCGCATCGATCAAAGTAAAAATTCCGTTTTGCGCCATTTGATTGGCGTAAGTGCTTTGCGAAAAATAGCCGTCGCCCCAGCGCAAAACCGATTGCTGCAAACCGCCGCGAAAAGCGATGATGCTGATGCAAATCCAAAACACGGTCGCGACTGCGCGCACTCCAAAACTGGTTTCGAGAGAATATTTTTTTATGAGCAGCGGGCGAACGAGCCAAATGAATAACCCCCAGATTGCAAAACAGGCGAGCATCCAGCGAATCACCGGGTAGCCGTGCCAAACCATGCCGAGGATGATGGCGTTGTGCTCGGATTTGGTGCTGAAATATTCAAAGGCGAGTCGTCCGAGGCGTTGCTCAAATTCCTTGTAGAATTCAACTTCAGCGATGAGAGCGAAAATCGAAATGAGCGCAACGACCGCGAAGATTCCGAAGACAATCTGTTTTTCCCGGCGCCTCGGGACGGGACGCCAAATCATCCAGAGCGCGAATACGAGACCCAGTTTTGCGGCGATGGATAGATCGAAACGTGCGCCTCGCAAGAACGATTCAAAAATGAGGGAAAGCGGGGCGTTGCCATGATGCGACCACGTGGCGACGACCAAAATTAATCGCATCAGCTCGAATAACAGGGTCCAGCCAAGCAGGAAAAAAATCAGCGGCAAGAGTAACCGCGCCAAGGCGGAGGCAAACGTTTTGAATCGGGTCATTTTGGGGTGGAAGATTTTTTCAGCGAAGGTTGGATGCGTTTTTCCTGATGTCGCTCAAAGAGTAACGAACGAACCAGAAAAGTGAAGCTTTTGGAACTTGCGCCATGTTGGATCCTAAAAAGATTTGCGAACTTCATTCTTTCGTCAGAAAAAGCACTAGCCGAAAAACCAATTGAAACCGCCTATGTCGTTTGAATTTCTCAGACTAGGTTCGCTGGCTTTGCAGGATCAGACCACAACGTCTGCGAGAGGAGGCACATGGGATTATCGGGTAACGACAATCAAAAACAAATTTGGCGGCGACATCCCGCGAGAGTGATTGTGCTTTGCTTTCTGTTGGCGGAAATAGCGGCGATGCCTTTAACCGCGACGGAATTTTATGCGGCTCCAAATGGTTCGCCTTCAGGTGACGGCACTTTGGACTTACCGTGGGATTTACAAACCGCACTGAACCATCCGACGAACGTGCTGGGAGGTGACCTGATCTGGTTACGCGGCGGAATTTATCGCAAAGCCAATCGTGCCACTCTTTTTTTTAGCGATTTAAATGGCGATCCGGGTTCGCCGATCACCGTGCGGCAATTACCAGGCGAAAGAGCGACCATTGACGGAAACATTACGCAAAGCAGCGGGGGCTGGGTGAATTACCAGGGCTTTGAAATAATGAATTCGCATTCGAATCGTTTGACGACAGAAAGTGGTCCATTTCCCATCGCCTTCACGGTGGCTCACAGCGGTCAAACTAATAATCTTTGTGTGAGCGGATTTGATTTGCGAGCCGCCCACATCAAACTGATTAATCTCATCGTCCACGACTCCATCGGTGGAGGGATTGGCGTCAATTCCGCTGCCGTTAATCCCGAACTTTATGGCGTGCTCAGTTTTTATAACGGCTGGCAAGGATGCGATCGCAGCCACGGTCACGGTCTTTATGCGCAGAGCCTCGATCCGAGTTTTTGTTCTGTGCAGGAAAGTCTGTTTTTTGCCAATTACGCTTTGGGCATTCAGGCCACCAGCACAGCGGGACTCGTGGACAACTTATTTCTCACGGCCAACGCTTTATTTTTCAATGGCGCATTGGCTCGAAAACATCAGGGCAATTTGCTTTTCGGCCCCGTCTCCGGCCAGGCGAACAACATTTTCATGAACCGGAATTTTATCTATGACACGAAGGGCAGCGGTTCAGACGTCAACGTGGGTTATCAAGGTGGGGCCAACAATCCGGTGTTGGTAAATAACTACTTTCAAACCAAAGTCACTTTTTCGCCTTCCAACCAAAATCTTACTTTGTCCATGAACACTTTTTTAAGCGGAACGAGTTTTTTGAACGAGGAAAATTATCCAGACAATGTTTATTCGACCAATCGTCCTTCGAGCAACTTGGTGGAGGTTCGCCCGAATATTTACGAGGCGGGCCGGGCGCACATCATCGTTTACAACTGGGAAAACGCGACCAACCTCGCCGTGGATGTCAGCACGGTTTTGACGCCTGATTCAGAATTTGAAGTGCGCAACGCCCAGGATTATTACGGCGCGCCGGTTCTGGCCGGAACTTACACGGGTGAATTAATCAATCTGCCCATGACCAATCTTCGCGTGGCCAAGCCGGTGGGGAGCAACGCACCGCCATCAACCGCGCCGGAATTTAATGTTTTTATTATTTGCCCACGCGTCAATTCCACGGTGGGCGATGCGACCAACACGGCGCCAACCCTGTCATTTATCGGCAACCAATCGACCAGCCAGAATGTTGCAACGGCGATCATTCCCTTCACCGTGGGCGACGCAGAAATTCCGGCGGATATGCTCACACTATCGGTCGCCTCATCTCGACCGGAGCTGGTGCCAAACCTGAATATTTTTTTCGGCGGCAACGGCTCCAATCGCACCTTACGAATCCAGCCTGAGCCGAACATTTCTGGAACCGTCATCATCACGATTGCCGTGAGCGACGGATTTTTGAGCGCGAGCAATGTGTTTTCATTGACCGTCACTCCCTCCGCATCGACTGGCGTGAAACTAATTTCCCCCAACGGCTCGGCAGTCCTGTCGATTGAAACGCACCCAAAAATACTTCTGAGTATTCGCGGGCTGAGCGAAACCGAATACGCCGTGCAAGCCTCGACCAATTTGTTCGATTGGAATCAAATTGGAAAAATCGTGACCGATTGCAATGGGTTGGGATTACTTCAGGATTCGCTTTCCACTAATTTTCAGAGACGTTTTTATCGTTTTGGAACCAACTAGGGGCTAATGTTTCACCTTAAAACTTTATCGCGAAGATTGCTTTGAAGGGTTGCAAAAATCTGATATCGTCGCGGTCTGAAAAAAATAACAAAACTCAAAGTTCCCTCCCCTATTCTGCAAACCGGACAAATTTGGGGTTTGGAAGGTTCTAATCTGCACGTCGGTCTGATCGGCAAGACCTTGGTGCATTACAAACATTTCAAGGGTGACACCAAACGGGCGCCGGTTTCCCTTTCGAGCAAAGTCACGCTTGAAAAATATCTCAAGGCCAACAAAGCGGTGTTGACGCAACATGCGCCTGCCGTTCCAGCCGCAAGCCGTGTTGCTGCGTAATTTTTCCGGCCCCAGACGCCTTTGTTTTAGCAGTAGGTCGTGCTAATTCCGCGCCCTTGTGGACATCGCCAAAGAAATCCAAAGGCGACGAACGTTCGCCATTATTTCGCACCCGGACGCCGGTAAAACGACGCTGACCGAAAAGCTTTTGCTTTACGGCGGTGCGGTTCAACTCGCCGGCTCCGTCACCGCGCGAAAAAATCAACGCGCCACCACTTCCGACTGGATGGAACTGGAGCGCAAACGCGGTATCTCGATCAGCTCGACGGTTCTTCAATTTGATTACGACGGTTATCGCATCAACCTGCTCGACACTCCCGGTCACAAAGATTTTTCCGAAGACACTTATCGCGTGCTCACGGCGGTGGACGCCGTCGTGATGGTGATCGACGCGGGCAAAGGTATTGAAGCGCAAACGCTCAAACTTTTTGAAGTCTGCAAACAACGCGGCGTGCCGATTTTTACGTTCATGAATAAGTGTGATCGACCGATGAAAGATCCGCTTTCATTGCTCGACGAACTTGAACGAGTCCTCGGCATCGGCGCATTTCCGGTGAATTGGCCCATCGGAACCGGCTTTGAATTTCAAGGCGTCTATGATCGGCGCGCGAAACAATTTCATCTTTTCGAGCGAACCATCGGCGGCAAACATCGCGCGCCCGTCGAAGTCGGCGGGTTGAACGATCCGATCATTCGCGAGCGGCTCGATGACGAAACTTACCGCAAGGTTTCTGAAGAATTGGAAATGCTGGAAGGCGCGGGTGAAATTTTCGATGAAGAATCGGTGCTGGCAGGAAAAACTACGCCGGTTTTCTTCGGCAGCGGTGTGAATAATTTCGGTGTGCAATTGCTCCTCGACGGTTTTCTTAAACATTCGCCGCCACCTAAACCCCGCGTCATGGCAGGAACCCAAATTGCGCCGGAAAATCCAGCGTTCTCAGGATTTATTTTCAAGATTCAGGCGAACATGGACCCGCGTCATCGCGATCGCATTGCGTTTGTTCGCGTTTGTTCTGGAAAATTTGAGCGCGACATGACCGTGAGCCATTCTCGTTCGGAGAAAAAAGTGCGCCTTTCCAGTTCACATAAACTTTTCGGCAACGAACGCGAAACCGTTGATGAAGCGTATCCCGGCGACGTGATTGGATTAGTTGGACACGACGGTTTCGGCATCGGCGACACGCTCACAACTGATCCGTCGATCAGCTACAAAGAAATTCCGCGTTTCACTCCCGAAGCGTTTGCTTACCTGCACAATCCGAACACTGCGAAGTACAAACAATTTCGCCAGGGGTTGGATCAACTCTTGCAGGAGGGCGTTATTCAGGTTCTCCATTTGCGCAACACGGCGATTAAAACTCCACTCCTCGCGGCGGTCGGCCCGTTGCAATTTGAGGTCGTGCAATTTCGACTCGAAAGCGAATATGGCGCGGCGTCCCGCCTTGAAGCTGCGCCATGGAACGTCGTGCGCTGGCTGCCGCGTGGCTTGAGCGAAGAAGATCTCGACGCGCTTTCGCTACCCACGGGATCACGTCTGGCTTACGACATGGGACAAAATCCAGTCGTTCTTTTTTCCAACGAATGGTCCGCCAATTATTTTTCGCAGACCAACGCGAAGATTTCGCTGACGGCTTTGCCGGTGCAGAATTCTTAAAGCTATTCCCACGGTTTTGCGAAAACTATTCGTGCGGTTTGCCGTAATGTTGCATCCCTGCAATATCGAGCACGACCACCGGTTCATTTCCAACCACCCACGCGTCGTGACCCGGCGGGATGTGCGACACGTCGCCCGGCCCGAATTCTTCCCAATTTCCGTCGTCCATTTTCACATGAAGCAGACCGGCAATGTGATATTGCAAATGGGCAACTTCGCAGGAATCCGTTTTCACAATCGGCTTCACGCTCGTGGACCATTTCCAACCCGGCTGCAAGGTAGCGCGGCCAAACGTCACTCCATCCAACGTCGCCAGTTCAATGACACCTTTGTCCAATAAACGGCGTTCGTCGGGCGTAAAAAGATTTTTCTTCTCCATTTTTTCAATTGTCATTGGCATAAAAATTTTCTCCTCATGCAACGTAGATCGGCGCTGGTTTCTGGCAAGACGCGGGGAGCGAAAAAAATGACTTTTTTGCGGTCAGGCTAAAACCGCAGGAAAATGCATTTGAGATAATGCGCTTCGGGAAAATTCGCAGGATGATCGGGCGCGTGCGCCGCAGTTTGGAGTTCTGCAAATTTGCGACTGGATTGTCGGGCGGTTTCGCGCATGGTCACGAAAAATTCCTCCTCCGAAACATGAGCGGAACACGAGGCCGCGACCAGCACGCCGTTGGGGCGAAGGTGCGCAATCGCATGACGCGCGAGTTTCGCGTAAGCCTGAATGGCTCCAGCGCGTTCAGCCTCGCGTTTGGCCAGCGACGGCGGGTCGAGAATGATCAAATCGAATTTACGTTCTGCATTCGCCGCGATCCATGCAAACACATCAGTCTGAATCATTTCGTGTCGGCACGCCGCCACCGATGAATCGGATTTGTTCAACGCGAAATTGCGGCGCGCACTTTCAAGAGCATGCGCGCTGATGTCTAAATCGGTCACGGAACGCGCGCCACCTCGCGCCGCGTAGAGAGAAAATCCACCGGAAAAACTGAACGCGTTCAACACATCGCAATCACGCGCTAACGTTTCTACGCGTCGCCGGTTCTCGCGTTGATCGAGGAAAAACCCGGTCTTTTGCCCGCGCAAAACGTCCGCTTCAAAGCGCAAATTACTTTCCAGAAAAATGACCGGCGCATCAAACGGATCGCCTCGTAAAATTTGTCCGTCCGCCAAATTAAATTGTGTCTGCGCGATGCGCTGGATGTTGCGGCTCAGGCGCAGAACCAACTGCTTCTGCGGAAAGAATTCAGCGATTAGAGCCAACACTTTTTCCAAATGAGGGAACCAGGCGGCGGTGTAAATTTTGAGCACCAACGTGGTGTCGTAACGATCAAGGACGAGCCCCGGCCAACCATCGCTTTCGCCATTGATGAAACGAAACCCGGTCGTTTGTTCGTCGAATAAATTTTCACGTCGTCGAATTGTTTCGGAAAAATGTTTTTGCCACCATGCCGTGTCGATGATTTGCGGTTTTCCGGAATGCAAAATTCGGACGCGCAATGGGGAGTCGGGATCGAACAAACCAATTGCCAGAAACGCGTCGTTGCGGTCGAAAATCACGGCGAGCTCCCCCAATTGTCCTTCACGATTTTGATCACGAATGCTCTCGGCAAAAAGCCATGGGTGACCAGAGCGCAAAATAGTTTCAGCCGTGGGCGAAACGCGTAATCGCAATCGCGGCTGAGACGAAACCGGAGACGTTTTTTTAACTTTCACCGGGGACTTAATAGCACACCCGCTGCAATTCGACGACCTAAGACGCCTTCGGTAGCTCGATCCAAAAGCGACAGCCTTTTCCCGGCTCGCATTCCACCCCGGCTCTGCCGCCCATGCGTTCGACGCCTTTGCGCACGATGGATAAGCCGATGCCGGTGCCGGAGTAACGCGAACTTTGCAAACGTTCGAAAACGCGGAAGACGCGCTCCTTTTGCTCTGACGGAATTCCGATACCATTATCCGCAACCCACAACCGCGTGTAATCGCCGTGATCTTCGGCCCAGAAACGCACCTGAGGTTGCACTCCGGATTCAACAAACTTCAGCGCGTTGCTCAATAAATTGGCGAGACATTGGCAGAGCGTGGCTTCGTGCGCACGAACGACGGGTAATGGGCCGACGATCTCAATTTGCGCCTGGCTTTGCTCAATTTGCGCCGCGCATTGTACCATGGCGATTTCCCATTGCTTTTGCACTTCCACCGGCGCGAGTTCAATTTCGGCACTTGAGGCGCGGCCATAGGCGAGCAAATCAATCACCAGTTTATCCATGAACTCCGAGGAAGCTTGAATGCGTTTGAGAATTTGGGATGCGGTGGCGTCCAGACTCGCAGAGTAATCCTCCACCAATAATTGGGAGTAGCCGATCATCGAGCGCAAGGGCGCGCGCAGATCGTGAGCGATGGAATAGACGAATGATTCTAATTGCTCGTTCATCGCCCGGAGGTCTGACGTGCGCTG